>CBCYMK010000009.1:0-3225 GCA_965183875.1 Flavobacteriales bacterium | reverse complement strand
ACTCGGTGCTGAATAGTTGATTTTTAGAATTGGTTTCATCCTTCGAAAGTTATAAATTAGAGCAAATTTATTATATGAAATACAAGGCAAAAGACCCAGAAGATTATATTGCTCAGTTACCCGAAGAAAGGAAATTAGTAATCGCTAAGTTGAGAGAATTAATTCTTTCGCATATACCAGAAGGTTTTGAAGAGCAGATGAATTACGGAATGATCGGCTTTGTGGTGCCACATTCTATCTACCCACCCGGTTACCACTGTACGCCAGAATTACCCTTGCCTTTTATGAATATTGCCTCACAGAAAAATTTTGTGGCCTTTTACCATATGGGGATATACGCCAATAAAGAATTGTACGATTGGTTTGTTGCCGAGTACCCAAAATATTGTTCGCGAAAGTTAGATATGGGAAAGAGTTGTGTCCGCTTTAAGAAAATGGACGACATCCCCTATGAATTACTCGCTCAGCTGATTAAAAAAATGACTGTTTCAGATTGGATTAGCTTGTACGAAAAGCAGTTTAAAAAGTAATTCCCACCACTTATAGCGGCCTGAAAAGCAAAGAATAAGAGAAAATCTTAAATCTAAGGGCTGTGCATCTTATTATCCTTCATTAATTTGTATTTTTGCGCCGTATGAAAAAGCTAAGGGTTCACGATTTGGACTTTGAAATTTATCTTGAAGAGAAGTGCTTGAAAGAGCGTGTGGTAGAAATATCCCACGATATTTTTATAAAGATGAATGGAAAAACACCCCATTTTGTAGCGATCCTAAATGGCTCTTTTGTATTTGCATCCGATTTACTTCGCGCTTATCCTGGCGATTGTAAAATATCATTTGTGAAATTGAGTTCATATGATGGTGTGGTAAGTACAGGGAAAGTACAAGAGTTAATCGGTTTAGAAGAGGTCTCAACAGAAGAAGCATTAATCGTATTAGAAGATATTGTAGATACTGGCGGAACTCTTTTAAAGATTGATGAAATCTTTAAGGCGAAGGATTTAAATTGGCAAATAGCAAGTTTGTTTTTTAAACCTCAAGCCTATAATGGGAAAAGAAAAGTGGACTTTGTCGGTTTTGAAATTCCCAATGATTTTATTGTCGGTTATGGCCTCGACTACGATGGCTTTGGTCGGAATTTGAAAAACGTTTATCAATTGGCGAAAGCCTAAAAAAAATGTATGCTAAATTTAGTTTTATTTGGACCTCCAGGAGCAGGAAAAGGAACTCAGTCTGCCCTATTAATTGATAAGTACAATTTGGTACATCTTTCTACCGGAGATATTTTCCGTTATAATATGAAAGAAAATACCGACCTAGGGAAACTTGCCAAGTCGTATATTGAAAAAGGTGCTCTTGTACCCGATGAAGTTACTATAGGCATGCTCGAAGCTGAGGTGAATTTGAATACCGAAGCAAAGGGTTTTATCTTTGATGGATTCCCTAGAACGAATGCTCAGGCTGAAGCTTTAGATACTTTTTTAAGTTCTAAAGGTGCCGCTATATCTGCTATGTTAGCCCTTGAAGTAGAAGAACAAGAACTCGTTTCTCGTCTTTTAGAAAGAGGTAAGTCTAGTGGAAGAGCAGACGATCAAAACCCAGAGATTATAAAAAATAGAATTCAAGTTTACGAAAACGAAACCGCAATCTTGAAAGACTATTACGCAGCTCAAAATAAATTTGTAGGTGTTAAAGGAATTGGTTCTATAGAATCTATTACCCTAAGCCTTTGTAAAGAAATAGACGCTTTAGTTTAATAAAATGGCTGTAAACGGATCCAATTTTGTCGATTATGTAAAGATTCATTGCGCTGCCGGTCATGGTGGGGCTGGTTCTGTGCATCTCCATCGTTCTAGACTAACTGCTAAAGGTGGCCCCGATGGTGGCGATGGTGGTAGAGGCGGTAATGTATACATTCGCGGTAACGACCAAATGTGGACCTTACTCCACCTAAAATACAAACGACACGTTAAAGGTGGTCGTGGGGGAGGTGGTTCCTCAAACAATAGTTTCGGTGACGACGGTGAAGACCAGTATATAGATGTTCCTTTAGGTACTGTTGTACGCGATGGGGATACGCAAGAGATACTTTTTGAAGTTACTGATCACGGCGAAGAAATTATTGTCCGTAAAGGTGGTCTTGGAGGTAGAGGGAATTCTTGGTTTAAGAACTCTGTACGTCAAACTCCACGTTATGCCCAGCCAGGTACCGAAGGAGAAGAAGGTTGGAATATACTTGAACTTAAAGTATTAGCTGATGTAGGATTAGTAGGGTTTCCTAATGCAGGGAAGTCTACATTGTTATCTGTTATTTCTGCTGCTAAACCGAAAATTGCAGATTACGCCTTTACTACTTTAGTGCCTAATTTAGGTATTGTTGCTTACCGCGATAGTCGTTCTTTTGTAATGGCAGATATTCCTGGTATTATTGAAGGTGCTAGTGAAGGTAAAGGTTTAGGACTTCGTTTTTTACGACATATAGAACGTAACTCTACTCTGTTATTCTTAGTTCCTGCTGATGCAGACGATATAGCTAAAGAATACGAAATATTACTAAACGAGTTGCAAGTCTACAATCCTGAATTACTACATAAAGATCGTTTGTTGGCGATTTCTAAATCTGATATGTTAGACGAGGAATTAAAAGCTGAAGTGGCTCAAACACTTCCTGAGGGTGTGAAAACAGTTTTCTTCTCTTCTGTTGCTCAACAAGGATTAACAGAATTAAAAGATTTAATCTGGCAACAGTTAAATGCTTAATAAATTCATACAACTGGATCAAGAGTTTTTCTTGCTGCTCAATAGTGCAGGAACAAAAACTTTTGATTCTTTTTTTGTTTTTATCTCAAGTACAAAATCAGCAATACCTCTTTTTCTATTTATCATTTTTTTGCTGATTAAAAAATACCGTAGCTCTTTTTGGCAAGGTTTAATACTTATTCTAATAGTAGTAAGTTTGGCAGATTTATCTTCAGTTCACGCATTTAAAAATGTATTTATGCGTTTGCGACCTAGTCATGAGCCACTTCTGTTAGACTCCATACGCTTACTAGTTTCTAAAGGTGGCTTATACGGATTCGTATCTTCTCACGCAGCCAACTTTTTTGCAATTGCTGCAATTGTTTCCTCTTTATTTTCTGAGAAAAAATATTTACCCTATTTATTATACTCTTGGGCTAGTCTTGTAGCCTACAGTAGAATATATGTTGGGAAACACTACCCATTA
>CBCYMK010000008.1:0-23371 GCA_965183875.1 Flavobacteriales bacterium | reverse complement strand
ACGGCTCCAGAGGTTAAGACTTTCGGTAAGTCTGATCAAGTGAAGATTACTACGAAGTTTATGATCGATGAAAAAGGATCTGATGAAGTGGTAGATGCTAAGCTTGCTGAAGGTTTAAGTACTTTAGGTATGGAGTACGAAGTAATGAGTTCTCAATTAGTTGGGCCTACCATTGCAGATGATATTAAGCAGTCTGCAGTATGGGCCGTGATATTCTCTTTAATCGTAATATTTATGTATATATTAGTACGTTTCCGTAAGATGTCTTACTCTTTAGGTGCTGTAGTAGCTGTATTCCACGATGTATTAATCGTATTGTCTATCTTCTCTATTTTCTACGGAAAATTACCTTTCTCTTTAGAAATTGACCAAGCATTTATTGCTGCAATTCTTACTGTAATCGGATATTCATTAAACGATACTGTTGTTGTATTCGATAGAGTTCGTGAGTATTTCTCTAAAAAATCAGGTACTACGCACGAAATTGTAAATGCAGCCCTTAACAGTACTTTAAGTCGTACTATTAATACTTCTGTTACTACATTCTTCGTATTACTAGTGATCTTTATTTTCGGTGGTGAGGTTATTAGAGGATTCATGTTCGCCCTTATGATTGGGGTAGTTGTTGGAACTTATTCTTCATTGTTTATTGCTACACCAATTATGGTTGATACTTTAAAAGATGAAGCTAAAAAATAATCTTTTTTAAGATTCATAAGAAAGTCCTGCATTAGCAGGACTTTTTTTTATTTTTGCACTATGGTAAATACACTATTGTTTTTAAATTTTTTAGGTACTGGCGAATTTGTCCTTATTGCCTTTGTTTTTCTTTTGCTCTTTGGTCCCGATAAAATACCTGGTATTGCTCGGTCTGTAGGGCAGGGTATACGCAAGGTGAAAGACGCAAGTGATGATATTAAAAGGGAAATTCACGAAAGTTCTCAAGGAGTTGATTCGGTTACCTCTGAG
Source organism: Flavobacteriales bacterium (assembly GCA_965183875.1). Lineage (GTDB taxonomy): Bacteria > Bacteroidota > Bacteroidia > Flavobacteriales > UBA7430 > UBA6772. The sequence continues at coordinate 22,402 of CBCYMK010000008.1, read as the reverse complement.
ATGAAAAGTGATCTTAAAGAAATTGAAAATCTTACACAGTCTGTAAAAAGAGGTGTGAAGAAAACTCTAGATAATTCATAAGTGGAAAATATACTTTATTTAGTTCTCGGACTCATTATCCTTATTTTAGGAGGTGAGTTTTTAGTTAAAGGTTCTGTAGCTCTTGCTGTGAGAATGAAAGTTTCTATGGTGGTTATTGGTTTAACTGTAGTGTCTTTTGCTACCTCTGCACCCGAACTAATTGTTAGTATCTATTCTGCCTTAACGGGCCATCCAGATATGGCTATTGGGAATGTTATCGGTTCAAATATTGCTAATATATCTTTGGTTTTAGGTTTAACTGCACTTTTGTTTCCTTTAGCATTTCAACAAAGATTGTATCGTTTCGATATCCCTGTGATGCTTTTTGCATCACTATTATTTGGTGTTTTTTTATATACCAACGCAACTTTAGAATCATGGGAAGGTTTTGTTTTTGTCAGCATGCTTTTTATGCTAAGCTTCTATATGATTCGTCGTTCAAGGAAAGAAGAGAAACTGAAACATACAATAGAAGAGGACAAGCTGCCGCTTTCTAAGTTGACGATTTACCTAACTGTAGGTGCCGTTTGTTTGTATTTTGGTTCCCGACTTTTAGTTGATGGTGCTAGTAGTTTAGCTAGAATGATGGGTTTAAGTGAGCGCGTAATTTCAGTTTCTATTGTCGCTTTTGGAACTTCTGTTCCCGAGTTGGCTGCTTCTATAATAGCTGCTTTCAAAAAGGAAAAAGATTTGTCTATTGGGAATTTAATAGGCTCTAATATATTTAATGTATTTGCTGTACTTGGAATAACAAGTATTATTTCACCAATCCAAGTTCTAGACCAGAGCCTTATATCAAACGATATCTGGTGGATGTTTGCAGTATCTCTATTATTGTATCCAATGATGTTCTTGTTCCACAGAGGTCATATTGGTAGGGTAGAAGGTGGGCTGTTACTATTGGTTTATATAAGTTACATCTACTTCCTTTTTTAATAAAGAGTATCTATTTAGACTTTTCCGTTATGAAAAGTCTTTTTTTTATCAAAAACTTGAGGGATTTTAAATATCTCTCAATTATTGAGTTTATATTTGCAGCTAAATTTTAACCCATTTCATCGTTATGAAAACTAAATTAGAGTATATCTGGCTCGACGGATACTTTCCTACTCAGAACATGAGAAGTAAGACGAAAGTAGTAGAAGATTTTGATGGTACATTAGAAGGATGCCCTATGTGGTCTTTTGATGGAAGTTCAACTAGACAAGCTGTAGGAGGAAATTCTGATTGTTTATTGAAGCCAGTCGCTATTTTTCCAGATCCTGAGAGAGATAATGCTTATTTAGTGATGACTGAAGTGTTGAATGCCGATGGAACTCCTCATGTCTCTAATGCGCGTGCAACTATTTTAGACGATACCAATGACTTCTGGTTCGGTTTCGAACAAGAATACTTTATTATGGATGTGAATACTCAATTGCCTTTAGGTTTCCCTGTAGGCGGTTACCCTGGTCCTCAGGGAATGTATTACTGTTCTGTAGGTGGGAGAAATACACACGGTAGAGATTTTGTTGAAGAGCATGCAGATTTATGTATCCAAGCTGGATTAAACTTCGAAGGAATTAACCAAGAGGTTGCTTCTGGACAATGGGAATTTCAATTATTTGCTAAAGGAGCAAAATTAGCAGGTGATGAGCTTTGGGTTGCTCGTTATTTATTAGATCGACTTACCGAAAAATACGGTTATTATATAGAGTACCATCCAAAACCTATTAAAGGAGACTGGAATGGTTCTGGTATGCACGCTAACTTCTCTAATACACTTTTAAGAACTTGTGGTTCTAAAGAGACTTATGAGCAAGTATGTGAGGCTTTCAGACCGGTTGTTAAAGAACATATGGCTGTTTATGGAGAGTATAACGAACAACGTTTAACTGGTTTACACGAAACGGCTTCTATACACGAGTTTAGTTTTGGTGTGTCTGATAGAGGTGCTTCAATTAGAATCCCTATCATTACAGTAGAACAAGGTTGGAAAGGATGGTTGGAAGACCGTCGTCCAGCATCAAACGGTGATCCTTACAAAATTGCATCTAGAATTGTGAAAACTGTTACAGAAGCAAATATAAAATAAGTCCTTAGGACTTTTAAAAAGCACCTTTTTAGGTGCTTTTTTTATTTCTAAATATACTTATTAGTCTATCATCATACGCTTATCGCCTCTACGCTTTTTTATTTGCTATAATTTTAGTTATTTTAGCAATCTTTTGCATAGATATTGCAGACCAATTCCAAACAACGCATTAACTCAATCCAATGAGATTATCTAAAATAGTATTCCTTTTTATCGCTTCTTTAGCGATAAGTTCAAGTTCATTTGCTCAGGGTAGACAGCTGAAAAAGGCTGAAATCGCTTATGATCAATATGAGTTTCATAAGGCAATGGTTCACTTTAAAAGAGCTTACTCTAAGTCTTCTGATAGAACACAGAAAATTGAAATGAGTTTTAAATTAGCCGAATGTGCCCGTAGAATTGGGAATTATAGACAGGCTGAAAGTTATTATAAGCGTACTATAAAAATGCGCTACGACGACCCTATTGCACTCCTTTATTTAGCGATGATGCAACGAAACTTAGGTAAGTTTGAAGATGCAATAAAAACATTTACCCTTTATAGCGAGAAGGTACCTGAGGATGTTAGGGCACATGAAGCTATAGAGTCTTGTGAGTTAGCACTAGAATGGACTGAAAACCCTACTAGATATGCTGTTTCTAATATGAAAGGTATAAACTCTAAGAACGACGACAGGATGCCTGCCTTCGCAAATAACGATTATACCTTATTGCTGTTTACTACTGCAAGAAAAGGAGTTATTGGTCGTAAAATTAGTGATCAAACAGGACAGTATTTTACTGATGTTTGGGCTACAGAATTAGAGAAAAGTAAAAAAAGACGTGGTCGTTCTGCAAAAAAGAAAGCTAAACCTAAGTGGTCGGAGCCACTTTCTTTAGGAGAGCACTTTGGTACTGAAGAAGTTATTAATACTAAATCTGATGAAGGAGCTGTTACATTAAACGAACGTGGTAACTTAATGTACTTTACCCGTGCCATGATGAAAAAAAATGAGGCGCATGTTCCAAGAATTTACTCCTCTATAAAGAAAGGTGGAGAATGGGAAGCTCCACTAGAGTTGTCTTTACCTATAGATTCTAACTATATGGTAATTTTCCCTTGCTTATCGCCAGATGAAAAAATCTTATACTTTGTGTCTGATATGCCAGGTGGTGAAGGAGATTTCGATATTTGGATGTCTGAGTACAATAAACGTAAAGATGTATGGGCTGAGCCTGTAAATTTAGGGCCTGAAGTAAATACTGATGGACCGGAAATTGCTCCCCTTTGTTCATAAAGATGGAACTTTATTCTTTGCCTCTAAAGGGCATGTTGGTATGGGTGGATTCGATATTTTTAGAGCTACTAAAAGACCTAGTGGTCAGTTTGGGAAAGTTAAGAATATGAAATACCCAATAAATTCATCGTACGATGATTTCGGTATTATCTTCTCGGGTAAGGATGCTATGAATGGTTTCTATACTTCTAACCGTAGAGGTGGTCGTGGAGGAGATGATATCTACGAAGTTAAATTATCTGACCTTAAGTTTAAAATGGAAGGTATCTTAGTAGATACCGAAACTTCTGACCCGCTACAGTCTGTGTCTATTCATATAGAAGGTTCTGACGGTTCTTCTTTTGATGCAATTACCAACAAAGACGGGTTCTTTAGTATGGGTGATGAGGCTATTAAACAAGGAGTTGAATATGAGGTTACTTATACAAAAGATACTTATGTAACGGTTAACGATACTGTAACCACACAAGATTTAACAATTCACGATTTCGAGTCTACAGACGAAGGTTTCTTATATACCATCGCAGTAGATTTATCTATGAAAGTTTATAGGTTGCCCGTTGTATTGCCTCAAATAGAATACGACTTAGGTTCTGCAGAGCTTAGAGATATGGCTATGAAGGATCTAGATAAATTGGTGGGTGTTTTAGAAACCAATCCAGACTTAAGAATTCAATTGCGTTCTCATACAGACTTTAGGTCTGGAGATGACTTTAATTTAGCGCTTTCTCAAAAACGTGCTGATGCTTGTGTATCTTACCTTATTGAACAAGGTGTTGATGCATCGAGATTAGTAGCTGTAGGAATGGGAGAATCGGAGCCATTAACATTACAAGAAGATAGAAGTGGCTTTGTGAAAGGCGATGTATTGTCTCAGGAGTTTATCGAGTCTATACGCTCTAAAAGAAGAAGGAATTTAGCGCATCAAATGAACAGAAGAACCGATTTTAAAGAACTAGAGTCGGATCCTGTAGATGCAAAAAAGTACGGATCGTACTAAACAGTAAACATTATTTAAAAGCATCCCATACTCGTGTGGGATGCTTTTTTATTTGAGTATATTTGCAGCAAATTAACCAATAGATTTTTACAGGTGAGTAGTCAAGAAAGATATATGATGCGTGGCGTTTCAGCAGCAAAAGAAGACGTTCATAATGCCATTAAAAATGTTGATAAAGGATTGTTTCCTAAGGCATTTTGTAAAATTGTTGAAGACCGCTTAACTGGCGATGATGACTATTGTATTGTGATGCACGCTGATGGTGCTGGTACAAAATCGTCTCTTGCTTATATGTATTGGAAAGAAACGGGTGATGCTTCTGTATGGAAAGGGATAGCTCAGGATGCATTAATTATGAATATTGACGACCTACTTTGTGTAGGTGCAGTAGATAAAATATTAGTTTCTTCTACTATAGGGAGAAACAAGAGCTTAATTACTGGTGAGGTACTTTCTGAAATCATTAATGGTACCGAGGAGTTATTGGAAGATCTGCGTTCTCAAGGTGTAGAGATTTATTCTACCGGTGGTGAAACAGCTGATGTGGGCGACTTAGTTCGTACCATTATTGTAGATTCTACAGTAACTGCAAGAATGAAGCGTTCAGACGTAATTTCAAATCACAATATTGTTGGTGGTGAAGTAATTGTAGCATTAGAATCTGCTGGACAAGCGACTTACGAAAAAGAATACAATGGTGGTATGGGATCTAACGGCTTAACCTCTGCTAGACATGATGTATTTCACAAAGAATTAGCGGCTAAGTATCCTGAGAGTTACGATGCTTCTGTTCCTTCAGATTTAGTTTACTCAGGAAATGTAGCCCTTACAGATGCTGTGGAAGGTGTTTCTATAGATGCAGGGAAATTGGTCTTGTCTCCAACACGTACCTACGCACCAATTATAAAAAAGATTTTAGATTCTCATAGAGCTAATATTCACGGTATGGTGCACTGTAGTGGTGGAGCACAAACAAAAGTACTACACTTTGTAGACGATGTACACGTGATTAAAGACAATATGTTCGCTACTCCGCCATTATTCAAACTTATTCAAGAACAATCGGGTACCGATTGGAAAGAGATGTATAAGGTGTTTAATATGGGGCATAGAATGGAAATCTACTTAAAAGAAGAACACGCACAAGACATTATCAATATCTCTAAAGAGTTTGGTGTAGATGCGAAGATTATTGGTAGAGTAGAGAAACACCAAGGAAAGAAATTGACTATTAAGAGCCAATACGGCGAATTCGTTTACTAATATGGCACTACTAGATAAATTAGCAATGATTAAACTTCGTTTCGATGATGTTGCACAGCAAATTATCGAACCCGAAGTAATGAACGATATGAAGCGTTATGTACAGTTGAATAAGGAATACAAAGACCTTAATCCAATTGTAGATGCGTATATAGCATACAAAACCGTTTGTGATAATATTGATGAATCGAATGAGATTTTGGCAACAGAAGACGATGCTGAAATGAAGGAGATGGCACGTATGGAATTGGATGAATCCACTCCTAAAAAAGCCGAAATGGAAGAAGTAATTAAAGTACTTCTTATTCCTAAAGATCCCGAAGATTCTAAAAATGCAGTGGTTGAAATTCGTGCCGGTGCCGGTGGTGATGAGGCGAGTATTTTTGCAGGTGATTTATACCGAATGTATACTCGTTACTGTGAAAATAAAAAATGGCGTACAGAATTGGTTGATGTTACCCATGGTACTGCCGGTGGTTACAAGGAAATTGTAATGAACGTTTCTGGAGATGATGTATACGGTACATTAAAATATGAATCGGGAGTGCACCGTGTACAACGTGTGCCTCAAACAGAAACTCAAGGTAGAGTGCATACTTCTGCTGCATCAGTAGTCGTGTTACCAGAAGCCGAAGAGTTTGATGTACAGATTAGCGATAAAGACATTAAAAAAGAAACTTACTGTTCTTCTGGTCCTGGGGGGCAATCGGTAAATACGACTTATTCTGCTGTTCGTTTAACACATATTCCTTCTGGAGTAGTGGCACAGTGTCAGGATCAGAAGTCTCAAATTAAAAACCACGCTAAAGCCTTACAAGTTTTAAGATCTCGTATTTTCGAAATCGAATTGGCTAAGCGTAATGCAGAAATTGCTGGTAAACGTAAAACAATGGTTTCTACTGGAGACCGTTCTGCGAAAATTCGTACTTATAATTATCCTCAAGGTAGAGTTACCGATCACCGTATTGGTTTAACTTTATATTCTTTAGGTGATATTGTGAATGGAGACATTCATAAAATTATTGAAGAACTAACGGTTGCCGAAAATGCGGAACGTTTAAAAGAAGGTAGTGATGACTAGAGCAGAATTAGTAGCTCAAATAAAAGCGAAGAAGTCTTTCTTATGTGTTGGTTTAGATACTGCATTAGACAAAATCCCTAAGCATCTTTTAGATGCCGAAGACCCTATCTTCGAATTCAATAAGCAAATTATTGATGCGACTAAAGATTTATGTGTTGCCTATAAACCTAATTTGGCTTTTTACGAGTCTTTAGGGATTAAAGGATGGCAGTCTTTACAAAAGACCTTAGACTATATCCCAAAAGATATTTTTACCATTGCCGATGCTAAAAGAGGTGATATTGGAAATACCTCATCGATGTATGCGAAAGCATTCTTCGAGAATATGGATTTCGACTCTGTTACTGTAGCACCTTATATGGGTAAAGATTCTGTACAACCTTTTTTTGTATACGATAACAAATGGGTAATTTTATTGGCTTTGACTTCTAACGCTGGAGGGAAAGATTTTCAATTAATAGAATCTGATGGTAAGCCACTTTACCAACAAGTATTAGAAACTTCTTCTGAATGGGGAACAGATTCTAATATGATGTATGTAGTTGGTGCTACACGTGCCGATTGGTTAGCTGAGATTAGAAAAACAATTCCAAATCACTTTTTATTAGTTCCTGGTGTAGGTGCTCAAGGTGGAAGCCTAGAGGAAGTTGCTAAGTATGGAATGAGTAAAGACTGTGGTCTTTTAGTAAATTCTTCTAGAGGTATAATATACGCTTCTTCAGAAAAAGACTTTGCCTTAAAAGCTAGAGAGAAAGCAATAGAACTCCAAGTACAAATGGAACAGGAGCTAATTAAAGCGAATGTCCTGTAAGCATAATTTATAGTTTAGAAAATCCTGCGAAAGCGGGATTTTTGGTTTAAAAATAAATATTCATAATTCAAATTTAATTTTTAAATTCAATCCTTAATATTCAATTCATTCTCAATGAGAAATTTACTCCGTCTAGTAGGGCTTTTTTTACTTTTATCTTCTAGCCAGTTACTAGCTCAAAAATACACCATTAGTGGTTATGTAGAAGATGCCAGTTCTGGAGAACGTATGGTAGGAGTAAATGTAGTAGCCAAAGAATTATCTTTAGGTACTACAACCAACACTTTTGGCTTTTATAGTATTACCCTTCCCAGTGCAACCTTTAATTTAGAAATGTCTTTTATTGGTTATAAAAAGAATTCTAAATTGATCACTCTTGCTAATAGTATACATCTAAACATAAGCTTAGAGTCTTCGGCTTTAGAACTCAATGAAATTACTTTAGTAGGAGAGGAAAGTATTGTGCAAAGAACTCAGTCTTCAGTAATTGATGTCCCGGTAGAGCAAATAAAATCTATGCCCGCTTTATTAGGTGAGGTAGATGTATTAAAAGCTATTCAGTTATTACCCGGAGTGCAGTCGGGTTCCGAAGGAACTTCTGGCTTTTATGTACGTGGTGGGGGGCCGATCAAAATTTAATTCTATTAGATGGTGTACCCGTTTATAATGCATCGCACCTTTTTGGTTTCTTCTCTGTTTTTAATGCCGATGCCATAAAGAATGTGCGATTAACCAAAGGAGGATTCCCTGCACGTTTTGGTGGCCGACTATCTTCTGTTCTAGAAATAGACATGAAAGAAGGGAATATGAAAGAGTATAAAGGGAATGTGTCGGTGGGGCTTATAGCCTCCAGGTTTACAGTAGAAGGTCCCTTACAAAAAGATAAATCCTCCTTTATTATTTCAGCGCGTAGAACCTACGCCGATGCCTTAGCACAACCTTTTATTATGGCTGCAGGCGATGGTGAAAGAGGGGGCTATTATTTTTATGATCTAAACACCAAACTCAATTATAAATTCTCCGATAAAGATCGTTTGTATTGGAGTGCATATTTGGGAGATGACCGTTTTTATGCCTCCTTTAAGGATACTGATTTTGGAGAAAAATAAAAATTCAAATTCGGTGTTGGATGGGGTAATACAACCTCTTCTTTACGTTGGAATCACTTATTTAGCGATAAGCTTTTTAGTAATACAATGCTTACCTACAGTAAGTTTATGTTCGATGTGGAAAACTCAGATGAGTACACATCCTCCGACGAATCGTATAATTATATGTTTAAGTATTTTTTCGGGAATAGAAGATTTAGGGGCTCGTATAGATTTTGACTATTTACCCAATCCTAATCACTATGTAAAGTTTGGACTAAACTATGTGAACCATACTTTCTTTCCTGGGCAAATGGATTTACAAGAAGAGGAGTCCGAGGAAGAATACTACTATTCATTCGATACCTCATTTGTATTTTCAGACCGTATATATGCAGATGATATTTCTGTGTATCTAGAAGATGATATGAAAATTGGGGAACGTTTAAAAGTGAATATAGGTTTGCATGCTTCTGCGTTTAACGTGAATGGTAAAAACTATTTGAGTCTACAACCCCGCATTCAAGCTCGTTATCTAATAACCGAGGACTGGGCATTAAAAGCGTCTTATGCCGAAATGCAGCAAAATGTTCACTTACTAACTAATTCCGATGCTGGCTTACCAACCGATATTTGGGTGCCTGCAACAGATAAGGTAAAGCCTCAGTTGTCTAAACAAGTTTCGGCTTCTCTATCTAGGGTTTTAAAAGAGGGGATGTATGAGCTTTCTGTTGAAGGGTATTACAAAACAATGTCCGATTTAATTTCTTATAAAGAAGGCTCCTCCTTTTTAAGTTTTCAAGATTGGCAAGAAACAGTCGAGACTGGCGGACAAGGAGAATCGTATGGCTTGGAAGTTTTCTTGCAAAAGAAAAAAGGGAAAACTTCTGGTTGGATTGGCTATACTTTATCATGGGCAAATCGACGTTTTAATAATATCAACTTTGGAGAATGGTATTCGTATAAATACGATAGAAGACATGACATTTCTGTAGTCCTTTCTCATACATTTTCAGAGAATTTCGACATGGGATTTACCTGGATTTATGGAACAGGAAATGCGATTAGTTTTCCACAAGCTACCTATTGGTCTCTTGGTAATGTTGAGTATGGCAATACAATAGAGTATTTCGGGAAGAAAAATTCTAGTAGAATGAACGCTTACCATAGAATGGATTTAGCGGCTAATTTTCATAAAGTAAAAAAACGAGGAACCCGAACGGTTTCTGTTGGTCTGTACAATGCCTACAATCGTAAAAACCCATACTTCGTATATTTAGGCTATAATAATGGCCAAAAAACAGCAAGGCAAATTTCTTTATTCCCTGTAATACCTTCTATCACTTATAACTTTAAATTTTAAGCAATGAAAAATAGTATTAAATTATTCCTACTGCTTATTACTTTTCAGGCTTGTGATATAGTTGTCGATCTAGATATTGAAGAGCACAGGCCCGTGTTGGTTTTAAATACTGTATTAAATCCGGATAGTGTGGTTTCGGTTCACTTAAGTCATAGCCTTGGAGCATTCGAGGTAGGGGCAATTAATCCTGTTAGTGAGGCTACAGTGCGTATTTATGAAGATGCTGTGTTTTTAGCGGAAGCAGTTTACGTGCTGGAATCAAATTATAACAGTAGGTACTTGTTTGAAGCTATCTATCCAAAGCATGGTTCTGTCTATACTATAGAAGCGAGTCATGAAAAGTATGAAACTGTTACAGCGCAGGTGGAAGTCCCAGTAGAAGTCTCAATCTTGAATGTTGAAGTTGACACTATTGATTCCTATGTAACAGAGTCTTTTAGTGGCTATCAGTTTCAAATAAGCTTCAGTTTTGAAGATGATCCTAGTCGAGGAAATTATTATTTTATACAGTTAATCGATAGTGGTTACTATTATCCATACCCTATAATGTTCTATTCAAATGATCAATCCTTTGGTCTTGGAACTGGTGTAGGCGACTCAGATTTTACTTTTTGGGGAGGGCATGTCTTATTTACTGATGCTCTATTTAATGGGAATGAAAAACAGCTGAAGTTAGATTTTTGGGCGGACATCTCAGAGCACGAGGGTTTTGTGAATTCTGTTAATCTTCGATTGGTGCATGTTTCCGAGGAATATTATCTCTATAAAAAATCGCGCTTGGCTTCGTCTGATTCCGATGATTTTTTTGGTGGTGAACCCACACAGGTTTTTACCAATATCCAAAATGGTTTAGGGGTCTTAGTAGCTGAAACTACCGATCAGTATCTTTTAGTGATAGAATAATAGATTAACAATGGTCTTTAGTAGCAACATATTCCTATTTGTATTCTTACCTATATTCTTATGGGCTTATCAGATCACTCCTACTAGGTTCAAGAATTTATTAATTCTACTTTTTAGTGTTTTCTTTTACGCTTGGGGAGCGCCCACATTTATTAGTACCCTATTAGTGTCAATGATTTTGAACTATTTTGTAGTTCGAACAATGGCTGAAATAGATGCTAAGTATGGCAGGCTATTACTGTTATGGACTTCAATACTTTTAAACCTAGGATTGCTCTTCTACTTTAAATATGCTCATTTCTTTGTTGAAAATTGGAATGTTGCTTTCAGTTCAATTGGCTTTGATAATGTAGGATGGACTACGATTGTTCTTCCGATCGGAATCTCATTCTTCACTTTTCAATCGCTGTCGTATACCATAGATGTATATAGAAAGGTAAACGCTCCTCTGAATAAATTAACAGATTATCTAGTGTACATTTTAATGTTCCCGCAAATGATTGCTGGACCTATTGTTCGTTTCTCAACCATTGCAGATGAGATAAACGATAGAACTGCCAATGAAACCTACGACAATAAGTTGGCAGGCTTGATGCGCTTTATTATTGGATTGGCTAAAAAAGTAATTATTGCCAATACTATGGCTGCCGTTGCCGATCAAGCTTTTGCTTTAAATGCGGGTGACTTAAATTCGGCTACTGCCTGGGTAGGAATTATTGCTTACACTTTCCAAATTTATTACGATTTCTCAGGATATTCCGATATGGCTATTGGTTTAGGACGAATTATGGGCTTTACCTTTCCAGAGAATTTTAATAATCCGTACATCTCCAAAAATATTACCGAGTTTTGGCGTCGCTGGCATATAACACTCGGAACTTGGATGCGTGATTATCTTTACATCCCTCTTGGGGGAAATCGAGTGAATTCCTCTTTTAGATTGTACTTTAACCTTTGGCTTGTATTCTTAATCTCAGGTTTATGGCATGGTGCTTCCTGGAACTTTATTACTTGGGGCGCTTTTCATGGTTTGTTTTTAGTTTTCGATAGACTGTTTTTAATTAAGCTGACTAAGAGATTAGGTTTGATAAATATTCCAATAACCTTTTTCATTAGTATTGTTGGATGGGTTTTGTTTAGAGCCAACACCTTATCGCATGCAGGCGTTTATTTGAGTAAAATGTTCTCATTTACTTCAGAAGCGATTACGATTGTAGTTAAGAATGAATTCTGGTTGTTATTACCATTCGCTTTTTTATTCTCTTTTTCCACAGTAGTACCAAATAGTGAAACTTACCTAGAGAAATTATATCAACTACAATATTCAAGAAGAAAGAAATTGATTACCCTTTCCGTTTTTGTGTTGATCTTTTGGTTTTCTGTAAGTTCAGTGGCTTCATCTGGTTTTAATCCCTTTATATATTTTAGGTTCTAATGGAAAATAAACTAAATAAGCGCTTATTTATTTTTATGCTCATCTTGCTAGTATTCCCTCTAGTTCAGTATGTGTATCCTACCCTAAGAATAGCCAAACTAAAAGGAGCAATTAAAGAACCTAAGGAGGTTGTTTTAAGTTTTGAGAATTGGAATAATGGCGCTTTTCAAGATTTATCGGAAGAGTATATTAAAGCTAAAAATGGCTTAAGAACTTTGTGGGTACGTGTGCATAACCAATGGAATTATTCAGTAAATAACCGTATCAACCCTGCGTACATCATAAAGGGTAGTGATGATTATTTATATACCACAGGTTATCTACATTCTTATTTAGGACTGGATTATTTGGGGGACGACAAAATCGATACCATTGTCAGAGATTTAGAGGTAATTAGAGATACCTTATTGACCAAAGGTTGTGAGTTGTTAATTGCTTTTGCGCCAAGTAAAGCTTGGTATTTACCCGAGTTTATTCCCTCTACTTACGACTTGTCAACAAAGCAGATCTCTAATTACGAGTATTATTCAGAGTCTGTAAAACGGTCTACCATACCTCATGTAGATTTTAATAAATTATTCATGAATATGAAGGATACCACTCCATATCCTTTATATCCTAAAGGAGGAATTCATTGGAGTATATATGGGGGGCTTCTTGCTGCAGATTCAATCTCTAAATTAATGGCAGCTACCTGTTCCGTAGCACCTATCAATTACCATATTGAAAGTATGGAGTTAAGTAACGATTGTAAGTATACAGATGCGGATCTATGCGAAGCAATGAATTTATACTATTGGGATGGGAAACATGATGTGATGGCGTATCCAACAATAGACTTTCAGAAGCACACAGATCTTCCCAAACCAAAAGTGATTTCTATTTCCGATAGTTATTACTGGACCTTTATGAGTACAAAAGTACATGAAAATGCATTTGCCGATGGATCGCAATTCTGGTTTTATTTTAAGAATGTCTACGGCGATGGAAAAAAAGAAGCATTGAATCAGTAGACTTGAGAACAGCCTTCGACGATAAAGATTTTGTGTTGCTATTAGCAACCGAAGAAACTCTTGATAGATTTCCCTATGGCTTTATTGAGGCTATGAAAAAAGAATACATCATTCAATAAATTTAGTTATACAATCCTGTTAATTTCTTAACAGGATTTTTTGTATTTTAGGGAGATATAATTAAATAATAGAATAATGATAAATGAAGAATTTCTACATTTTATATGGAAATTTCAACTCTTTGACTTCTCCAATCTCCAAACGACCAACAATGAACCAATTCAGGTTTATAAAGCAGTTTACATAATCAAATGCTGGGCCAGACTTTTTAAATGCCAAAATAAAAATCAACTCTATCCTTTGGTTTGGCGATGTTGAGCTACATGTAAATAGCTCCGATTGGTTAAAGCACAAGCATCAATTTGATGAGAATTATAACACCGTAGTCTTGCATGTTGTTTACCAGGATGATGAAGAAATAATATTAGAAAATGGCGCGGTCTTACCCTGCATGAAATTAAAGGGCCTTATTCCCGAAAAGTACCTTCACCAATACGATAGCCTATATAATTCTATTTCTAATCTCCCCTGTGCTTACGCCATAGGGAAACTAGATCGTATGTTTTGGTCCTCATACAGCGAAAAGTTGCTGCTCGAAAGGTTGGCGTTTAAAACGGCAGTAATACAAAAGCTGTTCACCGAATCTAACGAGAGTTATAAAGAATGCTTTTACCAGCTTCTTGCTTATGCTCTAGGTTTAAAAATTAACGCAGAGTCGATGTTAGATTTAGCAAAAAGAAGCCCGCTTTTATTATTGCAAAAACACCAAGGCAATAGAAGTCAGTTGGAGGCTCTTTTGTACGGTCAAAGTGGTTTGTTAACTAGAGGCTATCAAAGTGAATACCCGAAGATGTTAAAAGCTGAATACGCTTTTTTAAGTGCAAAATATAAGTTGAGGGCTGTTTCGGCTACCCAGTGGAAATTCTTCCGGTTACGACCAGGTTCTTTTCCGAGTTTACGAATTTCTCAGTTAGCTGATTTTATAAGTAGGGCAGATTCAATATTTAAGGCATTATTCAATTTTAAAAATACTAAATCAATTTTGCCGCTCTTTAAATTACAAGTGTCCGACTATTGGAAATCACATTATGTATTTGATAAGTTGGCCAAACAGACGAATAAAGAGCTCGGGAAATCGACCTTAGATATAATTTTAATTAATGCAATTCTGCCTTTCTGTTTTTTTTATGCCCGTCAAAAATCTGACTCCGAAATGATGAGTAGGGTAGTAGATGCTTATCAAACAGTTAGTGCTGAGGATAATAAAATAATTCGTTATTTTAAAGATGCCCTGGTTTTGGTTAAATCAGCTGACAAATCTCAGTCATTAATTCATTTGCATGAGCATTACTGCATTCCACGAAAATGTTTAAATTGCAGAGTGTTCAATCAAATCCTTAAAGAAGAGTGAATTCCTGGATTAGAAATAAAATTGATAAACAAGCCTTTGGTGTTTGTTCTTACTTAGCAGAGCTTTTAAGCATGAAGGCTTCTTCAGTGAGACTCTTTTTTATTTATACTTCCTTCCTTACACTCGGATCTCCTTTATTAGTTTATTTAATATTGGCTTTTGTTTTGCGATTGAAAGATTTAGTAAACTCCAAAAGAAGCTCTGTATTTGACCTCTAAACTATGAAGTTAAGATCGTTTTTTTCGAGAATATATTTAGCTGTATTCTTCCTATGCCTCATTTTTTTTGTAGGTATTTTAGGCTTTCATTGGATTGAAGGTTATCAATTTATTGATGCCTTTTATATGACCGTAATTACCGTTTCTACCGTTGGTTTATCCATGGGAGAACCTCTTAGTGAGGAAGGAAGGTTATTTACCGCCTTTTTGATTATTTTTAGCATCAGTATTTACGCTTACGCCATTTCAGTCCTTACCTCATATTTTATCGATGGTGAGCTAAAATCATTTTTAAAAGCTTATAAAGTGGAAAAACAAATTAACAATTTATCAGGGCATACCATCATTTGTGGTTATGGTAGAAATGGAAAAGAAGCGGTACGTAAATTACAAGCTCATAAACACCCCTTTGTTGTAATAGAGTCTAATCCTCAACGAATTACTAAGCTCAAAGAACTCGATATTTTATGTGTTGAGGATGATGCTACCTTCGACTCTACCCTAGAAAAGGCAAATATTCAATCAGCACAAGCTTTAATCACTACCCTTCCAAAGGATGCAGACAATGTGTTTATTGTATTAAGTGCGAGAGAGCAAAATTCAAAACTTACCATTATTAGTAGAGCATCAGAAAAAAAATCGGACTCTAAGCTCAAAAAAGCAGGGGCCGATAACGTAATTATGCCTGATAAAGTAGGAGGTTCTCATATGGCTTCTTTAGTAATTACTCCTGACGTAGTTGAATTCCTTGATAATATTTCTGTAGAAGGGACCGGCGATATTAATTTAGAAGAATTAACCGTATCCGACTTTCCAGACCTAAGTGCTGTACGTGTATTAGGCGACCTGGAAGCTAGATACACTACCGGTTGTACGGTAATAGGTTTTAAGTCTAATTCTGGAGAGTATATCGTAAATCCTGGAGCGGACACCCCTTTAGAAGCCAATTCTAAGTTGTTTGTATTAGGGAAAAGAGAACAAATTTGTAATCTTAATGAGCTACTAAATCGCTAAATGAAAAAGGTTTTAATTACAGGAGCTAATGGTCTCCTCGGTCAGAAATTAGTTTCCCTTTTAGCCTCAAATCAATCGTGTGTACTATTAGCTACTGCTCGTGGTGAGGCTCGTTTTAGTGTTCCAGAGAATATTAACTATTCTACTTTAGATATTACTGATTCACAAGATTGTTTCACCCTTGTAAATGAGTTTTCACCAGATGCTATTATTCATGCTGCTGCAATGACTCAGGTAGATGCTTGTGAAACAGAAAGAGACTTATGTGATGCTATTAATATCGAAGGGACACGCAATTTAATTCATGCTATTGGAAATCGTTCAATTCATTTTGTTCACCTCTCTACAGATTTTATCTACCAAGGCGATGAGGAAGAATATTTTGAAGATTCGAGAGTTAAACCTCTCAGTTATTACGGAGCCTCTAAGTGGAAGTCAGAACAGCTTTTCGAAAAAGTTACATTTCCTTATTCTATATTGCGAACGGTATTGGTATATGGCGTTTTGGAAGACCTTAGTAGATCGAATATAGTCTTATGGGCGAAAGGAGCTTTAGAAAAAAATCAATCTATTAATGTAGTAGACGATCAATATAGATGCCCTACACTGGTAGAAGATTTAGCTTTGGCTTGCTGGCAAGTAGTCGATGAAAATGCAAGGGGTGTTTTTCATGTCTCCGGAAAAGAATTTCTAAGTATATTAGACCTCGTTTATAAAATTGCCGACTTTTGGAACTTAGATAAGCGTTTAATAATCCCCATTAAAACCACTAGTTTAAATCAGGCAGCTACTAGGCCTGCGAAAACGAACTTGAATATTAGTAAAGCTATAAAGCAATTTAACTATCAGCCTAAAAGTTTTTCCGAAGGATTAACATTAGTTGATGAACAATTACAAAACCTAAAACCACAGGAATGAAAAAGTTATTCGCACTGTTATTATTTATCCCTCAATTTTTAAAAGCCGACAACGGAGCTAGTGAAGTGATCAATTCACTTTTTGAGCCTATTGTAGAGGTAATGGCAACCGTAATATTTTGGGAGCCTTTTATGGGAATACCAATTGTTGTTATTTGGTTGGTTGTTGGAGCTATATTTTTTACCATAAGAATGAATTTTATTAACCTTAGAGGTTTTAAACATGCCATTCAGCTTGTTCGTGGGGATTACGATAATCCTGATGACCAAGGAGAAGTGTCCCACTTTCAGGCGTTAACAACCGCTCTCTCTGCAACTGTAGGGTTGGGGAATATTGCTGGGGTTGCTGTAGCTATTGTTATTGGTGGTCCTGGTGCAACTTTTTGGATGATCGTAGCAGGTTTATTAGGGATGTCTTCTAAGTTCGTAGAATGTACACTGGGAGTGAAATATAGAACGATCGATGAAAATGGAGAGGTTTCTGGTGGTCCAATGTATTATTTGAATACTGCATTCGAAAAGAAGAATCAACCCTTTTTAGGGAAGTTAGTGGCTGGCTTGTTTGCCGTACTTTGTATTGGAGGTTCTTTTGGAGGTGGAAATATGTTTCAAGCTAACCAAGCATTTTCTCAATTAGAAGGTCAGTTTTCTATGCTGCAAGGGAATGGAGTTTACTTTGGACTTATTCTAGCTATTTTAGTAGGAGCTGTAATTATTGGTGGTATTAAAAGTATTGCTAATATAACAGAGAAAATAGTGCCGTTTATGGCTGTGCTCTATGTAGGAGCTTCTATGTTTATTCTTATTATGAACTACGATCAGATACTTAGTGTGTTTGGAATAATTGTTGATTCTGCCTTTTCTGCCGATGCCG
Organism: Flavobacteriales bacterium; assembly: GCA_965183875.1. Taxonomy (GTDB): domain Bacteria; phylum Bacteroidota; class Bacteroidia; order Flavobacteriales; family UBA7430; genus UBA6772. The sequence goes on along the minus strand of CBCYMK010000008.1, from coordinate 4,519 downwards.
CAAAAGGTGGTTTTGTAGGTGTTTTAATACAAGGGTTTAAAAGAGCTGCATTTTCAAATGAAGCAGGGGTAGGTTCTGCTGCAATAGCACACTCTGCAGTAAAAACGAACGAACCTGTTTCAGAAGGAATCGTTGCTCTATTAGAGCCATTTATCGATACCGTAGTTATTTGTACCATGACTGCCTTGGTAATTATTATTACTGGTCGTCATACAGGTTACGATTTAGAAGGTGCTCAACTAACATCTTCAGCCTTCGAGTCTGTGATCTCTTGGTTCCCTATGTTGCTAGTAGTAGCGATTTTCTTATTCGCTTTCTCAACTATGATTTCTTGGTCTTACTACGGATTAAAAGCCTGGACTTACCTATTTGGAAAATCTAAATTCACAGAGTACTCTTATAAATTAATCTTTTTACTATTTATTATTGTTGGTTCTTCTGTGAGTCTAGGTGCTGTAATAGATTTTTCTGATATGATGATCTTGGCAATGGCTTTCCCTAATATTTTAGGATTGTATCTACTATCTGGTGAAGTAAGAGAAGACCTGCACGATTATATGGCTCGTGTAAAAAGCGGTGCTATAAAAAAGTTTAAATAAATCCTGTATTTCAATAGTTTCTAAAGCTCTTCCGAAAGGAGGAGCTTTTTTGTTTGGGAGACTTTCCTTATTTTACAGCTAAATAATAATAGGATATGAAATCGATATATAAATTCTTGTATTTTAATAAAAATGAACGAATAGCTTTATTCGTATTCCTAGTAGTATTAATTTTTACAAGTGTTTTTTATCAATTTCTAAAACCTCAAGTTTTCAAATCTAACTATGAGTTTTCAGATTTATCAACTAATTGGATCGATACTAGTTCCTCCTCGCAAATTGCTTACTCAATTAATAAGCTGTATCCAAATCCTCAACAACCTGCTCAGCCACCTAAGCAGTATATCCCTCTAAATATAAATGTCAATCTTGCAGACTCCATAGAGTTGATGCAATTGAAAGGTATAGGGAAAGTGTTCTCATCCCGTATAGTTCGTTACCGAAATTGGTTGGGTGGCTTTTATTGTGAAGAGCAGTTAGTTGAAGTCTACGGTATAGATTCGGTGCTTTTTAAAAGTATAAGTCCTTATATCTCTGTTTTACCTAATACAATTAGAAAGATAAATATCAATTCGTGTGAGCTTAACGATTTGTCCTCTCATCCATATATATCGTTTAAAGTTGCTAAGTCTATAGTTAAATATAGAGATCACCATGGGGCTTATATTAGCATAAGTGATCTGAAGCGTATTCCCTTGATTGACGAGAAATTATTCCGTAAAATTGCAAACTATTTAGACGTAGAATAATGGAAGCTGAACTGAAACGTATAATTCGAGATTTTCCCGATTATCCTAAGCCAGGTATTGTATTTAAAGACATTAGTCCTGTGCTTATGGATATGCAGCTGTATGGAGCGGTAATTTCTGCTTTTGCAAAACGTATTAAGGGTCTGAATGTTGAGGTGATTGTAGGAGTGGAGAGTAGAGGGTTCTGGTTTGGTCCAGCGATTGCTCAAGCTTTAAATATCCCCTTTGTGCCTATCCGTAAAAAAGGTAAACTTCCAGGCGATACGTTCTCTAAGACCTACGACCTAGAATATGGTTCGGCTACAATAGAAGTGCAAAAAGATCGCTTGAAAAAAAATGCTAGAGTTTTAATTCACGACGATTTATTAGCTACCGGAGGTACAGCTAATGCTACTGCAGATTTAATTAATTTAGCAGGCGCACAAACCGTAGGTTTTGCATTCTTAGTAAATCTAACCTTCTTAAATGCTGAGGATCAGTTGTCCTCAGTTTCAAATAACATTATATCACTTGTAAATTACTAGAAATGGACTTTTCGTATTCTGAAACACAAAAAATGATTGCCGAAACCATAAAAGATTTCGGAGCACAGCATATAACTCCTTATATGATGGATTGGGATAATACACAAGAGTTTCCCGTTCATGTATTTAAGGCCTTAGGAGAGTTGGGTTTAATGGGGGTTTTAGTACCTGAAGAATTTGGAGGCTCTGGCTTGTCGTACGACGAATACGTTACTGTGGTCGACGAAATTTCTCAAATTGATTCTTCTATAGGATTGTCAGTGGCAGCACATAATTCTTTGTGCACTGGACATATATTACAGTTTGGTTCGCAGGAGCAAAAAGAAAAATGGTTGCCTAAACTAGCCACTGCAGAGCATATTGGTGCATGGGGTTTAACAGAGCACAATACTGGTTCTGATGCAGGAGGAATGAATACTACTGCTGTAAAAGACGGTGATGAGTGGGTTTTAAACGGAGCTAAAAACTTTATTACACATGCAAAATCAGGTGATATTGCTGTAGTAATAGTACGTACTGGTGAAAAGGGTGACTCTCACGGAATGTCAGCCTTTGTAGTAGAAAAAGGTACTCCGGGGTTTTCTTCTGGTAAGAAAGAAGATAAATTAGGAATGCGTGCTTCTGAAACTGCTGAGTTGGTTTTTGATAACTGTCGTATTCCAGAAGGGAACTTATTGGGTAAGGTAGGTGAAGGTTTTATACAAGCAATGAAAGTTCTCGATGGTGGTAGGATTTCTATCGCAGCTTTATCTCTAGGAATTGCGAAAGGAGCTTATAAAGCGGCCTTAAAATACTCAAAAGAAAGAGTGCAGTTTGGTAAGGCGATCTGCGAACATCAAGCCATTGCGTTTAAGCTGGCTGATATGGTTACTGAAATAGATGCTTCAGAATTATTAATCTACAGTGCAGCTGATAAAAAGAATAAAGGTCTTAAGATGACCAAAGAGGGCGCTATGGCAAAATACTACGCTTCTGAGGTTTGTGTACGTGTAGCAAATGAGGCCGTACAGATTTTTGGTGGTTATGGCTACACAAAAGACTTTCCAGTAGAGAAGTTTTATAGAGACGCAAAGCTGTGTACAATAGGTGAAGGAACCTCAGAAATACAGCAGATTGTTATTTCTAAACTGATCTTAAACGAGTAAGAATAAAATTTTGGGCTAAAATGTGAATCATTTGTTTGTATCCTAAAACAAATTTGTATATTTGCCCTCCGAAAGAAGAAAAGAAAACAACAGCATAAATAAGTTTAGACATGATTATTATTCCTGTAAAAGAAGGTGAAGCTATTGAAAGAGCTTTAAAGCGTTTCAAAAGAAAATTCGACAAAACGGGCGGAATGCGTCAGTTACGTGCTCGTAAAGAATTCCTTAAGCCTTCTGTTAAGAAAAGAAAGAAGATGATTAAAGCTGCATATATCCAGCAGTTAAGACAAGCGGAAGAAGCTTAGTCTATACTTTATATTATTTTAAAACGCTTTTGTGTACTTTTACACAAAAGCGTTTTTTTTATGCAAAATATATCAGCATTTTTAAATTTCCTAAAGTACGAGAAACGGTATTCGGCTCACACAATAGTAGCTTATAAGACCGATTTGAATCAGTTTGCACTCTATCTAACAAATCAATACGAAGCGGCATTAATTGAAGTAGACCTACCGATGATTAGATCATGGATGATGACTCTTATAGGGGCTGGTTGTTCTAAAAGCTCCTTAAATAGAAAGTTGAGTTCATTACGTCAATTTTATAAGTACTTGTTGAATAATGATCTAATAACTGTAAACCCAATGTTGCGGATTACTTCCTTAAAAACGAATAAGGTGCTACCTTCTTATATTAGTAAAGAGGAGATGGTTAAGTTATTAGAGTTTAGTGAATTCCCAAACGATTATGAGGGGCATAGGGATAGAATGATTCTTGAACTCTTTTATGCTACCGGTATACGTCTTTCGGAACTCATTAATTTGAGGGTGTCTGATATAGATTTCCCTAATCGACAAGTAAAGGTTTTTGGAAAGCGATCGAAAGAGCGTATTATACCATTACTAGATTCCTGTCTTAATTATTTGAGTGTTTACCTTAATAGTTTGTCTCAAACTCATGGCGAAAACCCTTCAAATTTGTTTTTGACAAAAGCAGGGAATGTTTTGTATCCAAAGCTTGTTTATAGAATGGTGAATTCCTATCTTGGTGATGTAACTGGGGTTAAACAACGAAGCCCTCATGTTTTAAGGCATGCTTTTGCAACTCATATGTTAAACGACGGTGCTGACTTAAATGCTATTAAGGAAGTTCTTGGGCATTCTAGTTTAACTTCAACGCAGATTTATACGCGTAGTTCTGCGGAGCGACTAAAAGAAATATATAAACAAGCTCACCCAAGGGGCAATTAAAATGGAGGATAGGGTATGAAAGTAGAGTTTCATTCGGTAAATTTTACCGCAGACGTTAAATTGTTAGATTTTATTCAGAAAAAAATGGATAAGTTAGATGTGTTTTATGATAATGTGGTTAACGCCGACGTTTATCTGAAGGCAGAATCTGCTCCAGGAACAGAAAACAAGTATATAGAATTGAAAATAAGTGTTCCTGGGAAAGAGTTGGTTGTGAAGAAGCACGCCAGAACCTTTGAAGAAGCCACTGAT
>CBCYMK010000007.1:0-25127 GCA_965183875.1 Flavobacteriales bacterium | reverse complement strand
CCGAAAATAAGATTCAATTATTGGTCTTAGATCGTCCTAATCCTAATGGTCATTATATTGATGGGCCTGTATTAGATACTGCCTATACTTCATTCGTTGGAATGCACCCAATACCTATAGTACATGGTTTAACGGTAGGAGAGTATGCACAAATGATAAACGGAGAGTTCTGGCTTAAAGACTCAGTGCAATGTAATTTAGTGGTTCAGGAAATGCAGAATTATTCTCATTCAGATAGCTATTTATTACCCGTTAAACCCTCACCCAACTTGCCTAATAGTCAGTCTATAGCACTTTATCCCTCGCTTTGTTTGTTTGAGGGCACTGCTATAAGTGTAGGTAGAGGAACCACAAAGCAATTCCAGGTTATAGGTTCTCCAGAACTAGATTCTTGCTTATATGAGTTTTTACCAATCTCTAGGCAAGGCGCTAAATATCCGAAACACGAGAACCTTCTTTGCTGTGGTTGGGATTTATCAACAGCAGATTTTGGAAGTTCACTAAACCTAGAATATCTTATAGAAACATACCAGCAGTACAACTCCAAAGGATTGGTATTTTTTAATTCCTTTTTTGATAAGTTAGCAGGCTCAAATAAACTACGTGTTTTAATAGAAGCAGGTTGGACGGAAAAAGAAATAAAAGACACTTGGTTAGAGGGCTTAGAAAAATTTAAGAAAACAAGAGAGAAATATTTAATTTATTCAGAATGAGATTACTGATCACCTTAATGCTTTTGTCGTTTACAATAAAAGCACAGACATTGGATAACAGCTTAGGAACTGAGGAGCGATCTCAGAAAAAGTTTGGATGGATAGCTGAAGGACCTGGAGCTTATAAATTTTTCTTTGTCGCAGGAGATAGATATACCGGTGAATTCGATTTCTTTTACCAGACTAAACAATTGGAAAAGGAAGCCAATTTTAAAAATGGCTCTTTTCATGGACTTGTAACAGAATACAATAAAGATGGTTCTGTAAAAAGCCATGGACGTTACAGGAATGGGAATAAAGTAGGTAAGTGGATGTATTATTACGATAATATATCCTTCGAAGAAAAATTTTATTCCCGTAGGGAACCCAACCAAGTACGGAAGTCACTTTTCGTAAATTCTAGTGGAATAGAAACTGAGCGTTTCAAAACACTTAGAAATATGCGTTTTACAAAATTCCATATAGAGTATCATTCTACTGGAAATATAAAACTCAAAAAGACTCTTATTAATAGGTTTAAAGTAATTTATGAAATTGAAGAGTTTCATGAAAACACCAAATTGGCAAAACACTATTTCTTGAAGTATGATGAAGAAAATGAAGAGTGGGACTTTATTAGAGAATACAAAGAATACAATAAAAATGGAAAATTATTAATTCATGAATACCATTAGGAATTCAATCTTTAAACTCTACTTACTACGGTGAAACATCCACTTGAGTGAGCATAAATAGAGCTTTAAAAAGGAATAATTTTCAGCAGTAAATATTTCAGTTTTAATTTTCAAAATTGTTTAAAAATATCACTGCAATAACTTACTTTTGCAAGGCAAAATAAAGAACTATGAATTTACACGAATATCAAGGTAAACAAATCTTAAGTAGCTACGGTGTTGGAATACAACGCGGAATGGTTGCTACTACTCCTGAGGAAGCTGTTGCAGCTGCAAAGCAGTTAACAGAAGAAACAGGTACAGGATGGCACATAATAAAGGCACAAGTACACGCAGGTGGTCGTGGAAAAGGTGGTGGAGTAAAATTAGCTAAGAATTTAGATGAGTTAAAATCTCATGCTGAAAACATCTTAGGTATGCATTTAGTAACTCCTCAAACTTCTGCTGAAGGTAAATTAGTACACCAAGTATTAATTGCTGAGGATGTTTATTATCCAGGTGAAACAGAAACAAGTGAGATTTATATGTCGGTTCTTTTAAACCGTGCTACAGGTAGAAACATGTTAATGTATTCTACAGAAGGTGGTATGGACATAGAAGAAGTAGCTGAGAATACACCTCACCTTATTTTTACTGAAGAAATAGATCCTTCTACAGGATTAATGCCTTTCCAATGTCGTAAAGTTGCTTTCAACTTAGGATTAGAAGGAAAAGCGTTTAAAGAGATGACTAAATTTGTTGCTTGTTTATACAATGCTTACGAAGGATGTGATGCTTCTTTATTCGAAATTAACCCTGTATTAAAAACATCAGACAATAAAATTCTTGCTGTTGATGCTAAGGTTGCTTTAGATGCTAATGCACTTTACCGTCATAAAGATTATGCAGCGATGCGTGATGTACGTGAAGAAGATGCTTCTGAAGTTGAAGCTGGTGAATATGGCTTGAGTTATGTAAAACTTGACGGTAACGTTGGTTGTATGGTTAACGGTGCTGGTTTAGCAATGGCTACAATGGATATCATTAAGCATGCTGGTGGTAACCCTGCTAACTTCTTAGATGTTGGTGGTACTGCTGATGCTGCTCGTGTAGAGCAAGCTTTCCGTATTATCTTAAAAGATGAAAACGTAAAAGCTTTATTGGTAAATATCTTTGGTGGTATCGTTCGTTGCGACCGTGTAGCTCAAGGTATTGTTGATGCTTATAAGAATATAGGAGAAATTAATGTTCCTCTAATCGTTCGTTTACAAGGTACAAACGCTACTGAAGCTAAGAAATTAATCGATGAAAGTGGTCTTGCAGTACACTCTGTAATTTTACTTCAAGAAGCAGCTGATAAAGTAGCTGAAGTTTTAGCTTAATAATTAGCTTAGATATAAGAAAAGGCTGTCTGTATAGACAGCCTTTTTTGTTTGTATATATTTAGTAATTTTACCCGTCTAGATAATAAGCTTGAAAAAAACAATAAAACAATTTTTAAATAAAGATGGAGCCTCTGTGTTGGCTGCATCACTATTTACAAAAGTTATTGCTTTTGTAACATCTCTGGTTTTAGTACGAATCTTAAGTCCTAGTGATTATGGTGTACTATCCTATGTGTTGTCAACCTTAGCATTTTTCATTCCATTTGCCGGAGGAGGTTTGCAGCATTCCTATATGAGGTTTGCTCCCTTAGAAACCAATACCCAAAATAGAGCTGGCTTATTTAAACAAAGCTTAATAAAAGGTTTACTCATAAGTGCATTTATCGCTTTTGTCTTATTTATTGCCATTCCTTTTTTGAATTTAGAGAGTGGTATCAGTCCTACGTATTTCTATCTCTTATTGATTTACCTATTCACCTATTTTATACTCGAAATGGTTAAGGTGAACTATAGAGTTCAAAACAACAATAAAAAATATGCCAGTGTTGATGCAAGTACTGCAGGAATTCTTTTTTTTGTAGCCTGTTTTGCTGCGTATTATTACGGACCTCTTGCTTATATCTTCGCTTTTGTTTGCGTTCCTTTATTCATAGGTCTAGCGCATTTGAAATCTAGTACCACAAGTAATATTTCACTTACTAAAGAATATTATTCTTACGGTTTATGGGTAGGTGTAGGTTCTATAGCTTCACAACTCATGTATTCTTTAGATGTGTTTTTGGTGGGACAAATTATACAAGACACAACTCAAATTGCGATCTATAGATCTGCGAGTATTATTCCATTAGCATTGTTTTTTATCCCTAACTCATATATCACCACACATTATATTTCACTTGCTGAAAACTCTAGGAATAAGTTGTTTTTAGTGAATTTTGCAAAGGAATATTGTAAAGTTTTCTTACTCATTTCTATGACTATAGCTATTCTATTATACGCTATAGCATCTCCATTAATAACAACCTTATTTGGTGAAAATTATATTGATGCTGTTGTATTATTTAGAATACTGTTAATAGGTATGGTAGGGGCGTTTGTATTTAGGATTCCATTTGGTAATTTATTAGCTGCAGTAGGAAAGTCTAATTGGAATGCTATAGTAGCATTTGCGATTTTGTTTCTAAATGGGGTATTGAATTATTTTGCTCTTAACAGCTACGGATTATTAGGAGCTGCAGTGGTAACAAGTAGTCTACTTTGGATCTCCGGATTCGTATCCCTCTACCTTTTTTACAAGTATTTAAAACAGCTTAGTTAAGTACATTAGCATACTCCCAACAAATCTCTTCTCCAATAAAAGTTGGACTAAACTGAAGAGCTACTTTTTGTAATTCTTCCTTTTTATATGAAGCATAATTTTGATGTATTGAACGCAATGCTTCAATAAGTTGTGTATCGTTTTTTGGATCGATTAAAATCCCTGTTTCTTTGCTTAAGAAAGATTCGGGTCCACCACATCGGGTAGAAATTACAGGGATTCCACATTGTAACGCCTCAGCACAAATAATTGAGAAAGTTTCGTAATTACTATTTAATACTAAAACTTGTGCTTGAGCGAGTAGTTTATAGACTTCAGAATTCGGGATGCTACCATGGAACTTTACAGAATCATTAATGTTTAATGCTGTACTGAGTTGCTTGTATTGTGTTTGGTCTTTCCCAGCTCCAACAATATCTAAGCGTATATTAATTTCTTCTTTTAGAGTAGCAAATGATTTTAGAATACCAGATACGTTTTTATGACTCTGTTCCAAATCACCCACAAAAATAAAGGAGAAGGTTGCGTTTTTTTGCTTATCTAAAACTTCCCCATCTACTACATTACCAATTACCTTATAAGTCGCTTTAATACCACAAGAAAACATATCATCTAGTAGTGATTGTGAAACAGTGAACACTTTCTCAGCATTGAAAGCACTTCTCTTTTTTAACTGTTTAATTAAAAAATTCTGAGAAGTAAAAAGTCCGTAGTGGTAACCACTCCAGTGTTCTGTAATAAAATAAGGTGTTTTATGTAGAAGGTTCTTTAAGTATGCAAAAGTACTAGTCCAACCCATTATATGTGCATGGATGATTCTAGCATTGGATGTTTGAATTTCTTTCCAAATACGATTGTATAACTTCAGCTTTGTAAAGTGTCCTTTTTTGTGGTAAAAGACGATTTCTTCCACACCATCAATATTGTTTACCACCCTTTTAATAGGCTCGCTTATATCATCTGTTTCGTAGGTACTTATTACCTTGTTATTGTACGTATGATTTATAGAAATAATTTGCTTGCGTACAAATATTCCTAACAAGGGCTCAATATTGTTAGGGTACCATTTGGCAAGATGTAAAACGGTTGGTTTCACTTATGATTTAATGTTTTTATACTTCAATCGTATAGAGTTTCCAATAACCACAACATCAGAAAACGCCATTGTTAAAGCCGCAAATATAGGACTTAAATACCCCATTGCAGCCAAAGGGATTGCAATTAGGTTGTAGGCAAAAGCCCAAAACAAGTTTTGCTTAATAGTTTTATAAGTATGCTTACAAATTTGGTAAGCCTTTTCTACAAGATTTAATTTGTGGTTTAGTAAAACCAAGGAAGCTGATTGTACAGCAACTTCAGTAGCCTTACTATAAGATATCCCAACAGAAGCTTTTGTGAGTGCAGGAGCATCGTTAATACCGTCTCCAAACATACTGGTATTTTCTTCTAGCGTAAAGGCTGCGATTTTTGCAATTTTATCTGCTGGAAGCTGTTGCGAATAGACTGTAGTAATTCCTATTTCATCAGCTACAGATTCACATTTTTGTTTGGTATCACCACTTAGTAATACTGTTTCTATATTTTGATGATTTAAAAAAGAAACTAAATCCGCTGCACCTTCCATAATTTGATCGCTGATAGATAGTGCTGCTGCGAGTTCTGAGTTTATAGAAAGAAATAGTTGGTAGGTACCGATTAGTTTATCATCGGTTACAGAAAGGAATTTTGCAGAACCAAATTTGTATTCAGTTCCATCTTCATCGGTTGCTATAAACCCTTTACCTTTTATTTCTTCTACTTTTTGAAAAGTGAAATTTGTATTTGATTTATTTAAGTGCTTGCAAAGAGATTTAGCAATAGGGTGAGAGGAGTGTTTTTCCAATTCATAAATTATAGATTCTATTGGGTAATTCTCGTCCCATATCTTTAATTCATTAATTATAAATTCTCCATTGGTAAGGGTTCCCGTTTTGTCGAATACAACCTTTTTAGTTTTACTAAACAACTCTATGGTAGAGCCACCTTTTATAAGTATCCCATTTTTTGCTGCTCTTCCAACGCCTACCATCACAGCAGTAGGGGTAGCTAAGCCCATTGCACAGGGACATGAAATTACCAAAACAGCAATAGCTCTAAGCATAGCGTTTTGGAAGTCAACAGAAAAGGCATAGAAATTTATACTAAAAGTAAGAAATCCTATAAACAGCACTGTAGGAACAAAAATGGCACTAATACGATCTCCAAGCTGCTGTATTTGGGGCTTATCCTCTTGAGCAGAGCGAACCATTTCGATTATTTTTGAGAGAACTGTATTCTCTACATCGGTGCTAACCTTTACTTTTATATTCCCATCTATTAGTAGTGTCCCTCCAATAACTTTAGAATTTTGCTCTTTAAATACTGGACTGCTTTCACCCGAAATCATACTTTCATCTATAGAGGCATTTCCCCATACAATCTCTCCATCTATAGGAATAGAATCTCCTTGATTTACAATTATTATATCGCCTAGCTGCAAATCAGAAATTGCAGATCGTACCAATTCACCATTAACTTCTTTTATAGCTTCGTGAATTTGTAGATTCTGTAATGAGTCTAATGCTGTGGTTGTTTGTGCAATAGATCTTTTTTCGAAATAGTTCCCTAATAATACAAGTGTTATTATTGTAGCCGAAGTTTCAAAGAACATAAAGTGATGTGAATGCTCATTGTTAAGTACCCATCCTATTAAGCTGTATACATATGCTGATGTAGAACCCATTAGGATAAGTACGTTCATATTCGGCTTTAGTTTTAGTACAGAGTTAAAGGCACCCCTGAAAAAATACAGGTAACCTAAAACCATTACAGGAGTACTTAAAGATAATTGCAACCATGGATTGTAGAGTAGATGTCCTGGTGACACAAACATGTGACCTAGTAAGGGTAGGCTTAATAGTGCGCAACTAATAAGATAGGTTTCAAGTTTAGTGCTTTTCGGGAGTTGAGATGTGTATACCTTCGGTTTATAACCTAACTCAGAAAGGAATTTTTCTATTTCGGATCCTGAATATTCATCATTATATATGGTAACCAAACCTTTAGCAATATCTACTGTGATTTGTTTGATTCCTTTTTTTTGCAAATGGCTCTTTATACCGTTTACACAGTTAATACAACTTATTCCATCTACTGTATATTCGTATTTCTTCTGCATTCTTATTGTCGTTTATCAAATCTAAGTCATTAATTAAATCCTACAATAAATAATTTTATAAATTTAAAAAGCTAATTGTCTGATAACGAAAAAAGTGAAATCTACTCTGTAAAAATGTGCGAATAATTACAATTTTTTAGTCCTGAATAGTGATTTTATAAAAAATATAATTCTATATTTGCACTCGTTAAAATGGTGGTTGTAGCTCAGTTGGTTAGAGCACTGGTTTGTGGTGCCGGGGGTCGTGGGTTCGAATCCCATCATCCACCCTAAACGCTAAGTCTCTTGAAGAAATTCAAGAGACTTTTTTAGTTTAGATACTATTCCATAATTCCCAAGTTGTCAAATTAGTCAATGATAGATTGAGTAGTACTCCTATAAAGGCTAAGTATAAGTTTTAAGTGAAATGAGTAATTTCTATTGACTAGACTCCTGCTTCCTAAATCTATTCTTTTCCCCGCTTTAGTCTTCTTAACTATATTCCTTCTTAACTCCTTCTAACTTCTAGTACTACAAATCAAACATTCAACTATAATCGTAAGGCAATTCCTTATTATATCCTTATTTTTGCAAAAATATTTTTTTGATGAGCACTTTTGATAACATTCCACTTACCAAACAATTACGACGATCAATAGACGAGCTAGGTTTCATTAAACCTACTCCTATACAAGAGAAGTCTTTCCCTGTAGTGCGCTCTGGTGCCGATGTAGTGGGTATAGCTCAAACGGGAACGGGGAAAACCCTAGCCTATATGCTACCTATCTTGCAAGACATCAAATTTCAAAATATTGATACGCCTAGAGTATTAGTTTTGGTTCCTACAAGAGAATTAGTTCTTCAAGTGGTTGATAGAATTAATGAGTTTTCAAAATATATGAACCTTCGTGTATTAGGGGTTTATGGTGGAACCAACATAAATACACAGAAAAAGGCTTGTGCTCAGGGAGTTGATGTAGTTGTGGCTACACCTGGTAGATTATATGATTTAGCAGCTGCTAGAGCTCTTCAACTTAAAACAGTTAAACAATTGGTTATTGATGAGGTTGATGTGATGTTAGACCTTGGTTTTAGAATTCAATTGGCTAATATCTTTTCCATATTACCGGAACGCAGACAAAATATTATGTTCTCTGCTACCATGACCGAAGATGTTGATGCGCTTATCGACAACTATTTCATAAAGCCTAAAAAGATTTCAATTGCTGTAAGTGGTACACCGCTAAATAATATCTCTCAGGAATGTTATAGAGTACGTAACTTTTACACCAAACTTAACCTACTGGAACACCTTTTACTAGACAAAGAGTTATATAGTAAGGTTTTGGTATTTGTACCAAATAAAAAACACGCCGATATGGTGTTTGAATTTTTAGAAGAACAATATGCATCTGAGTTATGCGTAATACACTCTAACAAAACTCAAAACTACCGTATACGTTCTATTAAACAGTTTGATGAAGGTGAGAATAGAATTCTAGTTTCTACCGATGTAATGGCTCGTGGATTAGATTTAGATAAAATCTCTCACGTTATAAATTTCAATACTCCTGTGTTTGCAGAAAACTATATGCACCGTATAGGTCGTACGGGTAGGGCTGAAGAAAAAGGGAATTCCGTTTTATTCTATACCGATAAAGAAGAAGTTTCTAAAAATTCTATTCAGTCTTTAATGGATTATGAAATTCCACAAATTGATTTCCCTTTAGATGTAATTGAAAATGAACAACTCTTACCAGAGGAAAGAGATGTAGCGAAGATTAGTAAAAACCGTAGTACCGAAACAAAGGTTCGTAATTCTGGATTTCATGAGAAAAGTGACAAGAATAAACAGGTTAATACAGGTGGTTCTTACAGAGCTAAATTGGCTAAGAAATACAAGAAATCTCAGACTAGGGGAGATATTATTATGAATAGAAAAAGTAAAAAGAAAAAATAATAATGGCTCTCAACATTGTTCTTTTTGAACCTGAAATCCCTAATAATACTGGTAATATTGGTCGATTAAGTTTGGCTTCAGGTGCTAATTTACACCTGGTAAAACCTTTCGGGTTTCAATTAGATGATTCTAGAGTAAAACGTGCAGGTTTAGATTATTGGAAGCATATTTCACTCACTATTTACGAGAGCATAGAAGAGTTTTATTCTAAAAATGCAGACAAGAAAATGATCTATTTTTCCAGCCATGGAGCACAAGATTACTGGGCTGCAGATTATCAAGATGATTTATTCTTAATCTTTGGTAAAGAATCTAAAGGCTTACCAAAAGAAATTATAGAGCAAAATATTGATAAGACTTATAAAATTCCACTTTTTAGCGAACATGTACGTAGTATAAATCTAGCCAACGCTGTAAGTGTAGTTGTTTACGAAGGAATTAGAAATATAAAATAGATTACTTTTACAACTCTATGCAACTACGTTTTCTTTTAGCTTTCAGTATTCTATTTATAGGGCTTTCTTTCGCCCAAGAGGACTGGAGTAGAACAGCCTTTGTAAGTGAGTTAAAAGAAGATGTTAACGATAATATTTTTAAAGAGCACAAACGTACAGGAACACAATTTTTAAGGTATTTTAATAATGCTAGTTTCGATGAGGGTAAAGAAGAACATATCTATAGGTTAGTTGAACAACTGCGTAGAAAACGATTTAACGACGCTGCAGATTTCTTTGACTTATTTAGACTTTTAAATCACTATGGAGCAGGAGAATTAAATGACGAGAGCTTAGATAATTTCCTAGCTGTTTCGGTTGATTATATTTCTAGCTTAAAACATAAAACGGCAAAGTCGTATATCCGTTATTGTTCTGACGCTCTAGTAGATAGTGTATTACATGCTGGAAGTAGCTTTAAATGGAAACTAGCCGAAGGTGACCTATTCTTTACCTACGATTCTGTTCCTCGTATTTCTTCAGATTATATAAAACTTTACTGTGTTTCTAGATCTGATACTATCAAAATAGATATGACTCAGGGCTATGTAGATTTATTAGGCCATAAATGGATTGGTAAAGGAGGAAGATGTGATTGGACAAAACACGCTATTCCAGAAGATTCTGTTTGGGTAGAACTAGATACTTATTCTGTAGATCTACGAAAGAATTATTTTGAGGCCAAAAATGCACTTCTTCAAGGAAGACTTCAATATGATGAAGAACGTTTAGTAGGAAGGTATTACGATGGGCTGAGTAATAGTCCGGATCGAAAAGGTGCAATTTACCCAGGGTTTATCTCAGATAAGAGCCAAATTTACTTTTACGATTTATTTAAAGATGTTGATGCTCAAGGATGTCTTGAATTAAGAGGTAAACGAATGTTTCTATTTGGGAAAAACCAAGAAGACATAAAACTTACTTTTTATAATAATGATATCCCTTTTATACGTGCTAATGCAAAACGCTTTAGAATGGAAAATCGTAGGATTTATTCCGAGAAGTCGAATATTCATATCTCATGGAAGTTAGATTCTATAGTTCATCCACAAGTAAAGCTTGTTTATTCCGATAGCTTACAAACTCTAAATTTTCAAAGGATACAAGAGTCATTGGGTAGAAGTCCCATTCGTAGCTCCTTTCATCAATTAGACTGCTATTTTGATAGAATGTCTTGGCAGAAAGATTCAGCTAAGATTCTATTTTCTAATGATAAAGGCCCTGCTAGAAACCCAGCTTTATTAGAATCTTATAACTTTTATAATGAATCGCGGTACCAGGATTTAGCTACAATGAATAGTAGACACCCTGCATTTATTTTGCGTTCTATGTCGAGAGACAATAAAGGAGAAAAGAAATTTTTAATTAGTGAAATAGCAAAATATTATTCTTATTCCTTAGTGGATGCCAGTGGCTTAATGAGTGATTTTGCCATACTTGGATTTGTAGATTTTGATACAGACCTTAATCAAATACATATAAAAGATAAGTTGTTTCACTTTTTGGAAGCACGACTAGAAAAAAGAGATTACGACGGTTTAAAGATGGTTTCTAGAGCTGAAACTTTACCTGCAGCAATAATGGATCTTGAATCGGGTGACTTAGCTGTTTCTGGAGTTAATATAGTAGAGTTATCCGACTCTAATAAAGTAGCCATATTTCCTTATGATGGTGATTTAGTAGTTCATAAGAATAGAGACTTTACCTTCGACGGTATTGTGCAAACAGGAAGTTTTGCCCTTTTTGGTAAGCAGATGGATTTTGTATACGATCCATTTGAAGTTGAACTTAATAAGATTGACTCCCTTCAGTATTCTATCCCTTCAGGAGTGGTCGACAAACAGGGTTTCCCGGTTGATTGGACAGTAAAAACGGTTATTTCCGATTTAGTAGGTAAGCTCTATATAGATGCACCGATGAATAAATCAGGTCTAGTAGACAGGGCTGATTACCCTAAACTTCACAGCTACGAAGACTCTTATATATACTACGACAAAATTAAAAAAGGAGTGTATAGTAGAGATTTATTCTCTTTTAAAGCTGATCCTTTTCAGCTGGACTCTCTTTTAACTATAAGTACTGAAAGTCTAGAATTTCCTGGGAATTTAAATGCGCCTACTATATTTCCTGATTTTAGAGATACCATGCGTTTGAATGCCAATTTAGAATTGAGTTTCTCTCACCGTATCCCTTCTAAATACCGAACTTACCAGGGAAGAGGAGAGTTTACAAATCATCTTTATCTTGATAATAAAGGATTGAGTGGCGAGGGAACAATTTACTATTTAAACTCTGTGACCACTACAGATTCTATTTTCTTTTACCCGTATAGAGCACTAGCACATGCAGATTCTCACCATATCTATGAACAAGAGAGTCCTACTAATTGCCCTGTTACACATGTAGACGATGCCAGTATAGACTGGAGAGCTTTTGATGATCAGTTTCAATCGTGGAACAGAGATATCTTTTATACGAGCTATAAACAGAATTACGAATTTGATGGCTCTATGACCTTAAGTCCTAAGGTATTAACCGCATCTGGTGAGTTCTATTACGAGAATGCTATTTCTGTTTCTGAAGAGTTTATCTTACAAAGTCAAGACTTTACTGCTGACCATTCGCAGTTTAATCTGTTTGATATTGAAGCTGGTGAAAAAATTATTAAAGCAGATGAACTCTATTCAGCTATGAGTTTTGAAGACGATTTTGGTTCTTTTGAAACATTAACAGATTCGGCACATTTTGAATTGCGTAAAAATAAATACCACCTCTACTTTGAATTAATGGAGTGGGATAGAGCCAATAAATCTTTATTGTTTTCTCAGTTCTCTACAGAAGATGCCTGGTTGGTTTCGGTAGATAAATACCAAGACTCTTTACAGTTTTATGCTTCCGATGCTGTCTATGACCTAAACACATACGAATTAGAGGTTGCTGGAGTTTCTGAAATTAGAATGGACCCAGTAACTATAGAACCTGACTCTTCAACAGTAACCATTCTCCCAAATGGGAAAATTGAACGTTTACACAATGCTTATTTCTGGGTAGATTCTCAGACCCAAACAGAGTATAATTTTTATAATGCTGAATTAGATATCCAAAATGCGGGTAGGTTTACCGGTTCTGCAAGCTTCGATTATATAGACTTAGAAGGAGAGATACAAGCTATTCATTTTTCTTCGCTAGAGAAAAAAGGTGATATAGTAACTGGTATAGCTTATATAAGTGAAGAAGATGACTTCCATTTAGATCCCTATTTTGGATTTAAAGGAAAGGTTGTTTTAGACAGCTCTAAAGACTTTTTAACATTTGATGGTTATACTAGAGTACATTTAGCTTGCGATGCTTTAAACAGAGCTTGGATTCCATTTATAGACGAAGTAAATCCAGAGGAGGTCTTTATTGATTTAAATCCTGATGTTCGCTTAACAGATAGGCAGCAATGGCACGCAGGAATAATGATTAGTCATGCTCCTACAGTTTGTTATCCTGCATTTTTAAGTGGTCCAAAACACGTAAACGATTACGAAGCATTAGGAGTTACAGGTTTTGTAAATTTCGATGATAGTGATTGGGTTTATATAATTGGCTCTCAAGAAAAGATAGCAGATAGAAATGAACCAGGAAACTTAGCGGTTTATAATCCTGAAGAATGTACCCTCTATAGTGAAGGTAAACTCAATTTAGGAGTGGATGCTGGTTTATTAAAGATGGATGCCTACGGCTCATTATTTGCCAATTTTACTGAACAAACAATTCATGGTAAAATTGATCTAGGCCTCGATTTCTTAGTTCATCGCAAGGCTGCGAAATTGCTATATAAGAAAATTAAAAGATCTACACTTTCAGAAAAGGTTAATCAGTCTTCTGCATTACATCAACGAATGTTAGCCGATTTAATAGGTAAGAAGCAACTTAGAAAATACAACCGTAAAAAGAAAAAGGGTAGACGATTCCTTCCTTCAGAATTGGAACATACTTTTTATTTCCCTCAATTGTCAATGGAATGGAATAAAAAATCAGCTTCTTTTATTTCTCCACAAAAAATACCTGTAGGAAATATTAATGGTCGGAAGATTGATCGAATGATGAGTGGTATTGTAGAGTTTAGACCACATGCCTTAGGAGATGAAATAAACATCTATATTCAGATTTCAGCTAAAAACTATTACTATATCAACTACAGACGTGGTGTAATGAAAATGATAAGTTCTAATAGGGAGTTTAATAATTATATAGTGAGCTCTCCTATGCGTTTGTCTAGTATAAAAGGCTCCAGTAAAACAGGTTCCTTTAGATATGAAATTGGTAATTTAAAGCAGATGAAAAAATTCCTCAATAGAGTTGATTGGGAAAAGTAGTTCTGTAATGATTAATTAATAATGAATGATAGTTATAATGAAGACTAATGATTTGAAAATGATCTTTCTCTGTGAATATCTGTGTGTTTTTAACGTCAAATATGCCTTAGGGTCAAAAGGTCGATAAAGACTAGGGTAATTGTCGATTACTAATTGAATTCTGACTACTTACTTCTGTCTACTGTTTTAATTATTCTACAAACTCAAGTAATATACTTTTCATATCATCCTCGTAATATATTCTTAATGTGTTGTCTTGGAGTTCGAAATTATAGCTTGTGTTGTCTTTAAAAAAAATCAACATCTTTTGATCCCAAAAAGAAAAGAACATCCCAGTCCCACAGAGTAGTATGTTAGTAGATGAATTATTTAATCGAACTGAAGTGTCTGACTCATACATATAGGATACATGATAGGAGCCCATTTGTGTAGAAATATACAAGTTATTGTTGTCATCAGTTTCATTAAAACTAAGGTAAATAGGTTCATAAATTAATTCACTATAAGTTATTACATTGTTAGTGTCATGATTCTCAGCAGCAATAAATTTCCAATTTCCGGCTAAACTTACTTGTTCATTTTCTACTATTGGAGCTTCTGTACAAGAAATCACCGAAATACTAATTAAGATAAATACTAATCTAAATAGATTTTTCATAAGTTAAAATTTTGAGTACCATATTTAATACTTGTTGTTTTTTGTAGATGATATAAATAGTTATTCCATAACGATCATTTCTTGCACCTCTACCATAGAGCCTATTAATTTGATAGAAGAGATTTTCATAAGATATATTTTTAAGATTATTAGTGAGCAATAAACTACACCCCCTCGAATTTAAAAATTATTTCTCATAATACAAAACACTCAAAATAAATAGTTTACACTTCATGAAACCAAACCTATTTATTAAATTTCTTTAGTTCATCTCTTAATCTTGCAGCTTCCATGAAATTCAGGTCTTTGGCTGCCTTTTCCATAGCTCTTCTAATATCACCTATTTTCTTACGTTTGTTTTCTTCTGTAAGATATTTAATTTCCTCCTCTGCAACTTCTAGTGTAAGGTCTGGCTCTACTGCTTTATAACCGTTACCAATAACTGAGCTTTGCTCTAATATACTAGCCTTCGATTTCTTATTAGCGTAAGGAATTATATTATTATCTGTATTGTATTTCATCTGTATACTACGCTTACGGTCGGTATCATCCATAGTTAGCTGCATAGAATTGGTTATTTTATCTGCATAAAATATTGCTTTACCTTTTTCGTGTCTAGCTGCTCTACCTACAGTTTGTGTAAGGGAACGCTGCGACCTAAGGAAACCTTCCTTATCGGCATCTAATATTGCTACCAACGATACCTCTGGTAAATCCAAGCCTTCTCTTAATAAATTCACACCTATAAGAACATCAAACATCCCGAGCCGTAGATCGCGCATAATTTCTACCCGTTCCAGTGTATCTACATCAGAATGGACATACCTACAACGAACTCCGTATTTAGTTAGGTAAATCGTTAATTCTTCAGCCATTCGTTTTGTAAGTGTAGTCACTAATATTCTTTCATCTTCTTCTACACGTAAATTAATCTCAGCTAATAAATCATCAATTTGATTTTGTGATGGACGAATTTCAATGATTGGATCTAAGAGTCCAGTAGGTCTAATAATCTGTTCTACTATAACTCCTTCAGATCGTTCTAACTCATAGTCTGCAGGAGTAGCACTTACGAATACTGCTTGGGGAACAACCGATTCAAATTCCTCAAATTTCAAGGGTCTATTATCCATGGCAGCAGGTAAACGGAAACCATATTCTACTAAATTTTCTTTTCTCGATCTATCGCCCCCATACATCGCTTTTACCTGCGATAAGGTAACATGACTCTCATCTACAAACAACATAAAGTCATCTGGGAAATAATCAATCAAACAGAAAGGCCTCGATCCTTCATCTCTACCGTCTAGATATCTAGAATAATTCTCTATACCTGAGCAATATCCCAATTCCTGAATCATTTCTAAATCGAAATTAACACGCTCTTCTAAGCGTTTTGCCTCTAAGTGCTTTCCAATTTCTTTAAAATAGTCAACCTGCTTTATTAAATCCGTTTTAATAGCGTGTTTAGCTACGTCTAATCGGTCTTTAGAAGTCACAAATATATTTGCTGGGTAGATACGTAAATCAGCAAATTTATCTATCCTCTGACCACTTATAGGATCAAACGATTCTAAAGCTTCAATTTCATTATCCCAAAAGAGTATACGCAATCCGAAATCAGAATAACCAGGAAATATATCTACACAGTCACCTTTTACTCTAAACTGTCCACGTTCTAATTGGGTTTCTGTTCTAGAGTATAAAGAGGCTACTAAAGACAATAGTAATTCCTGACGGTTTATTTTTTGTCCCTCTTTTAATTCAACTACATTTTTACTGAATTCTTCGGGGTTACCAATACCGTAAATACATGATACTGATGAGATAACGATTACATCACGTCTCCCAGAAAGTAGGGCTGAAGAAGTACTTAATCTAAGTTTTTCAATCTCCTCATTAACCGATAAATCTTTTTCAATATAAATTCCAGAATGTGGTATATAAGCTTCAGGTTGGTAATAGTCGTAATACGAAACAAAATATTCTACCGCATTATTAGGGAAGAACTGTTTAAATTCTCCATACAATTGTGCTGCAAGAGTTTTATTATGACACAGTACTAAAGTAGGTTTATTAACTTCTTTTACTACGTTAGCCATAGTAAAAGTCTTTCCAGACCCGGTAACACCTTGAAGTGTTTGGTAGGGTAGGCCTTGCTCTAGTCCATCAACAATTTTCTGTATAGCCTGTGGTTGATCACCAGTAGGTTTAAATTCTGAAACGAGTTCGAAATCCATAGTATAGGTAGAAAAAAAAGGCATCCCGTTTGGAATGCCTTAATAGATTTATAAACTTCTTAAATAAGTCATTCGAGATTTAATTTCCTCAAATTTCTCTTTTTGTCTAGCGATGTTTTTACGCACTTCTTTTAGTAGTGGGTTATCATCTTTAGCATTTTTAAAGAAGCTGATATTATTTTCAAGAAGTGTAAGTTCTTCTTTACATTTCTTTTCTGACTGTTGCATTCTATACAACTCATCATTTAATTTAGACTCGTCACCTTCAGCTACTAAAGCTTCCATTTTAGTCTTAAATTGAATATCTCTTTTTTCTGCCTTATCCATGTCTAATTGCTCAAAATAGGCATCAATTAATCCACGGAAAGTACTTTCTATAGCTTTTACATTCTTGCGAGGTACTCTACCCATTTCTTTCCAAGAGTTGATGAAACCTTTTATTGTTTCAACATCTTTCTTCGTATCGCCTTGAGGTTTATAAGCTTCCACTTCTTTTAAGAAATCTTGCTTTACCACTAAGTTCCCTTCATACTCCTTATCTTGTTCTTCGTGTTGTTTCTTCAAATTATCGAAGAATGAATTACAAGCTGTTCTCAGTCTAGCCCACAATGCATCAGCTTCCTTTTTTGGAGCCATACCAGATTTCTTCCAATCACTTTGTAGCCTTTTAAGAAGGTTAGAGGTTTCTTGCCAGTCTGTACTTGCAGCAAGAGCTTCGGCATTTTCAACAATTTGTTGTTTAATTGCCAAATTGTCTTTTTGACCTTTTTTTAGCGCTCTATAGAAATCGTTTTTCTTAACGTTGAATGCTTTTATCAGCTCCATAAAACGCGTCCATGAAGTATCGTTTTGCTCACGACTTATAGGACCTACTTTTTTCCAATCTTCTCTTAAAACATTAATAAGATCAGATTGTTTTTGCCATTTATTATGATGTGTAAGCTCACTGTAGTCAATATTTTCTACAAGATCACAAATAGCCATCTTAGCTTTAAAATTATCTTCGAAAGACTCTTTTCGTTTTTCGTAAAAGTCATTGCGTCTTTTGTGTACTATCTTTGTAGATACCTGGAAACGGTCCCAAACAGATTCTCTATGTTCTCTTCCTACAGGACCCACTTCTTTCCATGACTCATGTAGTTCTTGAAGTACCGTAAAGGCAGCGTCTAAATTTTCTTCTTCAGCAACGATTTCTGCTTTCTCACAAAGTGCAATTTTAAGATCTAAGTTTCTCTTAAACTCTATATCTCTTAAGTCGTTATTGATTCTTAAATAATCAAAGAAATTTTCAACGTGGTGATGGTAGGTTTGCCACAAATTGTTGAGGTCTGTTTTTGGCACTTGACCTACAGCTTTCCAACGTAGCTGTATATCTTTAAAATGCTCAAAGGTAACTTTCATCTTTTCCTCAGTATTCAACAATCCTTTTAACTCTTCAATTAAGTCAAGCTTGATTTTTAAGTTAGAAGTCATTTGTTTCTCTTGGTCAGCATAAAACGCATTTCTACGTGTTCTATACGTTTCCATAACAGCTTTAAAATTGCTTGTTAAAGGGAAAATAAACTCAAACTCTTCAGCTTCTTCACCTTCTACCTTTTCAGATTCAGATTTGAATTTTTCTAAAGCGACTTTATAAGCTTCATTACTACGATCGTAGAATGTTTTTTTAGCCTCGTCTATTTGAGCTTTAATACTTTGAATAGGAGCCGTATCTACAAGAGATTTTACAGCTGCTATTAGGTTTTCCGTATCAAGGTTGTTGTACGTTGCCATATCAACATGTTCAACAGTCTCTGCTGGTTGTACTGGCGTACTCGTTTCGATAGTTGTATTATCGTCAACTTGATTCGTTAGGTTCGTTTCTTCCATCTTAGGGTATAATCATTTTTTTCGTGTAGCAAATATAGGAATTTATGTGCATATTTATTTGTAAAATTTAAGGACTGGTTTTCACGATTCATAGTGCAGTAATAGTTTCTATTTCTCGAATCAAACAGGCAACTAAATACATACTAATTAGTTGATATATATCATAGCTATCCATTACTATGTGCTCTAATTTTGTGGAAATAGAATCTAGATATGCCAACAAATCTTGTTAAGAAGTACAATGTTCCGGGACCACGTTATACCAGCTATCCAACTGTACCCTATTGGACGAATTCACCAACTGTAGAACAATGGGGAAATCAAACTAAAAAGGCGTTTAGTTATAGTAATTCTAAAGAGGGATTAAGTATATATATTCACCTACTATATTGTGAGAGTATGTGTTCCTATTGTGGTTGCCATACAAGCATAAGTAAAAACCATAAAGTAGAGGAGCCCTATATTTCTTACTTACTGAAAGAATGGAACTTATATCTTGATCTTTTTGATGAAGTACCACTAATAAAAGAGATACATTTGGGGGGTGGAACACCAACTTATTTTAGCCCTTCAAACTTAAGGCTTCTTGTAGAAGGAATTCTGAATAAATCGACCCTAGCAAAAGACTATACTTTTAGTTTTGAAGGACATCCTAAAAGTACCTCTATTGATCACCTGCAAACTCTATTCGATTTAGGTTTTAGACGCATTAGTTTGGGCATACAAGATTTCGATCCTACCGTACAAGAAATTGTTAATCGTATACAGCCATTTAAAATGGTTGAAGAAGTGGTGAATAATGCAAGAGCGATAGGGTATACCTCTATAAATTTCGACCTAATTTATGGTTTACCACTACAATCATTAAAAAGTGTAAAACATACAATTGAATTATCTAATAAGCTTAAACCTGATAGAATTGCGTTTTATTCTTATGCTCATGTACCTTGGATTATGCCAACACAAAGAAAATTTAGCGAAAAGGATTTGCCTGCTAACGATGAGAAAAGAGCACTTTATGAACTTGGAAAAGATTTATTTTTAGAATCAGGATATGTAGAAATTGGAATGGATCATTTTGCGCTTCCTAAAGATGAACTTTTTGAAGCTATGCAAAATGGGGTCTTACATAGAAATTTTATGGGATACACTACTCAGAAAACCGGTTTAATGATTGGTCTCGGGCCTTCCTCAATAAGTGATTCATGGTCTTGTTTTGCTCAAAACACCAAAAGTCTAAGTGCCTATAAAATGAAAATTGATGCAAATGAATTTCCGATAGCCAAAGGGCATATTTTAAGTGAAGAAGATTTATTTATTAGAAAGTTGATTTTAGATCTGATGTGCAACCTTAAAGCTACTTGGGAAGTTGGAGCTGTTGAACAAAAAATTCAAAAGGCACTTGTAGAACTTGAAGAGATGGAAAAAGATGGGTTAATAATTAGACTTGATAATGAACTTCATATAACCAAAAAGGGAAGGCCGTTTATTAGAAATATCTGTATGGCTTTCGATATTCATCTCAAAAGTGCCAATCCAAAAAAACAAATTTTTAGTAAAACGATATAAGTGATAGTTGTAATAGTGAGTAGCTAAATTTATCACCAAATTACACTCCTCCTATAAGAACAACAATATTATTTTATAACTTGTGTAATGCCTTCTATTTGGTTGAGTACAAGGCATAAAAAAACCGAAAAGATTATTCTTTTCGGTTTTGTTTTTTCAACTATTGATCCGAAGCGAACCATTCGGTAAAGGAGCTTTCTGTTTCATACAGCTTCAAATATTCTAAACTTATTCCCTCTTCGAATTCTGACTGCAATAATTTAGCGAAATAAATACATAAATTTTCGCAAGTTGGCTGAAAGTCAAACAGTATGGTTTTGGTTTTCTCTTCTAAGTTAAGTTGTGCCAAACGATCTTTTTTACTCAATACTAATGCATGGTCGAAAGGGAGAACAATAATTTCATTTACTTTCTCTTTCAGTTGCTTGAAGTCGATTAACATGCCGTCTTTGGGATGGTTTCCCTGATTCTTAGGATTTCCTTTCAAACAAACAAAAAGTTTGTATGAATGTCCATGGATATTTTTACACAAGCCATCGTAATTATGCAGTGCATGAGACATTTCAAAATTAAATTCTTTGGTTACTCTAATTGTATTCATAATTAAAAGGGTGTAAAACAGGCTTTGAATGTGGCGATACTTAAGGATCCAAAACTCGGGCTTATATGAAGTCCTAATCCACTCCCTCTTACCACAAGAGCAATTCCCATCATCAATACCAATATCGATTGTGCCTTATTCATCGCAGTTTTAAAAGCAGGAGATTTTATAGAGTCTTGAGTATAAAGTAATATAGAAAAGAGGGGGAGCGTACCAATACCAAACAAAAACATAAACATGCTACCCTTCCAAATTTCGGTAGAATTTAAAGCTCCTACCAAGGCTAAGTATATCATTCCGCAAGGCAACAAACTATTTAAGAGTCCTATCACGAACCTATTTCTAGGCATTCCAACTCCTAAGTTTCTGGCAAACAATTCTTTTAATTTCCGATGGTATGGGAAAAGCCCATATTCCAATTGCTTACTTCTTTTTTGGAGAGCCGGTATGAGCACAGTAACAATCATAAAAATACCAACCACGATAGATAATTGTTGTTGTACACCTGCAATAGACAAGCCTTTCCCAAAAACACTAAACAATAAACCCAATAAGCTGTATCCCAGCAATCTACCAATATGGTAATTGGGCAAAACACCAGCACTTTTAGTGTTTTGCTTTATCAATACCGCTATAGGACCACACATACCAATACAGTGAATACTACTTAACATACCAAGTAATAAGGCGCTTAGGAAATACATCATAAAAAGAGAATTTCGTTAAACTGATACGCTACACCTTCCGAAGAAAGAGTTATGATTACTTTCCATTTACCTTTACTTAAAAATGTATTAGGAAGTATAATTTTAGCAGTACTTGTTTCTACAGGAAATAGCTTGTCTAATGTTTTATCTGAAGGTCTATAAAAATAAACCTCACCTGTACATAAATTCCCGTTTAGGGAACTAGGTAAAGTAATAGCTAGTTCTGTAGCAGTAAACTGCAAATTAATTTTGTCGTGCAAGGAGTCTGCATTAACCAACTTGTTAATTGTTTCTTGATACTGCAATTCCTTTTTGTAGTAATTCTCTGTTACTAAATCAATTTTAGCATTCATACTACCCTTAACTATATAGACAATAAAGCTAATAAAGATGATGAATACGAGTATAATGGCTTTTCCCCAGTTTAGTTTCATGGCTATTTTATTGGTCCGTTGAAGGTGGTTTTTACTTTCTCTAATAGTTGGTCGTTTTGGTATACACCAACTTTAATTATTGTTTTACGACTCTTTAAATCTTCTTCATTGATATAAATAAAAAGAGTTCCTTGTGATGTAGATTCTGCATTGACTACAAGTTTATTATTCCCCACAAGCTTTATTTCTCCAGCTGGAGAGAGTAGTTTAAAATACAAGGGTATAGAATCTTGACTTTTGTTGAGTACTTTGTAGTTATACAAATTACTTATCTCACTATTATCGTGTTTATGGTATAGTCTCCCCGGCACTCTTAACAAACTTGTATCCACACTAGAGCGTGTAAATAATAAACCCGTAAGTACTAGAGCTAAGACAATAAGTACGGCGGTATATGACTTCATCCTATTGTCGAATCTAAACTTTTCGCCTTTAGAAATATTACTATCTGATGCATAGCGTATAAGTCCTTTTGGTAGCTTAACCCGATCCATAATAGAATCGCAGGCATCTATACAAGCAGTACAGTTTACGCATTCCATCTGCGATCCATTGCGAATGTCTATTCCAGTAGGACATACTGCTACGCATAAACTACAATCTATGCAATCACCTTTATTAAGTTCATTTCTACTCTCATTTTTTCTAAACTTCCCTCTATTTTCGCCACGAGTATAATCGTAGGAAACCTGAATGGAGTTTTGATCCAGCAATACCCCTTGAAGTCTACCGTACGGACACACAACAATACAGGCTTGCTCTCTAAACCAAGCAAACACAAAATAAAATACCGTTGTAAACAAGAGAATTAGCAGTAAACCTACACTATGCTCAGCTGGTGGACTAGTAATGATATCCATGAGCTCGTCTACACCAATTATATAAGCTAAAAAGGTATTGGCAATAAAAAATGAAATGATATAAAACACAATCCCCTTAAAGAGGCGTTTAAAAATTTTATTTCTGTCCCAAGCTTGTTTATCTAATCTTATTTGTTGCCCTTTATCACCATCAATAAGGTATTCTATTCTTCTAAAAATCATTTCTAGGAAAATGGTCTGTGGACAAATCCAACCGCACCATATCCTACCATATATTACGGTAAAGAGGGTAACAAACAATACCAAGCATATCATCGCTAAGAAGAACAGATGAAAATCTTGTGGCCAAAAGACTGAGCCAAATAAAATAAACTTGCGTTCTAATAGATTAAAAAGGAATAAGGGATGGTTATTCCACTTTATCCATGGACCTAAGAATAACAAACTAATAAGAATATAACTTACAATTTTACGCCACTCGTAGAGCTTTCCTTTAGGCTTTTGAGGGTGAATAAACTGTCGTTTACCTTCTTCGTTAATGGTTCCTATACTGTCTCTAAAATGATCTTTATCTTGGTTGTGTTTCATTTTATCAGCTAAAAAATATCCCTAGTAATTTCTTACTAGGGATTATAATAATTATTCTACTAATACACCTTCTGGCGCTTTTGCATTGGGTGGATTAGTACCTTTTAAGCTCATTATATAACTACTTACATTTTGTATTTGAGTTGGGCTTAATTGTGATTTCCAAGCAATCATCCCCTTTTCGGGAACTCCATATTTAATCGTACTAAAGACTTCAGAAAATTCTCCTCCATGCACCCAGTAATTATCGGTTAAATTTGGACCTACCAATCCTTGTCCTTCATTAGCATGACAGGCAGCACACATAGATTTGTATAATTTCGAACCCTTATCTAAACTAGCTGCATCAGTAAGTAATTCTACATTTGATTCATCTATAAGTACTATTGCTCCAGTAGCTTGTTTTTTCTCAAGTAATTCCTGAGCGTTTACCAATTCATTTTCATATTCTGCAATCATTAAATCACCTGTATTAAACACATGGTAATGTCCTAAATAGACTATAGCAAATACGATGGATAAATAGAATCCATAAATCCACCAGGTTGGTAAATTATTATCTAATTCCTTAATTCCGTCGTAGTCATGATCGAGCATTAAATCGCTTTCTTCTCCAGCAGTTTCACCATCAGAGAATTTAGAAAGGAAAATGTCTAAAACCGATTTCTTAGTTCCAAAAGTATTGGGTTTATTCAACTCATTTTTAAGTCTAATAATAACTCTTAATTGAGTAATAATGGCGAGCAAGAAAATGGAAACAGCTACAAAAAGAATAATATCATACAACCCTAAGTCTTGATAAAACGAAGCGTTTAAAACTTCGGCTCTTGCTGTTTGCGTGAGAAGTACACCACCCAATAAAAGGGTTTTAGATTTATTATTTTTCACTAGTTTCAATAGTGTTTCAATTACCGATGGAAGGATTAATAAAACACCTAATAAAGTTGCTAGTACAGCAATGAATAACAGAGTACTCGGACTTGTTAAATTCTGATAATCTTGAGAACTTAATGCAAATGCTTTGTTTCCTAAAAGTAAGCTTAGGAATAAGAAGGTTTGTTTCGTTTGCTTTTTCATATTAGTCATTTTTATCTAATGGAAATGCGCTCATTTTATCGTAGTAATCCTTTTTCTTATAGCTCAGGTATACAGCCATTAACACAAAGAATCCAAAAAATATACTAAGGGAAACAAGTGGGTATATCTCAATACCCGAAATGCTTGCCATATGTCCTTTTATAAACTTCAACATAGTTCTAGTTTTTAATGTCTGTTCCCAGGCGTTGGAGATAAGCTATTAAGGCTACAATTTCCTTATCACTTTTTATCGAAATATTAGGATCTGTATTTAGGTCCGCAGCAATATCTATCGCTTGAGAATTTAAGTCAGCTACAGCATTTTTATATTCCTCATCTGTATAAGGAACTCCTAATTTTATCATCGCTTTAATTTTAGACTTTGTGTATTTAGTACTCAAAGCATCTTCAAACATCCACGGATAGGGTGGCATTATAGAGCCTGGAGACATAGACTCTGGGTCTAACATATGGTTGTAGTGCCAAGAATTAGGGTATTTA
>CBCYMK010000006.1:0-111097 GCA_965183875.1 Flavobacteriales bacterium | reverse complement strand
ATCGTATTTAATAAATTAATAAAAATGACTGGTGCGCTTTTTGCTACATCCTGTACCTATATAATACCTATTGTAGCTATCTTATGGGGGGTATTAGATAAAGAACAAATAACCCTACACCACTTATTCGGCTTTTCTATAATCCTTGCTGGTGTTTACCTAGTAAATAAAAGAGCATAGCGTCCTTTGGTAGTTCCAATAAATTATGTAATTTTGCAGACCAAATTAGTATATTAATAACCAAACATAGCATAGATGTACGCAATTGTAGAGATAGCAGGGCATCAATACAAAGTTGAAAAAGATCAACGTATCTTTGTCAACCGTCTTGAAGGTGAAGAAGGATCGAAAGTTACTTTCGATAAGGTTCTTTTAATTGAGGATGGTGGTAAAGTAACAGTTGGCGCCCCAGCTATAAAAGGTGCAAAAGTCTCAGCCAAAATTGAGAGCCACCTAAAAGGAGACAAGGTAATTGTCTTCAAGAAGAAAAGAAGAAAAGGCTATACAGTGAAAAATGGTCACCGTCAGTATCTAACATCGATCACTATCGGAACTATCACTAAGAAAGCAGCAGCTAAAAAAGCGGCTCCTAAAGCTGAATCAACAGAAGCTTAATTATAAACCAAAAAAACTAGAACCATGGCTCCATAAGAAAGGTGTAGGTAGTTCGAAAAACGGTCGTGAATCGGAATCGAAAAGACTAGGAATTAAAATTTTCGGTGGACAATTAGCAGTTGCTGGTAACATCATCGTTAGACAAAGAGGTACAACTCACAATCCAGGTGAAAATGTAGGTATGGGAAAAGACCATACTTTATTTGCTTTATGTGACGGAAGTATCCAGTTCAAGAAAAAGAGAAACAATAGATCTTACGTAAGCGTTGTTCCCTTCGCTGAGTAATTTTTAACTCTATCATAAAAAAAAGGCTATTTCTTACGAAATAGCCTTTTTTTTTTTGTGCTTTATATTAACTGAGTTTCTTGTTCTCTACATGTCGAGAATGGTCTCTTTTAGTTTTCTTTTCAAAATTCTTATTCATAGCCTCTTCTAGATCTACCCCCGTTTGATTGGCGATACAAGTAAGCACAAACAACACATCGGCTCAACTCGTCGGCCAAGTCTTTATTTTTATCGGACTGTTTTTCAGACTGCTCCCCATACCTACGAGACATTATACGTGCTACCTCTCCAACCTCTTCGGCAAGAATAGCCATATTGGTTAGCTCGTTAAAATAACGAACACCGTATTTCTTAATCCAAGAATCTACCTTAGCTTGTAATTCCTTTAAGTCCATTAGTCTTTATTTTTTGAATCTAAATGTATCGTTACAGGTCCATCATTTATTAACTGCACCTTCATATCGGCACCGAAAACACCGGTAGCTATTTTTTTGTCGAGCTTACGTTCTAAAGAGCTTATAAATAAATTGTACAAAGGAATGGCAATTTCGGGCTTTGCCGCTTTTATAAAGGAAGGGCGATTTCCTTTTTTAGTACTAGAAAACAAGGTAAACTGGCTAACTAGAAGTACATCCCCATCAACATCTACCAGAGAAAGATTCATTTTTTCCTCCGGAATCAGAAAAAATTCGGAGCTTCGCTATCTTAGAGCATATATAATTAATATCGTCTTGAGTATCAGTAGAGCAAATGCCGAGTAAAACGAGTAAGCCATGATTAATCCCTGCATATAAGGCATTATCAATACTCACCGAGGCACTACACACCCTTTGCAATACAACTCTCATTTATGGTATTTAAATTCTCTATATTGATTCCCATCATCTTCTAACATAGCTAAATAACTATCGTAGCGAACGGGATGAATAATATCTGTAGCGACAGCCTCTTTAACGGCACATTTAGGCTCGTTTACATGCTTACAATTATGAAACTTACACTGCCCTTTTAGGCGTCTCATATCTGGAAAGTAATCAGCCAATTCTGCTTCTTCCATTTCCACCAAACCAAAACCTTTTATCCCAGGTGTATCGATGATATAACCTCCGAAATCGAGTTCAAACATTTCGGCAAAAGTAGTGGTTGTGCATTCCTTTTTGATGTGCTTCGGAAACGTGCTGTGTGGCTAAATCTAAATCTGGATCAATCACGTTTACTAAAGTAGACTTCCCCACACCAGAATGGCCTGACAAAAGTGTTACTTTATCTTTCATTTTCTCGGTAAGCACCTTTAATATTAGTTTGTTCTAAGGCCGAAACTTCTATACATTCGTAGCCCACTTGCTTGTACATAGCTACAATTTCATCGTGGTATTCACGATCAAATTCGTCGTATAAATCAACCTTATTAAACACCATTACTGTGGGAATCTGGTATGCTTCAGCGGTAACCAAAAATCGATCTATAAACCCTACAGAAGTAGGTGGAGAGGCTAAGGTAACTATAAGAAAAGCCTGATCTATATTAGAAGCAATAATGTGTACTTGCTTGGATAGATTAACCGACTTGCGAATAATATAGTTTTTTCGCTCGTGGATTTCGGTGATTAAATAGTCGGTCTCCTTCCTGTAAAAGCTCTACAGAGTCTCCTACAGCAATAGGGTTGGTACTTTTAATTCCTTGTATTCTGAACTTCCCGCGTATACGGCATTCGTGGTATTCACCATCGTTTGTGCGAACACAATACCAACTTCCAGTAGATTTTACGACCATTCCTTGCATAAGGACAAAGATAGGATTTGAATTTGAGAATGAATCCTTTAGGACAGAAATATGCGCATAAATTTAAGCACAAAAAAAAGGACTCCAATTTGAAGTCCTTTTTTGCACTTACTCGCCCCTCGAGAAACGCAATTCAATATTAATTACATTTAAATCAAATATAGAACATAAATTATAAGCCGTTTAATTACAAGAACATAAATCCTATAAAAATGAGTAACATCACCTAGTAAGTTATTTTTTTGAGGGCTAGAGGGAGAAAAAGTAGAGCAATAAACAATTCAATCCAGCCAGCAAAATAACTTATCTTCGTGGCTATGTCTATACAAGTAGTAAAAGTAAGCAAGCCAGTACGGAAATCAACAAGCACTTAAACAAGTGAGTTTTGAGATTCAAAAAGGAGAGAATTGTTGGGTTTCTAGGTCCTAATGGAGCTGGAAAATCTACACTAATGAAAATCTTAACTGGTTATATACCGCAAAGTAATGGTTTAGCAAAAATTTGCGGACTTAATGTGGCTGAAGAAAGTATAGCAGCAAAGAGTAAAATTGGCTACTTACCAGAGCATAACCCTTTGTATTTAGACATGTATGTACGCGAATACTTGGAGTTTGTGGCTAATATATATGGGGTAAGTCACAACAGAGTGGACCTTATGATAAAGAAAACGGGCTTATTAAAAGAGAAACACAAACTAGTAGGCTCTCTTTCTAAGAGGGTACAGACAGCGAGTTGGTTTAGCACAAGCATTAATTCACGATCCAGAAGTACTCATATTAGATGAACCTACCACAGGATTAGATCCTAATCAACTGGTTGAAATTAGAAGCTTGATAAAAGAAGTAGGAAAAGAGAAAACGGTTATGCTTTCTACGCATATCATGCAAGAAGTAGAAGCTATTTGCGACAGGGTGATCATCATTAATAAAGGTGAAATTGTAGCCAATAAAAAAATTTGAAGAACTGCGGGAATTTAGCAGTGACAAAAATTTAATTAATATTGAGTTTAATGAAGAGGTAGATAAGACAGCTCTTAAAAGCTTAGAAAATGTATTAGAGGTAAAATCAATTGGGAAAAATCAGTATCAAATAACCAGCAATAGTAAACACGATTTAAGAACCCAATTATTTGAATTTGCAGTACATAATAACCGCTCTGTTCTTCAACTAAACATGAAAGAACAAAAGCTGGAAGATATTTTCCACAACTTGACTAAATAATAAAACGTCTTTATTGGAGTAGCTTTCATTTTAATACTATTCGAACTCTATGAGGATTTTACTAGTACTCTCTTTGCGCATTACACCTAACGGTAATTTCACAGGACCTCACTATAAATGAGGTGATGTCTAATAATAAGGAGACTGTTTTTGACCAAGACAATAATTCTAGCGACTGGATAGAACTTTACAATGAGGGTACACTAGCTATTAACCTATCCCATTATAGCTTGTCTGATGAAGTAGAGCAGTTGAATAAATGGATATTCCCAAATATTAATATCCCAGCTAATGGCACTTTACTATTTTTTGCATCAGGAAAAAACAATAACCTAAACGCTGAACTCCATACTAATTTTAAAATCTCATCAGATGGAGAAATGTTGTTTCTTACAAACCCACAGGGAGTTTTAATAAATGAGTTTCCCGCAATGGCTCTTGGAGAGGACCAAAGTTTAGGGCGCCTTCCAAACGGGTCAACGAATATCGTTTTACTAAACGAGCCAAGTCCTGCTAGCACTAATAACAACACTAATCAAATTACATTTTCTAGCCGCTCCAGGCTACTACCTTGAAGCGTTTAATCTTCACTTAGAATCTGCTCTTGGCGATAGCATTTACTACAGCTTAGACGGTAGTATACCCACCCAAAACTCTAGTAGGTACTCCGGCTTTATTTCTGTAAATACCAAAACCAACGAGGCCAACTATTTTTGTGAATTCCCAAGTACTCCAGACCAATCTTTAATAAGTTATACAAGCCTGGGAATCTCCAAACTCAGCTATTCATAAAGCAACAATAATTAGAAGTAGGTCATATAAAAATGGGCTCCCATCGAGTAAAGTTTATACAAACACCTATTTGGTGGATGAGTATATGTTTTCGAAATACAAATTCCCAATAATTTCATTAGTCACCGAACAAGGAAATTTATTTGACACCGATAGTGGCATCTATGTACCTGGAATACACTTTGAAGAAAGCAAGCCTGAATGGACTGGTAATTATTGCAAATCTGGGAAAGCATGGGAACGACCGGTGCACCTAGAGTATTTTGAACAAGATGGTAATTTAGGCTTTTCTCAAGATGCTGGACTAAGAATTCACGGAGGGAAAACGAGAATTGCTGCACAAAAATCTTTAAAGTTATATGCCCGTAAAGAGTACGGTACAAAGGCATTTAATTATAAACTCTTGCCAGCTAAAGAAAATGAAAAATACAAGCGATTTATACTCAGAAGCTCAATGGGTTCCTGGAATGATGAATCTATAATAAAAGATGTACTTACAAGTGAGATAACCAAAAATATGGATTTTGAATCGCAGAGCCACCAAGCAGTTATCGTTTATATAAACGGTGAATATTGGGGAATTCAAAACCTTAGAGACCGTATAGACGATCATTTTCTGGAAAGTGAATATCCGATAAATGCAGACTCGGTTGACATTATTGGAGGGAACTACAATTTAGTTTTTTCGGGAAGTAACCAACACTATATAGCTCTGTTAGCATATATAGAGACTCACGACTTAAGCCAGCCAGAACACTACGCATATTTACTAACACAAATTGATATTAGTAGTTATATAGACTACCAAATAGCTGAAATGTTTTTCGCGAACTACGACTGGCCAGGAAATAATATGAAACTTTGGAGACCTCAGACTACAACAGGTAAATGGAGGTGGATATTTTACGATTTAGATGCAGGATTAAGAAATTATGAGCGCAATATGTTTCAGCATTGCACACTTAACGATGCAGATGTTAGCTGGCCCAACCCAGCAGAATCCACTTTCTTATTTAGGAATCTTTTAAAGAACGAACTGTTTAAACAAGCGTTTTCAGATCGTTATGCTACCCTGCTTCGCTCTACATTATCTACTTCTGCAAGCCTATTTAAAACACAACAATTAAAGAATATATATACAGATGAGGTCGCTCCACATATTGAAATATGGCACTACCCTAGTAGTACGATATCGTGGGAACAGGACCTAGAAAGTAAATTGGCTTATTTTCTTGAAAATAGACCCTGTGAGGTAGAAAAGCACATAATCGAATTTCTTAGTTTAAGTAATTATCAATTCGACTGTACGGCGAATAACAAAAGTGACAAGCTTCTACTAAGCCCTAACCCCAACAATGGTAAATTCTTTATAAACAACCAAACAGAGGAAACTATACGAGGGGATATATCAATCTCCACTATTAGTGGTACCACCGTTTATTTTGAAGAGCATGTCTATCTAGACGCCTATGAAAGTAAAGAGCTCAATACGACAGAATTACCAACAGGAGTTCACCTTCTTCAGTATAAAAACTCAGTACATACTGAGCTATTAAAATTTGTAGTTATTAAATAGTAGCCCCGATTAAATAACTTTAGACTAAAAGGCTTTTTTAATCGACCTAATTACTATCTTTGCTGCCTTAAGTGGATGAATTTGACTGATTGCTACCACTCTAAAAAAGGCTAAAGCAGTATTCTACCGCTACAGCTCCAATCAGACTATTTATAAATTCATTTTTTAAAAAGAAATAAATATGTCTTATTTTTTCACCTCTGAGTCTGTTTCTGAAGGACACCCAGATAAAGTTGCCGATCAAATTTCTGATGCAATACTAGATGCTTTTTTAGCACAAGACCCGGAATCTAAAGTAGCCTGTGAAACTCTTGTTACAACAGGATTGACGGTAATTAGTGGCGAAGTAAAATCTACAGCATGGGTAGATTTACAAAAACAAGCACGAAATGTAATTAAGCGTATAGGATATACAAAATCGGAGTATAAATTCGATGCTGAATCTTGTGGAATTATTTCTGCTGTACACGAGCAATCTGACGATATTAACCAAGGTGTAGAAGCAGGAAAAGGTCTTCATGAGGAGCAAGGTGCAGGAGATCAAGGAATGATGTTTGGCTATGCGACCAACGAAACGGAAAACTATATGCCTCTAGCATTGAGTCTTTCACATTTACTACTACAAGAGCTGGCTGAGATACGCAGAGAAGAGCATAAGGATATGCATTATTTACGTCCAGATGCAAAATCTCAAGTAACTATTCAATACTCAGACAATAACGTACCTGAAAGAATAGACACCATTGTTATCTCCACTCAACACGACGATTTTGATAAAGAATCGATTATGTTAGGGAAGATAAAAGAAGATGTTAAAAGCATTTTAGTAGAGCGTATAAAAGCTAAACTTCCTGCTCATATAGTAGCCTTATTCGATGATAAAATCACCTACCACGTTAACCCAACAGGGAAATTTGTTATTGGTGGACCTCATGGTGACACTGGCCTTACTGGACGTAAAATTATTGTAGATACCTACGGTGGTAAAGGTGCTCACGGTGGAGGGGCATTTTCTGGAAAGGACCCTTCTAAGGTTGATAGATCTGCTGCTTATGCCACACGTCATATAGCAAAAAACCTTGTTGCAGCAGGCGTATCTGACCAAATATTGGTTCAAGTAGCATACGCAATAGGGGTAGCTAAACCGATGAATATCTTTGTAGATACCTACGGTACCTCAAAAGTAAATATGAGCGACAGTGAAATAGCAGAGAAAGTAGATGTACTTTTTGATATGCGCCCCGCTGCCATAGTGGAAAGATTTAAATTGAAAGACCCTATCTATAGTGAAACCGCAGCATACGGACATATGGGTAGAATGCCCGAAAAGAAAACAGTTCGTTTTGAAGTAGGTGGAGGTAAAGAAATAGTAAAGGAAATTGAAACCTTCCCTTGGGAAAAACTCAACTTTGTAAGCAAAGTGAAAACAGCATTTGAAATTTAAGAGATGAAATATACTTACCAAGAGAATACCTTCAACATTGATCGTTACCCAACTACAGACAACAAGTCGTTGCAAGCATGGAGTGCCGCAGATGAGCATATATTAAACTACTTAGAGGAAGAGAAAATTTCTTGTGAGAAAGCGATAATCTACAACGATAGATTTGGTTTTTTAAGCAGCTTATTAGCTGATAAAAAGCCTACGGCAATCATTGACTTTAAAAGTCAAGAAAAGGCTTTTAAAATAAACTTTGAAGGTAATAATATCAATCTAGAACTACCGACAAACACCTCTATAGGTAGTCTATCATCAGAATACGAGCTAGCACTTATTAAAATTCCTAAATCGCTAGATTTATTTAGGCTTCAACTAGCGCAGGTACATAACTCGCTTTCTGAAGGTGGTCAAATTATATGTGGTTTCATGACCAAATATTTTTCTAAGCAATACTTGTCTATTGCAGCAGAATATTTTGAAGACTGTAGCCAGTCTAAGGCTTGGAAAAAATCACGTGTACTTATACTTAAAGGCAAAAAGAAAGTAGAAAAAGAAAACCTAATTACTGAAATTCAATTTTCAGGAAATAAAGTTTTCAAACAACACTACGGTGTGTTTTCTGCCAAAAACATAGACCATGCATCTCAGTTTTTTATCGATAATATGGACATTAGACTAGACCATAATAAGATATTAGATTTAGCCTCTGGAAATGGGATTTTAGCCTATGCTGCCTTAGAAGAAAAACCACATACAGAAGTACATTTACTCGACGATTCTCTGCTAGCCGTAGAATCTTCTAAAATGAATCTCGAAGGGGATAATATTCACTTCCACTACAACGACTGCTTAGCAGATTTCGAGGACCAGTCTTTCGATTTAGTAATCTCTAACCCACCCTTCCACTTCGAACACGAAACAAATATAGAAGTGGCTTTAGAGTTGTTTAAAGAAGTGAAAAGAGTTCTTAAAAAAGGAGGGTCTTTCCAAATGGTTACTAGTAATCATTTAAATTCTAAAACCCACCTATACAAACTATTTCACAAGGTGGATATAGTAAGTGAGGATTTAAAATTTGTTGTTTACAACTGTCACTAAATAAAAATAGACAAGCTTAATAAGCTTGTCTATTTTTTTAGTTAAAGTATTTGGACTATTTTCATTGTCGAAAATAAAAAATAATATGAAAAATATAGCATTAGCACTTACAGCATGTGCACTTTTTAGCTGTCAAGAACCTGTAAACAACACCGTAATTATTTCGGGTACTATTACAGAACCACTAAGCGAAACTGTTTCAGTAATTTCTTCAGACCGCAGTAAGACTTTCACAGATTCACTTGATAATGAGGCTGTATTTGAGTTAGAATTCCAAATGGACAGCCCTACTTATATGAGCTTTAAACACGGGCAAGAAACTACAGCTATGTACGTAAAGCCTGGAGACGTAATTACTATAAACATTAACCCAGCTGAGTTTGATGAGACTATTAGCTATGAAGGGTCTAAGGCATCGAGTTTTTTAGCTAACAAATATTTAGCTGAAGAACAGATAGATTTTCGAGCGCTCTATTCTTCTGAGGAAACAGATTTTTTAGCACAGGTTACAGAAGCTGAATCTACAACTAAGGCATTGCTAAATTCACTTCCTGAAGGTATGTTTAAAACCGAGCAAGTAAGGTCTAGTGAACTTCAATGGGCAAGCACTAAGCTAAACTACAAGAAATATTACGAGTATTTAGGGAATGGAAATTTAGACTTAAGTGCTAATTACTACGATTTCATGATCGACTTCGATGTAAACGACCCCGCTTTATTAGAGAATGAGGAATCGTACAACTTTCTTAAAACCTATATAAGCTCAAATGTATCTGATGAGTATGAGCTTGAAATACTGTCGAACTTTAACTTTATTGCAACAGCATTTACCAACCAAGCGACGAAAGATAAAACATCATACGACCTACTAAAAGACTTCATTAAAAACGAAACTTTAGAGGAAATATCACTTATTATGGAAGCCTTCGAAGTCCTGCAGTCGGATAGCGAAAAATACAATGAGCTTAACGAGCTAGTTATAGCAGATGTCTGCTTTATAACCCAGGAAAACCGGCCTTCAACTTCACTTACCCTAACCAAGAAGGAGATAGTATTTCCTTAACAGATTTTAAGGCTCCCTAGTATATGTAGACGTTTGGGCTACCTGGTGTGGACCTTGTAAAAGAGAAATACCCCATTTATTAGAACTCGAAAAAGAATACCATGGAAAAGACATAGTCTTTTTATCGGTTTCTGTAGATGAACAGAAAGACTATGCTGCCTGGGAAAAGATGTTGGAAGAGAAACAAATGGGA
Organism: Flavobacteriales bacterium; assembly: GCA_965183875.1. Lineage (GTDB taxonomy): Bacteria > Bacteroidota > Bacteroidia > Flavobacteriales > UBA7430 > UBA6772. The sequence goes on along the minus strand of CBCYMK010000006.1, from coordinate 101,029 downwards.
GGGGTACAACTATTTGCTTCTGGATGGAGTAAAATTACAAGTGACTATAAAATCAATGGAATCCCACGATTCATGCTTTTCGATAGGAATGGAAATATTATTGATGTTAAAGCCCCTAGACCCTCAAACCAAGGGATTAGAGAATTATTAGACCTACACTTGTAATTGAGAAATGCCTAAAAAAAGTCTTTTAAAACGTTTTTTAATTTGGAGGGTAAAACACATCTCCCACAAGCAATTCATTTTGTTAATGAGTTTAATTGTTGGGATAGGTTCTGGATTAATAGCCGCTTTTATTAAGAATACTGCCCATAGCTTGGGAGATTACTTACTTAGTTCTACTGCCACTACAAGCTGGCATAATTACTCCTTATTACTTCTTCCACTAATAGGGATAGTAAGTACCGTAATTTGGAATAAATACATTATTAGAAAACCCGAAAGTAACGGATTCCCAACCATACTTTATGCTATAGCTAAGCGTAGTGGGATAATGAAAAGACATCATATGTTTTCTTCTATTATATCCTCTATTGTTACAGCTGGATTTGGAGGTTCTATAGGTCTAGAGGCACCTGCAGCTTCAAGTGCTTCTTCTTTAAGCTCCAATTTAGCACGCGTTTTACACCTTACCTTTAAAGACAGAATGCTACTTATAGGTTGTGCTACAGCAGGTACAATTGCCAGTATTTTTAACGCTCCCATCGCGGCACTAATTTTAGCTATGGAGGTATTGATGTTAGACTTAACAATGGCCTCTATTATACCATTGCTAATTGCCTCTGTCTCTGCAACGATAAGTTCTCGTTTAATAATTGGTGAAGCGCTTATACTACATATAGATCGAGTAGAAACATTTAATGTAGGGAATATGCCCTATTACATTCTCTTAGGCGTTTGTTGTGGTTTACTTTCGGCATTGTTCTCTAAAGTGTTTTTTAAAACCACTAGCTTACTGAAGAAAATTAAGCACAAAATTAGTAGAGCTGTTTGGGGTGGCTTGTTTTTAGGTATTTTATTATTCCTAATACCTCCATTATTTGGGGAAGGTTTCAGTACTATAAACTTACTCTTAGCAGACAAGGGGCATGAAATAATCTCAGGATCGTATATTGAATCAGTATGCACAACAGAAACAGCGCTCTACACGCTTATATTCATTATGTTACTTTTTAAAATAATTGCTACTTCCGTAACTATTGGGGTTGGTGGAATTGGCGGTGTTTTTGCGCCCTCACTATTCTTAGGTTCGGCACTGGGTTATGTATTTGCCAAGTTGATAAATCATGTATTTATAGTGGATTTATCGATTAGTAATTTCAGCTTAGTTTCTATGGCAGGTTTAGTAGCTGGAGTTTTACATGCCCCGCTAACTGCAATTTTCCTAATTGCAGAAATCACTACCGGTTACGAATTATTCATCCCGTTAATGACGGTTGCAGCGATCTCTTATGTGAGCTCAAAATACTTTATTCCCCATTCGCTCTTTAATCTACAATTAGCTTTAAAGGGAGAGCTTATGACACATAATAAAGATAAAGCAGTGTTAATGCAGATGCAATTAGAGAAATTGGTAGAGCGGAATTTCTCTGTTATACATCCTGAAATGAACCTTGGGGAGCTGGTAAAAATTGTAGCAGATTCTAAAAGAAATATTTTCCCTGTGGTAGATGAAAAGAATATTTTCCTTGGAATTATTAGCCTAGACGATATACGTAAGGTAATGTTTGACCATAGCTTATATACACAAATTACTGTGGAGGACTTAATGCACCAACCCTTAGGGTCTATTAAACTTTATGACCCTATGGATAAGGTGATGGCAAAATTTAAAGAAACAGGTGCATGGAATTTAGCAGTTACTTGTCACGGTGAATATGTAGGGTTTATTTCAAAATCCAAACTCTTTAGTAACTATAGACGTAAGCTTGTAGAATTTTCAGAAGAATAAATGGTTTTATGATGGTACCCATAGGAAGTATAGTAAATGCACTTGCAGTAATTATAGGGAGTTTAATAGGACTTAAATTTGGGTTTTTAGTATCTCCAAAAATAAAAGCAGCCATCTTTCAGGTAATCGGACTATTCACCTTTGTTTTGGGATTAAAAATGGCCTTGGTAAGCCAAGAATTTTTACTACTTCTACTCTGTTTGGTTCTAGGTGCCATAATTGGTGAAGCACTTTCTATAGATAAGTCTCTTACTAGCTTAGGCAACTACCTAAAAGACAAGTTAAAGAGTAATAACCCAAATTTCACCGAAGGTTTACTAACAGCATTTTTACTTTATTGCGTGGGTTCTATGACCTTTGTAGGAGCTATAGAAGAAGGAATAAATAAGGATACTACCCTATTGTTTACCAAAAGTTTATTAGATGGAATCACATCCATATTACTTGCCTCTACTCTAGGTATAGGTGTACTAATGTCAGCGATTCCCTTATTAATTTTTCAAACCATTTTAACATGGGGGGCGCTGTATTTTGAACCGTATTTGTCTACCGAAATTATTAATGAAGTATCGGCAGTTGGGGGTGTACTAATTATAGCCTTATCCCTTAATATTTTGGAATTGAAAAAAATTAAGGTCAGTAACTTACTACCTGCTCTGTTTTTAGTGATTCCTATTTATTTGATTTTTGTGTAAATCAAACTTCACTAATAAGAAAGAGTATTTGATAAATAGTGCAGATTTATTGGTAATGAAGACTTAATCTGGTAGCCTTTTCCTGGCTGTAAACTAGTGATTCCATTAAATTCCCATTCGGGTAGATATGCCATTCCCAGTTCATCTTTCACAATTATTATATGCTCATTTATGGAGCTAAACACCGATATTATATCTAGTTCTTCCTCAACCCGCAAATATGAAAATTGACTCCATCCTTCTGCTAAATCTATAGGGTGCAATTCGGGATACCTATAAGTACCTTGTAGGGTAATAGAACAGGCGGTAGAGGTTTTCACTAAATAAGATTGCTCTGTCTCTAAATCTCCAATACCGTTAAATTCCCAATTGGGTAAATAAGCATTACCTAAATAATCTTTTACGATTAGCAGTTCTGAATGTATAGGATTCAAAAGTGTTTCTATGTCCATAGAATTCACTTTTAAATAAGTAGAGAAGAGGGTCCAACCGGCGTTAAACTCTATTGTTTGGTTGGTAGACTCTAAGTTTAAACATTTATGGAGGTATAGATCCATTTCTTGCTCTTCAGAAACCAAATATGCAGTAGAGTTATAACAAAAACACTTCCCTGTTAATGCATCAAAAGAAAAATAACTCGCACTATTCTCTATAGACTTATAAGAGCATTGCTCAATACTTAAAGCTGTATCGGTAAATTGAGACACAGAAGAATCCCAGTTAGAATACACTAAATTTTCTGTAGACCAATTATACAATTTAGACTCAGAGGCAAAATCACAAGGCTTAAAAAACAAAATATAAATGAGTCCGGTAGAACCGGCTCCACCGCCAAAATTTACGGCTATGCTACCGTCACCTTTTAAATCTCCAATAAATGAAATAGATCTAGAAAAACGTTCTTCGGGTTCTAGTTCTAAATCAAAACCACCAATACCATTGTGGATTTTCACATAAGACTTCACGGTTTTATCCGCATTAAGATAAAGCACATAAGCCTCACCTTCGTTCTGCTGATTAGCACCGGTAATCAAATCTGTAATTCCATCGCCATTTAAATCGCCTGCCGCACACATAGCATGCCCTAAGTTAGCACCTTCAGTACCATTAGGGTTTGCTCCTGTTGTTAGGACATCGTTGAAACCATTTAAACCCTCAGCAATTTTCACTTTAGAAATCACATTATGACTTATAGAATCTAAAGAAAGAATCCAAATAGCACCTTTACCACCATCGGACATAAATGCTCCTACGGCAATTTCTGGGTTCCCATCATTATCTAAATCGCCTAAAAATGCAGCTTCTCTACCTCCAAACTTATCGCCATCTTCTATACCTTCACCAAAACCACCTTGAGTCGAACTTATCGTAACCGTACTAGAATTTACAATTTGAGAGGAGGCATTAAAAAATAATATATTTATAGCGCCACGTTGATAACCACCTGCATTAGCTTTGGGGGTACAGGCAACTAAATCGATTCTGCCGTCGTTATTTAAATCGCCAATAGCAGATAACCCTTGTGCAACTGTATTATCATTTTTCACAAAATCTTTTACAGTACCGTCTATATTTAAATGAATAATATACAATGAATTATTGGGTGATACAGGAGCAGAAATTGCTATATCTGGAATTCCATCTTCGTCGTAATCGCCAATACCAGCCACCCCGTAACCAAAGAAATTCCCTGCATTTAAGGTTTCATTAAAACCCCCTTCTAGCATAGAGATTTTTTGATGTGACTGTACCGTACCGTCGGTATTCATAAACAATACATATGCAGCCCCAGCATCTGTAGCTCCATCGTCGTCAGAACGGGCTCCTACAATAATATCTAATACGCCATCTTTATTTACATCTCCTATTAAATCGTGGTCTCTACCGAACCTACCACCAGAAGATAATTCGCCAGTAAAACCACCTAATCCTTCGCCTATAGTAATATAATTATCAGGCCCAAACAGGGTATTTATTTGAGGGAATGCAGTAAAACTAATAAAGGTACAGATGTAAAACAACAGATTTTTCATACCTAGGAGGTCTTTAAATTTCAACACCAAGTTAGACAATAATAGATTACAAAATATTTCATTTTGATGCTGATTTTAGAACCTATAAATATTTACATTTGCTGTAAATAACATGCGTAGCCACAAGAATAAAAAATAAGGTAAGAATCTTATATTTTATATGGATGTTGAAAGAGAAAAGAAGATTCGAAAAAGAAATAAAATGTTTTTTTGGACATTTCTTCTTTTAGTGGAAAAAACGTAAAAAATAAGCATAGACAAAATGTTGTTTAAAATTACGACCGTAGGAAGTAATTGAGTTCATTTTGTTGGCTATTTTCTAGTTTTAGTAGCGTAAAAAAGAAGGTAAGTCTTGACTTTTTTGGTTCGTTTTTGCGTCAAGGCAAAAATGAACAAGCAAGTAAAGAATATTAAGAACAATGATAATTGTAATTAACAGGTGCCCTTTTGCTATAATTGCAACTGATATGCATATTAATCAAAGCACAAATGAAAGTTTTTAAATTTGGAGGTGCCTCAGTAAAGGATGCACAAGGGGTGAAGAATTTAGCTGCAATTCTGGAGCAATACAAAGAGCATAAGCCAGTAGTTGTAATTTCTGCAATGGGAAAGACAACCAATAATTTAGAACAAGTTGCTCAAGCCTTTTACCTGAAACAAGGGGATGCCTTTGAAAAGCTTGATAAAGTAAAATCGTTTCACGAGAGCCTATTAAGGGATCTATTCGCCAAAGACCATCCAGTATTTAATGCGGTAACAAATTTATTTGTAGAAGTAGAATGGGCTTTAGAAGATAGTCCTCGACCAGAATACCCCTACGAATACGATCAAATTGTGTCTATTGGAGAGTTGGTTTCGACAACAATTGTAAGCGCATATTTAAATAAAATTGGCCTAAATAATACTTGGTTAGATGCTAGAGATTTAATTAAAACAGATAATAAACACCAAGAAGCTATTGTAGATTGGGATTTATCGAGCTCTTTAATAAAGAAAACTATTACTGGAGATACACTTACCATAACACAAGGGTTTATTGGTTGTACCTCAGAAAATTTCACCACTACTTTGGGTAGAGAAGGATCTGACTATAGTGCTGCTATTTTTGCCCATATTTTAGAGGCTAAAAAACTAGTTATTTGGAAAGATGTTCCAGGCTTACTAAATGCAGACCCACGTTATTTCAAAAATCCAATAAAAATTGACAAACTCTCTTTTCAGGAAGCTATAGAACTGGCTTATTATGGTGCTTCGGTGATACACCCAAAAACCTTACAGCCCTTAAAGTCGAAAAATATTCCATTAGAAATTAGGTCTTTTATTAAGCCTGATGAAAAAGGCACCTGGATAGCTGAAGATGAACCTACTGTGCCAGAAACTTCTTTTTATATACTAAAGAAAAACCAAACATTACTTAGTATTTCTGCGCTGGAATTAGACTTTATTGTAGAGAACCATTTAGCACAAATATTCTCGGTTTTAGCGAAATACAATGCTACCGTAAACCTAATTCAAAACACTGCTGTTTCATGCTCTTTAGCTATTGATGTGGATGCTTTACAATTAGAGTTTTTAATTGATGAGCTTTCTAAAAACTATGGCATTAAATACAATACAGAATTAGAATTACTTACTGTTCGTCATTTCAATACAGGAGAAATTCCAGGAATTCTCGAAGGTAAAAAAGTAGTCTTGAGTCAGGAAAATCGCTCTACGAAACAGGTATTGTTTTTGGGGTAAAGAATTGAAAGCTCATCTGTAAGCTTCAAATTGCAGCCTTTCGAGGGCCCTGTCTGCCGACAGGCAGGCTCAAGGTGACAATTGGTTTTAACTCAGAACTAAAACATATTTTATTTAGTAAGTTTCATCGTTTGGTAAATACAATAGCGTATGAGAAGTAGCCATTTTTATTTGGTAACCTTTACCCGGCTCTAAATCTCCTATACCATTAAAGCCCCAGTCTGGTAAATAAGCAGCACCTAAATTATTTTTTATGAGGACTACCTCAGAACCGAATTCACCAAAAACAGCTTCTACATCAGCGGGTTCCAATCTCAAATAACTAAACATACCCCAGCCCGTATTCAGCGGGATAGGATTTTCCTCTGGCAAGCTATACTGCCCACAAATTTCTACCGATTGTGCTGTATTGGTTTTCAGTAAATAACCCTGCTCATTTGTTATAAACCCAATACCATCCATACTAAAAGAAGGTAAATAGGCTGCACCAGCATAATCTTTAACAATCCATAAATTTTCTTGATCTAGTAAATCACTAAATAGCGAAGGCAATAACATATTTTCCGATTCTATATAGGTAGAAAATATAGACCAGCCTGCGTCTAAGTTTAGTGTTTGACAAGTTTCTGGATTGGAAAAATCACATAACTGCCCATCAAAAGGCGCTCCACCAGAAAGCAAAGCACCGTTTTGATCTGAGATCGTCCAAGAAACTTCCTCTTGCCAGGTACCCCCATCACATACGATTTCCATACAGCCATACAAAGGGTCGTAACAAAACAGCTCTGTACCAGAGAATCCATCATCTAATTGAAAGGACATCGTGTTAAAATGAATGGTATTTCCTTGCCATCCATCGCCGTAAGAATCCATCATCGATAGGGTAAACTCATCTCCAATACAACTCCCTTCACAGTCGTAACCTATTGCAGGCCCTGTCCCACCACAATCGCCGCATTCATCTAATTCTGCACAAGAGCCATCGTCTGTTAGTGCTAAAGGATTGTAATTACACGCATTTTCGTCCATACATCCACTAGAAGTTAATTGAATGTTTACTTCGCTTGTTTGAGCTGTATATAGTGTTATACTTATAAACTGAGTAGAATAACCATCTGCAGAAACTACTAAGGTGTAAACTCCAGGATTCGCGGTACCCGTTTCATAAAATCCGGCTAGAGTAGAAATCGAGGGATTATTAGAGCCTTGTATTTGAACGTTCACATTGCTAATAGGCGCCTGAGTAAGCGCATCGGTAATAGTCCCTTCTATAAAGCTCGCATTAGTGAATTTAGGTTCTAATACAAAAAGTCCGTTTTCTATATCTGAGACAAGTATATTTCCTGAGGGTAAAAAAGGGTAGGTTCCCCATGCACCATTAAATCCACCACCCGAATAATTGGGTGAAGAATCATAATACGCAACCTCAACTAAATTAGTAGGATTACTAGCATCAACCACAGAAACACCATCTCTATAATAAGAGGTAATTAGAAAGTCTCCAGCTACATGAGTATTATGTGGAATAACGTCAGTATCTACACTCCAAGCTTGAATTCTATCGAGTTCTTCAATATTATTTAAGTCCGAAACATCGTAAGAAGTTACAAAGGCACCGCTTACTTCATCGGTAGTAAAAACCGTATTTCCATCGTCGGAAACCCAACTATTATGCGTAAAATTATGAGGAGTACCGTGTGTCGCTAATAAAACTGGGTTGGCTTTGTCTGACACATCTACAACTGAAAATTCACCATTATAAATAGCGCCTCCCCAAAGAGTATCACCCCGCACCATGGCATCGTGAAAATAACTCCCACTATAATTCCCTAAATATTCGGGTGATTCTGGAGTTTCATTTAAATCAAACATCATTGCCCCTCCACCACCGAAGTTGGCACCTAGCACATACAAAATCCCATTTTCGTCTATATAGATATTGTGTCCTGTAGTAAAGCCTAAATCGGTGTTCTGTATAGAAGTAGGATTAGAATTTCCTGCTATTAGATCAGATAGATTAATTATATGCAAGCCACCACTGGATTCGTTTACACAGTATAAATAATCGCCATAGGATTTTAAATCTCTCCAAATAGAATTAGGGCCTTCGAAAAAACCGAGTTCTACAGGACTTGTAGGGTTCGTAATATCCACTACCGAAACTCCATTATATACCCCCACTAGAGCATACTCGCCACTTTCTGTAGCATAGCCCCAAACGTCATTTAGATTGTTTGAATAACTATAGTTAGAAAGGTAACTAAGGTTTAAGCTAGACTGTGCAGATAAGCTAATGCTTAGAATTAAGCCTATAATGGATAGTATCTTAGATTTCATTTAAATGGTGTTTTAGCGAGACCTAATTTACAATTCTTTTTGGAAGAGGATAAATGATATTTAAGCCCATAAAAAAAGCTTACTCTTTCGAGTAAGCTTTAGTGCGGATAGAGGGAGTCGAACCCACACGCCTCACGGCACTAGATCCTAAATCTAGCATGTCTACCAATTCCACCATATCCGCGTGGAACGAATAAGTCTTACGACTCATTGCGGTTGCAAATTTAGAACTATTTTCATTTTTACCAACCAAAAAAACATATTTTTTAATAGTATTTCATTGCTAGCAAAAAACGAATACTTACATTTGTTTTTCTCATAAAAAAACTATGCTCACACTAGACCCAAAAGAATTAAGTACTAAAGACTTACACGGTTATTTACTATCGTCTGTAGGACCTAGACCAATAGCACTAGCAAGTACTGTTGACCAAAATGGAAGACCTAATTTAAGTCCATTTTCATTTTTCAATGTATTTAGTGCAAACCCACCTATAGCAATTTTTTCGCCTGCACGCCGTGTACGAAATAACACTACTAAACACACCTTAGATAATGTAGCTATTACTAAAGAGGTGGTTATAAACGTAGTTTCGCATGCTATAGTAGAGCAAACATCTCTTTCGAGTACGGAATATGAAACGGGAATAAACGAGTTTGAAAAAGCAGGATTTACTGCACTTAAATCTGACTTAGTAAAACCTTATAGAGTAAAAGAATCTCCTGTTCAAATGGAGTGTATCGTAAAGGAAATTGTTTCCTTAGGTGATGAAGGCGGAGCAGGAAATTTAGTTATTTGTGAGATTGTAAAAATGCACGTTTCAGAAGCTGTATTAAATGACCAACAACAGATAGACCCACATAAAATTGACCTGGTAGGTCGTATGGGAGCCAACTGGTACTGTAGAGCTTCGGGAGAAGCTATCTTTGAAGTAGAGAAGCCAAACGTGAAAATTGGAATTGGATATGACCAACTTCCAAACCGCATAAAAAATAGCTTTATCCTTAATGGAAACGACTTGGGGAAATTGGCAAATATTGAGAAAATTCCTTCTGTAGAATTAGTAGAAATATTCAAAGAAAATACGGATATTGCACATCTATTACAAGCGGGAAATGACGACGAAGAAACAAGAGAAGAATTGCATAGACATGCAAAGACGCTACTTGAAAAAAACGAAGTTGAAGCTGCTTGGAAAACCTTATTAATTGACAAACTAAATCGACTATAACAATGAGTAATTTATCTGTAGAAGGAAAAATAAAGCGTATTCACGACGAGCAAGTGATAAGCGATCGCTTTAAGAAAAGAGAATTTGTAATTGAGACTGAGGAGCAATACCCACAGTTTTTAATGTTCCAATTGGTGCAAGATAAAACCAACTTAGTTGATGCAGTAAAAGCAGGAGACAAAGTAGAAGTTTTCTTTAACCTAAGAGGTAGAGAATGGCAAAGAGATCCATCGTCTGAGATTAAAGTATTTAATACTTTAGATGCATGGAGAATACAAAAAGTTGAAGCTATGCAAGCTGAAGCTATGCCAAGCGCAGAACCTGTAGCTCCGGCAGCACCAGAAGATGACCTTCCTTTCTAGGAATAACAATCATACTTTATAAAATCCTTCTCGAAACTTCGAGAGGGATTTTTTTTGCTGAAAAAACTTAGTGGATTTTAGGTCAAAATAGTCATTCAGTCAAAAGGTCCTTTAAAGACGAGACTTGAAATATATTTGAGTTTGTAAGACTGAGTTTCTCGATTGCCTTTATAGACAAGCCATTTGTTAGCATCAAATCATCTCCTTCGACAGTCCCGATAGTATCGGGACAGGATGACAATTTGGTCTATCATACCTCCTACCCTAACAACATCTGTGTCCTTACTCCTTTACTCCTCTTCGCCTTCTTTTGTGGCTCCTGTATTCTTTCTATCTTCGCAGCTATGAATTTAGCCAAGACCATAGAAAGCGTATTTAAAAAGTACTTACCTAGTCCATTTACCATAGCCGTATTACTCACTTTTATCAGTTTTACACTAGCAGTTCTATTCACCAACAATAGTAATTTAAGCTCATTTTCGCATGGATTAAACCTTCTACAGTATTGGGAAGAAGGTTTGTGGAATCCCTCTTTATTAGTCTTTGCTTTCCAGATGATGTTAATGCTCGTTTTGGGTCATGCATTAGCACTGAGTAAGCCAGTAAATAGACTAATTAGCTATATGACTAATTATTGTACAAATACGTCAAAATCGGCATTTTGGGTTTGCTTATTAACCTTATTGGTGAGTTATTTTAACTGGGGCTTAGGATTAATTTTTGGAGCCATTTTCGCTAGAAAAGTAGCCGAAAATGCAAAGGCGAATAATTGGCAAATTCACTACCCTATTATTGGGGCAAGCGCATACTCTGGGCTCATGGTTTGGCATGGTGGTATAAGTGGATCAGCTCCCATAAAAGCCGCAGAAAAGGGGCATTTAGAATCTTTGATGACTGGGATATTCGAAACAGAAAAACTAGCAATGCTTCCAGAAAGAATCGGTTTTTCCGAAACGGTTTTTTCTACCATGAATATATGTGTATCTATTGTAGTACTCATAGTACTCCCATGCTTTATGTACTATTTAGGGAAAAACACTAAACCAAAAAACTTCACACTAAAAACTAGTAAAAACACGATGGTAAATAGCAAGGACGAAGGAGCTGAGAAATTAGACAGCTCAAAAGTTATGGCCTTTATATTTGGAGGAATACTACTTATTTACGCCTTCTACAAAGCTGTACTACTCCCTACAGAGTGGAGTTTAAATTTTATAAGTCCAAATTTTATTAATCTATTATTATTAGGCTTAGGAATTGTAATGCACGCAAATTTCAGGAACTTCTTAAAAGCCGTAGATAGTGCTATTGGTGGAGCTTCAGGGATATTAATTCAATTCCCCATGTATTTCGGTATCATGGGATTAATGAAACATTCGGGAATGATTAGCCAACTATCAGAATTTTTTGTGCGTATTTCCACAGAAACTACCTTTCCCTTATTTACTTTTTTAAGTGCTGGATTGGTAAATATATTTGTGCCTAGCGGCGGTGGACAATGGGCTATACAAGGACCAATTATAATTGAAGCAACAGAACACTTAGGGTTGAATTTACCCAAAAATATTATGGCCCTGGCTTATGGGGATCAATTAACCAATATGCTACAACCATTTTGGGCTTTACCTCTACTGGGAATTACGGGACTTAAGGCAAAAGAAATTCTACCCTATACCTTATTATTAATGGGTATAGGTGCAATTATTTATATGTCGGCATTATTGGTTTTTTAGAGTCATTTAAAGAACCCTACAAACGAGACTCTTACACCTTAAATAAATCTGAAGCAATCCTATCAGCAAGCAGCTTCCCGGAATCAGATAAATAGTAAACCTCATCAACCATAAGCACATGCTGTTGAGCTATAAAAATTGCTATTTCGGCTTTAAAATAATCTGCCAATTCTATTGAGAAATCCCTGCTAATTAAAGCCAAGCTACAACCCCACTTAGTTCGCAAAGAAGTCATTATATACTCGTTATAACGGTCTGTAAGCGATAAGCACTCTTCTTCTGATGGTAGGCAATTTTGCTGTAGTGCTTTAATATACTTCTGGTTATTGGAAATATTCCAAAGTCTTTTCCCTCCCATAAAGGAATGTGCTGAGGGTCCTAAGCCCAAATACATATCTTTTTTCCAGTAGGAACTATTATGCCTACTATAAGCTCCATCTTTACAAAAATTAGATATTTCGTATTGCTCAAAGCCGTTCTCTTTCATCAAATCCATGAGTATTTCAAACTGTTCGGCACTTTGAAGCTCATCTACATCAGGAGTTTTTTTGTTGAGGATTTGATGATGTAAAGCGGTTTTTTCCTCTACAGTTAATGCATAGGATGAAATATGAGGTACCTCAAGATCAAAAGCTGTTTTGAGGTTTTCCCTCCAAGCATCGTTAGACATCCCTGGAGTACCGTATATTAAATCGATGGTAAGATTATTAAAACCTGCTTCTTTACACATTTTTATGGCACTCAATGCTTCCTTAGCATTATGCGCTCTATTCATAAACTTCAAATCGGAATCTCTAAAAGACTGTATTCCTATACTCAACCTATTTATAGGAGTACTTTTTAATTCTTGTATTTTCTCAAAACTAAGGTCATCAGGATTGGCTTCTAGAGTGATTTCAGCATCCTTACAAATTTTAAAATCAGACTGTAGCTTTTTAAACAATTGCCCTAAGTCGTCAGCAGATAAAAGCGAGGGAGTTCCACCGCCTATATATATACTGTTAATGAATTCATTTTCGAAAACCTCCTTCCTAAGTTCTATCTCCACCAACAGAGCCTCTATTAAGGAAGCCTTCGTTTTTAGAGAAGTAGAGAAGTGAAAATCGCAGTAATTGCAAGCTTGCTTACAAAACGGGATATGAATATAGATCCCTGCCATTAAGCCTTATTTAAAACTATCCTGAAAGTTGTGCCTTTGTTAAGCTCAGAAGAGAGGACATAAACCTGCCCTTTATGGTAATCTTCTACAATGCGTTTTACCAGAGAAAGCCCTAGGCCCCAGCCTCTTTTTTTAGTGGTAAACCCAGGTTCAAAAACAGTTTTTAAGTTACGCGACTTAATCCCTTTTCCCGAATCTTTAATATCTATAAAAATCTTCTCCTTCTGTTCAGAAACATTTAGATGAATCACACCCTTTTGTTCTAATGCATCTATAGCATTACGTAGAATATTTTCTATAACCCACCCAAAAAGCTGTGGGTTTATAGCTGCAAAATAGGAAGCATCGATTGCTAATTTATAAATCACTTTATCCGAAGAGCGGTCTTTCATATAGGTAAAAGAACGCTTCAACACCTTGGTAATATCCTGTTCTTTCAATACGGGCTGAGAGCCAATTTTCGAAAACCTTTCTGCAATAGTTTGCAATCGCAAAATATCCTTATTCATCTCTAAGGCAATATCATCAACACCAGGTTTTTCTTGTAATAAGGCTATCCAACCCATTAGTGAAGACAGAGGAGTGCCTATTTGGTGAGCAGTTTCTCGTGCCATACCTGCCCAAACTTTGTTTTGTTCTGATTTCCTAGAAGCGTTAAAAGCCAAATAGCCAATTAGTATAAAAAGACTTACCACTAAAAGAATAACATAGGGGAAGAATTTTAAACGAGTAAGGATGATAGAATCTTTATAATAGATTCTATTCTCTTTCCCGTCGGCATATTCAAATACAATAGGCTCACTACTCTCTTTCATTAGCAGGAGTTGTTCTTTTAAATAACCTTCTTTTTCTACCTTTTTAGAAGAGAAGTTTTTATGGTAAAGGATCTGCCCATCGGCATCAGTAAGAATAACAGGGATGGTATTGTTGTGATTAATAACCTCAAAAACAAAGCTAATATCTTCGTCTAGGTTATCAATATCTGTGGTTTGTTCGGTTGCTTTAGCCCAAATTTTCACTTTGGTACGCTCCTCACTTTTGAGGTCTTTTACCAATCCATTGGTAAACCAAAGTGTAGCTATTCCAATTACTAAAGCAGAAAGCAGCAGTAAAGTCTTATTTGTTTTTTTTATTTTCAAAGCAAAAATCACAGTAAACAAACGCAGAAATCAAGAAGATATTTAGTCTTGTAAAAAAAAACTTTCAACGCTTTTGTTAAGCGTTGAAAGTACTAAAATTATCTTTTACAACATTCGTAGAAGGTCTAGCTCTTTTTTGTCTAGGTTTTTCCACGAACCTCTTTTAACATCTTTTTTGGTAAGGTTACCAAAAACAACTCTATCTAGGGTAAGTATTTCGTAACCGAAGCTTTCGAATATTCTACGAACAATTCTATTTCTTCCAATATGCAACTCTATTCCTACTTGTGTGTGTGGCTCTCCTTCGATAAAAGAAATATTATCTACCGGTGCAGGACCATCATCTAAAGTAATTCCATTGGCGATGGCAGCTAAATGGTGCTTTGCCATTTTCTTATCTAGAGAAACGTGGTAAATTTTACGTACACCGTGCTTAGGGTGAACCAACTTTTTAGCTAGTTCGCCATCGTTAGTAAACAATAGTAAACCGGTGGTATTTCTATCTAATCTCCCTACAGGGTATATTCTTTCGGTACAAGCATTTTCTACCAACTGCATTACTGTCTTGCGATCTCTATCGTCTGAAGTAGTGGTGATAAAATCTTTAGGCTTATTTAAAAGAATGTATTTTTTCTTTTCTCCACGGATGGTTTCGCCATTAAACTTCACCAAATCCGAAGGAGATACCTTATAACTTAAATCGGTTACCACTTTCCCATTTACGGTAACGGCACCAGCAGTAACAAATTTTTCTGCCTCTCTACGAGAACAAGTTCCGCCGTGAGCTAAAAACTTATTAATACGCATTTTATCGTCTGGAATACTATCTTCTTTAGCTTTACTAAAAGTAGTATTAGTACGTTTTTTAACATAAGTAGAATAGCCTTTTTTGTTCTCAGCTGCTCTCCTACGGTCTTCACTACGCTTCTCTGGATCGAGATGACGTTTTTTACGTTCTTCCGTTTTTTTACGCTCATCTGCTTTGTAAGCTTTTACCTTACCTACGCGCTTTTCGGATCTGAAATTACCTTTGGACATATTCAAAATTTTTGCAAAGATAACAATACATCTTGTTTTATACCCATAAACAACAAAGTTCTAAGTTTTTAAAAATCAAGCGACTAATTTAATAAAGAAGGGATTGATTTGACAATTGGATGAATTGAGGATGAGAAATGAAGATTGGGGCTAGTGACAACTATAGAATTTAGCTTCTAGATACTAATCTACCTATATCCTGAACTACTACGCTCAACTAGGCTACTTAAATCTTCATTTTTAATTACTTTTACAAATCCTAATTCGAGTAGAATGATACAAGAGAAATCCGATGAATATTTCATGCGTGAAGCATTGAAGGAGGCAAAAAAAGCATTTGACTTAGATGAAATCCCTATTGGAGCTGTAATAGTAAGCGATGGGCAAATAATAGCTCGAGCACACAACCTCACTGAACAGCTAAATGATGTTACAGCCCATGCAGAGATGCAAGCATTTACATCGGCTGCAGAATACTTAGGAGGGAAATACTTAAAAGATTGTGCGATTTATATCACTATTGAACCCTGTACTATGTGTAGTGGAGCATCCTACTGGACACAAATAAAGAAGGTTGTTTATGGAGCAAAAGACACTAAGAGAGGCGTAAGCAAGCTGGGTGTTTCTCTATTCCACCCCAAAACAGAAGTACAATCGGGTTTACTAGCAGAAGAATGTGCCGATTTGATGCAGCAGTTTTTCAATAAAAAAAGGGCAAAATAAAACAGCTATCAAATTGATAGCTGTTTTATAAAAGACCAATAAATAAGTTAATCGCCCCTCGAAAACTTCTTGGTCTACTCAAATATAGTAAATCAATCTTCAGGGCGCAAATCACAAATACATATACATCAATACGTTAGATAGCTAATTACTTTTTAATAACCTTAGGCACACGTATATAATCGGTGTCTTTACCTCCAGCGTTCATAAGCGCTTCCTTCTGACTAACTTCACCTTTAACTTTATCTACTCGTAAAACGTTTGTTTCATTACTCATATAAACAAGAGGCTCTACATCCTTAGTCTCAACTTGCTCTAGTTTATCAACAAAATCTAAAATTTTCTCAAAATCAGATTTCATTTTTGTTTTTGCTTCAGCATCAAAATCTAATCTAGAAAGATGAGCTAAGCGCTCTACTAGTTTATCGTCTACTTTCATAATAAGTCAATTTATCGTCTATAGTCTTGTAAACAAAACTTTTAAATTCGTGTATTGTTTCTGTGGTATAAGCACCTACCTCAATAGGCTTATGTACAAATACTTTTAATTTTCCAGCGTTCCCTGCGAGTCTATCGCTAGGCATACATCGTTTATTATCTGCAAAAGTAACGGGTACTAATGCTACATTTTGCTCTATAGCCATTCTAAAAGCTCCATTTTTAAATCGTTGTAACTTCACATCGTAGTCGGGTATTCCTCCTTCTGGAAAAATAGTAATCCCTACACCCTGAGCAATTCTTTCTGAGGCGTGCTTATAAGCCTGATAGGAACTCCTATTGCTCGAGCGATCAACTAAGATCATTGTTTTTTTATAAACCCAACCAAAAACTGGGAGTTTTGAAAGTGATTTTTTCCCAACGAATACAAACACCGATGGTATGATAGCAAAAATTACGGGTATATCTAGGTAAGAAACATGATTCGGGCAAATGAGGTAAGGCTTAGTAGGATCTAAGGGCTCTTCAAACTCTACCTCTACAAAGAAACCACTACAAAAGAGTATAAACTTAGACCACTGTCTGCAAACAGTATGAAATGCAGGATACCATTTTTTGTTTAGCAGTAAAACCCATAATAATGGGAAGAAAAAAACCAAACCAAAAAAGCCTAAAAAAGCGAACCAAGAACGCCAAAGTATATGTAATGTCTTAAAAATAAATTTCACAAGGCAAAAATATAAACTTTTAACGAATAGGAATTAGAAAATATGAATGCCTTTACTATTTTTACCATTCAGACAAGAAATCAAAACCATGGCTAGAATATTAACAGGTATACAAAGTAGCGGCATACCCCATTTAGGAAATTTATTAGGTGCAATTATACCCGCAATAGAATTATCTAAAGACCCTAAGAATGAGTCCTTGTTTTTTATCGCAGACATGCACTCGCTCACAAGTATTAGAGATGCCGAATTATTAAAGGAAAACACCTATGCTACTGCAGCAGCGTGGTTAGCTTTTGGCTTCAATACAGACAACAATATATTTTACCGTCAATCGGATATTCCTGAAGTATGTGAGTTAATGTGGTATTTAAACTGCCTTACACCCTACCCTATGCTAGCCAATGCACATTCTTTTAAAGATAAGGCAAGCAAGCTGAGTAATGTAAATGCGGGTCTTTTTACCTACCCAGTACTTATGGCAGCCGACATACTTTTGTACGATGCCGAAGTTGTACCTGTTGGAAAAGACCAAATACAACATATTGAAATGACTAGAGATATGGCAGGGACTTTTAACCATACTTACGGTGAAACTCTGGTGGAGCCAGTCTCTAAAATAGACGAAAGGGTGATGATAATCCCTGGTACAGATGGGCAAAAGATGAGCAAGTCTTATAATAACTTCATCAACATTTTCTTAGCAGATAAAAAACTAAGAAAACAAATTATGGGCATCCAAACAGACTCCACTGCTATGGAAGACCCAAAAGAAACTGAAGGTTGCAACGTATTTACGCTATACAAACTTTTAGCTACTGAGGAAGAAACCACTGTGATGGAAGCCAACTACAAAGGAGGTAACTATGGCTATGGACATGCCAAACAGGCGCTATACGAACTTATTATTACCAAATACGAAGTAGAACGCAGCAAGTTTTCGGCGCTTATGGAAGACAAAAATCTTATTGAAGAGGAGTTACAAAAAGGAGCATTAAAAGCAAGAGCAATTGCTCAGGAAGTACTAGCTAGAGTAAGAACCAAAGTTGGGTATTGAATAGAGTAACTAAGAGGGTAAATGTAGAACTCAGGAGTAAGAATACAGAAGATTAATGTTTTGTAGATTGGTGTTAAGCACTTTTTTACTTAAAACTCATTACTTACCTGTATGTGTGTCAGTCTGAGCTTATCGAAGACCAACAATTATTAATTCATCATTAGTCATCAGTCATTCCTATTACCCTACCTACATCCCAGCAGCAGACTGCATTAATACTGCACAGAACCACGCAGCATACGTTCCTAAAGCATAACCAAAAACAGCCAATAGAACTCCTACAGGAGCAAGAGCAGGGTGAAAAGCAGAAGCTACAATTGGAGCAGAAGCGGCACCACCCACATTGGCTTGTGAACCAACTGCTACAAAGAAAAATGGGGCTTTAATAATTTTACCCACTACCAATAAAACCGTTACGTGAATTAACATCCATATAATTCCGATTAAGAATAAACCGGGGGTTTCTAAAATCGCCAAGGCATCCATCTTCATACCTATAGTAGCTACAAGGATATACAAGAACAAACTACCTACTTTTGAAGCTCCAGCACCCTCGTATTTCTTTAATTTTGTAAACGATAGGATTAATCCTCCAGTAGTAGCAATAACAATCAACCAGAAGAACTTAGAAGTTAAACTAAACTTTGCCAGTTGAGGTGCATTCGACTCTACCCAAGGAGCAATTACATCTGCTCCCATATGAGAAATCCCGGTCAAACCAATTCCTATAGCTACAATCACCATTAGGTCGGTAAGAGTAGGAATACGTGTTACTTTTGATTGGTAATCCGCTAAATTATTTTTTAAGGTCTCTATAGAAGAAGAATCAGCTTTAAACCACTTATCTACTTTTTCAGAAATTCCAGCACCATACAATAGGAAAGCCATCCATACATTAGCTACAATAACGTCTACGGTAATCATAGCACTAAAAAGTTTATCGCTACTGCCAAACATTTCTTTCATGGCTGTTTGATTAGCTCCACCACCAATCCAAGAACCTGCAATAGTAGCCAATCCACGCCACACAGCATCAGGACCTACACCACCTACTAAGTCGGGAGATATATAAGACAGTAAAATTATGGTTAATGGACCCCCTACAACAATACCAAAAGTACCCGCCAAGAACATAATTATCGCTTTAGGACCTAAGGCTACTACTCCTTTCAAATCTATACTTAGGGTAAGTAACACTAGCGAAGCCGGTAATAAATAGCGAGAAGCCATAAAATACAGTCCTGACTCTTCTCCAGAGATCACGCCCAAAGAATTTAATATAGAAGGCAAGAAATAACACAGTAATAAAGAAGGTATATAGGTATAAAACTTCTTCCAAAATGGATTAGTTGAGGAGGAGGTATAAAATATAAATGCTAATACCATCACGAGGATTCCTAAAACAGAAGCATCGTTTGTAAATAGAGGAGAAGATTCCATGTTGCGTTTATTTTTAAAATTGGTTAAATATAGAAATTTAAGAACTAGGGGAGCTAATAAGGATTCTTAACTGTTCCTAATAGATTAAAAATCGACTTACTTCTTCGAAAAAGTCAGTTGGATTTTCGGCATGTACCCAATGGCCAGCATTGTCTATGGTTACGACTTCTGCATCTGGAAAATGAGTTTCTATCAATTCTATATCCTCTGGGAGTATATAATTCGAATTACCACCGTCTATAAAGAGTGTGGGCTCCTTATAAATAGCATCTTCTGCTAAAGCCTCGCCTACATTTAGAATTTCATCGGATAAAGCAGAAAGGTTAAACTTAAAACTTAGTTCTTCTTTCGTTTTCCAATATAAGTTTTTCAATAAAAATTGACGTATTCCCAGCTGAGAAAAATGGCTAGCCAAGAGCTCATCAGCTTGCTTTCGCGATTGAACTCCTGCCTTTTCTACGGCATGTAAACCCGCTAATATCTCTTGATGATGGGGCGCGTAATATTTGGGTGCTATATCGACCACCACTAGCTTCTCTACACGGTCTGGGTAGTTACAAGCAAAAAGCATTGCAGCTTTACCTCCCATAGAATGACCAACTATATAAACCTTGTCTAATTTATGGTGATCTAGGTAAGCCAATAAATCAGCACACATTAGATCGTAGCTATGCGAAGAATCGTGAAAAGACTTTCCGTGGTTACGTTGATCGATAATATGGGTTTCGAAAAACTGCCCAAACTGCTTGGCTAAACCTTGCCAATTATCGAGCATACCGAACAAACCGTGTAGCACAACCAAGGGTTTGCCTTCACCAAATACTTTAGAATGTAAGAGCTTAGTCATTTAATCGAGCTAAATACATTTGTACCGTATTTTCTAAACCGTAATAAAGAGCATCAGAGATTAAGGCATGGCCAATAGAAACCTCCATTAGTGCAGGAACCTGCTCAGCAAAAAACCTTAAATTATCTAAATTCAAATCGTGACCTGCATTTAAACCCAAGTCCAATTTTTCGGCCAAAGCACCAGCTTCAACGAAAGGTTTCACAGCAGTATCTCTATCCACAGCATACCTATCAGCATAAGGCTCGGTATACAATTCTACCCGTTCAGCCCCTATAATTTTAGCCCCTTCTAAGAGACTTAAATCGGTCCCTACAAAAATAGAAGTTCGTATTCCTTCGCTTTTAAACTCCGAAATCACCTCTGTTAATAAAGATTTATTTTTTACGGTATCCCAGCCAGCATTAGAAGTTAGAGCACCAGGTAAGTCAGGTACCAAGGTTACTTGAGCCGGCTTTACCTCTTTAACCAAATCTATAAATACACGATTAGGGTATCCTTCAACATTGAATTCTGTTTTTAATAAAGGACTTAAATTTCTTACATCGGCATAGCGAATATGACGCTCGTCGGGTCTAGGGTGAACCGTAATACCCTCAGCACCAAAACGCTCTATATCTTGAGCTACCTTTAATAAATCAGGTGTATTGTGCCCTCGAGCATTTCGTAATGTTGCTATCTTATTTATGTTTACACTCAATCGAGTCATAATTTCACTTTTTTAGTACGTAATTACTGAGGGCAAAGTTAAAAAATACTAAGTTTGTACGAAGCATTGATTTATGATCGTAAGCGAATTAATACAATCTCAGATTCCAGTCCTTTATTTATCGGACTCGATAAAGGCTGCTCTTCACTATTTTGAAGAGTATAAACTGCTGCAAATTCCCGTTATTGGACCTAAAGGATATGTAGGCTTACTGGAAGAAGAGACTGCTTTAAATTTATCTGAGAGTGTTTTATTAAGAGATTTACAGGATGACCTACTGAAGCATGACATTTTAGAAGAAGAGCATATTTATTCAGCCTTAAGCTACTTTCTAAACACCAATTTATGCATTCTCCCAGTGGTAGATGCAGATAAAAAATACCTAGGATCCTTAAGTTCGACAGATTTATTTAAAAAAACCTGCGAATGGTTAAGTGTAGATGACTTGAGTGGTTTGCTACACCTAGAGGTGGAACAAAAAAACTACAGCCTGGTACAAATTGCACAAATAGTTGAGTCTAGCGACGCTAAAATTATTAGCTGTGTATGTTTACCAAAGAAAAAAGAACCGACTGTTTTAGAAGTAATCTTAAAGATTAACAGAGAAGAACTGTCGAGTATAATACAAACATTTGAGCGATATGAATATAAAATTATCGCTACCTATCATAAGAATATTCACCAAAAAGGGTTGGACGATCGGTTCGATTCTTTCATTAGATACTTGAACATATAAGTTATGAAAGTAGCTGTTTATGGAAAACAATTCCAAGAAGAGGTAGCTCCCTTTGTACTAGAACTTTTTCTAGAACTAGAGAAATCACAAATGGAAATTATGGTGTACGAGCCCTTTTATGATTTCCTCTCGCAACAAACAAATTTAAACCTATTCTTAAACACATTTAATACCTATGAAGAACTAAAAAACGACATAGATTTATTTGTGAGTGTGGGTGGCGATGGTACTATACTAGATGCAACTACAATAATTAGAGATTCTGGAATTCCTATTATTGGAGTAAACACCGGTCGTTTAGGATTCTTAGCCGATATTGCCAAAGACCAAATCCCAAAAACGATTAAACAATTAATAAATAAAAAGTACAGTATTGACGAGCGTACTTTATTGAAACTCGAAACGGATCAACCTATTTTTGGAGACCTAAACTTCGCTCTAAACGAAGTAACAATTTCTAGAAAAGATACCACCTCGATGATTACTATTACTACGTATATCAACGACCAGTACCTCAATTCTTACTGGGCAGACGGCTTAATAATAGCTACTCCTACAGGGTCTACAGGTTACTCTTTAAGTTGTGGAGGCCCTATTGTGATGCCGGGTTCAAACAATTTTATAATTACCCCTATTGCACCACACAATTTAAATGTTAGACCACTCGTTATTAGTGACGAGTTTGAAGTTAAAGTGAAAGTTGAAGGTAGGGCCAATCAGTTTTTGGTAGCACTCGATTCTCGTATACAAACGATTGATGCAGGGATAGAATTGACCATAAAAAAAGAAGCCTTTAAGATCAATATGGTTGAGACTGAGACTCAAGATTTTGCAAGTACATTACGCAATAAATTACTATGGGGTTTAGACAAAAGGAATTAGTTCTTTAAACACAAGTAAAACACTATATTTGCAAACTTTCGAAGCGCTTTATGACAAAGAAATATCTTTTTTTACTATTCACCTTATTCATATTTAGAGTAGGATATGCCCAGAAAAACGAATTCGGTTTTTTTGTGGGTAGCTCTGGCTACTATGGAGATGTAGGGTATGAGAAGGCCGAAAAATCTTTATTACATCAATCGCCTGCTATAGGCTTTATGTATAAAAAAAACGCTCATGATTACCTTAGTTTTAGAACGAGTATTCAAGTAGGTAAAATTAAGGCTACAGATCAATGGGCTTCAAATCCAAATACCATTGCAAGGAATTTAAGTTTTGAATCTTCTATTATTGATCTCAACCTCGGTTTTGAATTCAACTTTTTTAAGTTTAGTACACGTAGAAGGAAAACAACCTATAGCCCTTATATATTTGCTGGGATTTCTGGAATTCTATTTAACCCAAAAGTTATGGGCACCCAAATAGAACTTCAACCTATTGGTACCGAAGGGCAAGGAACGAATATTTCAAATACGGGTAAAAAATATAGCAGAATGGCCGTAGCCATACCATTTGGTTTTGGCTATAAAATGAATGTGAGTAAAAAGTGGTCTCTCGCTTTTGAATACACCTGGAGGTCTGCACAAACTGACTACTTAGATGATGTAAGCACGGTGTATATAGACCCCAATTTACTCAGTGATGAAGCTGCTCAATGGAGTAATCCATCGGATGTAGCAATCACAAATGGAAAGAGTAGAGGAAACAAAAATAACAACGACTGGTATAATTTCACAGGATTTACCATCAGCTATAAGATCAGAAACAAACCTAATAAATGCCCTAAAGCATTGCTACCCTAAATGAGTTCATTGTTAAAAAACATTAATAAAGATAAGATTCCTCAACATATTGCCGTTGTGATGGACGGGAATGGTAGATGGGCGAAAAAAAATGGTTTCTTACGCGCTATAGGTCATAAAAGTGGGGTTAAAGCTGTTAGAGAAGTAGTACAGGCTTGCAGTGAGGTAGGAGTAAAATACCTAACCTTATACACCTTCTCTACTGAGAACTGGAACCGCCCTAAGCTAGAAGTAAACGCCTTAATGGAACTAATGGTGGATTCATTAACCAAAGAGCTAGATGGCTTTATGGAGAATAAGGTGAAAATTATTACCATTGGCGATACCGAAGAGCTCCCTAAAAGATGTAAACGCAAGTTTGCTGATGTGGTAGCACAAACGGCAAATAATACAGGCTTAAATTTAATTTTTGCTTTGAGTTATAGCTCGAGAAAAGAAATTACTTCGGCAGTAAAATCTATTGCAGAAGCAGTCTTAAAAAACGAAATTAGCACCGAGGAAATAAACAGTGAATTAATAGATTCACACTTATATACAGAAAGCCTACCAGACCCTGATTTATTAATTAGGACTAGTGGAGAACAAAGAATAAGTAATTTCCTATTATGGCAATTAGCTTATACTGAATTATATTTTACTCCAGTATTATGGCCCGACTTTAAAAAAGACGACCTGTTTACTGCAGTTATAGAATACCAACATAGAGAACGAAGATTTGGAAAGACTAGCGAACAGCTCAATAAATAACATGAAGAAACTATTTTTTATACCCTTACTTTTCCTTTTTATTACGCCTTTAAACGCACAAATAAATCTGGGGAATTCGCTCGAAAACGTGTCTTACGAAAGACCGGTAGAATATGAGGTCGCAGGTATTACTATAAAAGGAATTACCAACCTAGACAAAAATGCGATCATCACTCTATCGGGCTTAACGGTAGGTGAGAAAATAATGATCCCTGGAGAAAAAATCTCTAAGGCAGTAACAAAGTTATGGGCACAGAATTTATTTGCAGACATACAAATAGAAGTTAGTAAGATACTAGGAAACAATATCTTCCTTGATATAATCCTTGTAGAGCTTCCTCGTTTATCTAAATTCGGTTTCATAGGCGCATCGAAATCTGAAGTTGATAAAATCAGAGAAAAGGTGGAGCTCGTTAGAGGTAAAATTGTAAACGACAACCTGATAAATAACACACAATACGTCGTAAAAGAATATTTTACAGATAAGGGGTATTTAAATACAGAAGTTACTATTAACCAGAAAGTAGATACTACAGTAGCTGCCAGTGTTATATTAGAAGTAGAAATTAATAAAGGAGAGAAAATTAAAATTAGTGAAATTAATTTCTCTGGGGTAACTAAGTTCAAAACCAAGAAATTAAAACGTCAGTTAAAGGAAACAAAAGAAAAAAGCTTCTTTAGAATTTTTAAAACTTCTAAATTCTTAGACGAGGCCTACCAAACTGACTTACAAAACATAATTGCACTTTATAACGAAAACGGGTATAGAGATGCACGAATAATAAAAGAAGAAAGAC
The DNA here is from genome assembly GCA_965183875.1 of Flavobacteriales bacterium. Lineage (GTDB taxonomy): Bacteria > Bacteroidota > Bacteroidia > Flavobacteriales > UBA7430 > UBA6772. The sequence goes on along the minus strand of CBCYMK010000006.1, from coordinate 75,643 downwards.
TGGATGTATCGGATAAATTAATCCGCATAAACCTTACTATAGAAGAAGGACAACAGTACCACTTTAGAAACATTTCATGGTTGGGTAATACTAAATACAACTCCAAGTTCCTCAACCAAATACTAGGAATTAAAGCAGGTGATATATACGACCAAAAAATGATGAACGAACGCCTACAGATGAGTATGTCAGGAACAGACATCAGCTCTTTGTATATGGACGATGGTTATTTATTTTTCAATATTGACCCTGTAGAAGTTTTAGCTGAAGAAGACTCTATAGATTTTGAAATTCGCATTTACGAAGGGAAGCAGGCAACCATCAATAAGGTGTCTGTGATAGGTAATACGAAAACTAATGAGCATGTAATAATGCGTGAAATTAGAACTAAACCAGGTGAGTTATTCCGTCGATCAGATGTTATACGTTCTCAAGAAGAGCTAAACAGGTTAAATTATTTTAACCCACAAACACTAGGGGTAAGTCCAAAACCAGACCCTCAAACTGGGAATGTAGACATAGAATATACCGTAGAAGAAAAGCCATCTGATCAAATCGAATTACAAGGTGGCTGGGGAGCAGGTAGAGTGGTAGGAACTTTTGGATTAACCTTCAACAATTTCTCACTCAAAAATATATTAAATAAAAAAGGCTGGTCTCCACTACCCTCTGGCGATGGACAGAAAATTTCTTTGAGAGCGAGTTCAAACGGTTCGTATTTTCAAAACTACTCTTTCTCTTTTACGGAACCTTGGCTAGGTGGAAGCAAACCAAACTCATTGAGTTTTACCGTTTACCACTCTATACAAAACTACAGCACCGATGCAGTTGAAAACAGAATGGATATTACGGGAGTTAACCTAGGTTTAGGTAAAAGACTACGTTGGCCAGATGACTATTTCTCTACGAGTCAAACTTTGAGCTTCCAACAATACACCCTATCTAACCGACAGTTAGTACCTGGATTTAGCAACGGGGTATCGAAAAACATTACCTATAGATCGGTGCTTTCTAGAAGTTCAGTTTTCGATCCTATTTTTCCTAAGGCGGGATCTCAATTTACTCTTACCGGACACTTCACTCCTCCTTACTCTTTGTTTAACAACAAAGATTATAGTAGTATGAACCTTGAAGAAAAGTACGAGTGGTTGGAGTATTTCAAACTTAAATTTAGTAGCACATGGTATACCAACCCATTTGCCAACTTAGTTATTAAAGCACACAGTGAATTTGGTTTCCTAAATAGCTATAACGACGAAGTAGGCTTACCTCCATTCGAACGTTTCTATATCGGTGGAGACGGACTATCGGGCTTTGCAATGGATGGTAGAGAAGTAGTTGGATTAAGAGGGTATGCAAACCAAGCTGTATCGCAGCATTTAACAGGTGGTGGTAGTATTTACAGTAAGTATTATTTAGAAATGCGCTACCCTTTATCATTAAATCCTAGCTCTACCATTTATGCTACTGCATTTGCTGAAGCAGGAAACGCATGGGATTCCTTCCAAAACTTTAATCCCTTTGAAGTAAAAAGATCGGCTGGGGTAGGAATACGTATTTTCATGCCTATGTTTGGTTTGTTAGGAGTAGATTTCGGACATGGTTACGACCCACTCGAAGGAGCTACAGAGAAAAGCGGTTGGCAAACACACTTCTCTATTGGACAACAATTTTAAATTCTATAAATTCGCTGTATGAAAAGGATATTATTAGTACTCAGTTTTTTCATGATCGTAGGTTCGATGTATGCACAGAAATTTGCTTACGTAGATTCGCAATATATTTTGGAGCATATTCCGGAATATAAACAAGCCCAGCAGCAACTCGACGATCTATCGTACGACTGGCAAGAAGACATAGAAAAAGCATACCAAGAAATTGATCAGTTATACAGAGCTTATCAGACAGATAAGGTCTTACTAACCGATAAAATGCGTCAGGCTCGAGAAGACGAAATTATTCAAAAAGAAAAAGACGTTAAAGCATTACAACAACAACGTTTTGGTACCGAAGGGGACTTGTTTAAAAAACAAGAAGAACTTATTAAGCCTATACAAAATCAAATTTACAACGCTATTCAGGAATTCTCTAAGGAGGGCCGTTACGGAGTGATATTCGATAAATCTAGCGATTTACTGATGCTTTACGCCGAAGACAACCTCGACAAGAGTGATAAAATATTGGATAGACTTGGTTACGACTATTAATCTCAACAAACAAAAAATGAAAAAAATCTCAGCTATTGCATTCGTAGTATTAACTTGTTTAACAAGTTCAATTTTTGCACAAGAAAAATTTGGCCATATCCACTCGGAACAACTCCTTATGGTAATGCCAGAGACTGCAGATGCGGATAAAGCTATTCAGGAATACAATCAATTATTAGAATCTCAGGTACAAGCTATGTATGGTGAATACCAAACTAAAGCTGGAGAATTTCAAGCGAACGAAGCATTAATGACAGATATCGTTAAAGAAGCTAAGATCAAAGAAATTCAAGATTTAGAAATGCGTATTCAACAATTTCAACAATCTAGCCAGGAGAGTATTCAACAAAAGAGGAATGAAGTTTTAGCTCCTTTACTCGAAAAGGCTCAAAATGCGATTAACGAAGTTGCTGAAGAAAATGACTATACGTATATATTCGACATTAGTTTAGGCTCTATTGTATACGGTAAAGAATCGAAAGATATTATGCCATTAGTAAAAGCTAAATTGGGTATCCAATAATAAAACTACTTTATTTAAACATCCCTTCGGGGATGTTTTTTTTTATGAAAAAAACGAATCCCATAGGCATATTCGACTCCGGTATAGGAGGGCTAACTGTTGGGCATCAAATAAGTAAATTGATGCCTAATGAGCGTATTGTCTATTTTGGAGACACCCAACATCTACCCTATGGTGATAAGTCGGCAGACGCCATAAAAAGCTACAGTAAAAACATTTCAAAATTCTTGATAGAACAAGAATGTAAAATGGTGGTAATAGCTTGCAATACAGCCTCTGCTCTAGCTTTTAAAGAAGTTAAAGACTGCTGTAAAGACCAAGCTATACCTTTAAATGTGGTAGATCCAGTGGTAGATTTTACCTGCAAAAGTAACACCAAAACAATAGGGATTATAGGTACCAAAAATACGGTAGCTTCTAAGGTGTATAGCTTAAAAATTAATGCACTTAATAAAAGTATAAGCACTAATTCTCTAGCAACACCATTATTAGTACCCATGATAGAGGAAGGATTTTACAAAAACAAAATATCTAGCTCTATCATCGCTAATTACTTAGACAAACCCGAGCTCAGTAATATAGACCATTTAATACTTGGCTGCACGCACTACCCTCTCATAGAAGATGAAATTCGTCAATATTACAAGGGTAAGATCGAAATAATAAACTCTGCTAAAATCGTGTCTCAGTTCGTAAAAAAGACATTGTTAGAAGCGCGTTTATTAGCTTCAGAGCCTTCAATAATGGCACATCAATTTTTTGTTTCAGACTATACCGATTCTTTTGAACAGAGTGCACAGCATTTTTTTGGTCAAAAAATTAACCTTGTAGAAGTTAAGCTATAAGCCCTAGTCTAATAGGTTCATTAAGGCATCCATATTAGGACTCAAAATTATTTCTATTCTTCTATTCATCGCCCTATTTTCGGGACTGTCATTTAAGACTAGAGGACTGTAAGAACCCTTCCCAGCTGCAGTAATATTTAAAGCATTTATTCCCTTATTATTACTCAGTATTTTCACAATAGAAGTTGCTCTCATCACGCTCAAATCCCAATTATCCTTCACTAAACCAGCGCCTTTATACGGAATATTATCGGTGTGTCCTTCTACCGTAATTTGTAAATCGGATTGATTAACCAATACTTTGGCTAATTCTGTGATCGCAGTAAGACCTTTTTTATTTACACTCCAGCTACCCGAAGCAAATAGCAAGCTATTTTCTAAGGATACATACAACTTACCATTGCGTTGCTCTACTGTTAATCCTTCGCCTTCAAAACCTACTAAAGCATTAGCTACGCTACTTTTCAATAAGATTAAGTTTTCGTCTTTTTGTTTTAAAAGCTTGTTCAAGCTTTCTACATCCTGTTCTCTAGATTTTATTGCCAGTTCTCTTTCCTGTAAATCTACTTCGAGCTGCCCCAAACGCACCATCAAGTCTTTATTTTCCTTTGCTTGCTTAGCCATGGTTGTAGAGTTGTTATGCATTAAGACCTCATATGAACTACTAAGATCGTCATAAGCTCTGGCCTTACGCCTAAATTCTTTCCCCAGTAAAATGGTATCGTTTTCTAAAGTACTCGAACGTATAGAAAGCCTAAAGGCCTGATCGGTAAGCTCAGAGTTTTTTAAAGCTAAATCGTTATTTAAAAAAGTGAGTGAATCTTTTAAGAGTATGAGCTGGGACAAATCGGTATCTAGCTCTTTAAATTTCTTTAAAGAAACACAAGAAGACATCATTAAAACACACATCATTCCTACGAAAATATACTTTGGCTTCATCTTTGTAAAATTAGGTTCTAAAATCGTACTAATTTAGTAGTTTTGCCGCAGAATCAACAAGATCTTATGAAACGAAATTTATTTTTATTTAGCCTTCTTTTAGGGAGTATTGTATTTGCTCAAAGCCATAAACAATGTGGCTCTACTATTATGCGAAATAAAGTGCTAGCAGAAAACCCTCATCTAGTACAAAAGAGGGCAGACTATCTGTTAAATTTAGCTTCACTCTCGGACAATAAGTCTCCAATGGATTCAGAAATTCGTACCATCCCAATTGTTATACATATAATGCATACAGACGGGGCTAGTAATCTATCTGATGCGCAGGTATTTAATGCTATAGAAATTATAAACGAAGACTTTAATAAACTCAATGCCGACACCACAAATATAGTGGACGCTTTTAAAGATATTATTGCTGATGTAGGTATAGAATTTAAACTAGCACAAAAAGACCCCAGCGGAAACTGTACCAAGGGAATAACCCGTACCTACACAGAACTAACCAATAGTGCTGGCGAAAATGTGAAAAGCATTGTGAAGTGGGATCCTCGAAAGTATCTAAATGTTTGGGTAGTTTCGAATATAGAAATTGGCGCAGGTGGTTATTCTTACTACCCTGGAGAAGCACCTAACAACGATGCAAATGCAGGCGTTGTAGTTCTCTCTTCACAATTTGGTAGCATTGGGGAGTCTAATGGATCAACCAGTTCTAACAGAACACTTACACACGAGATAGGTCATTATTTAAGTTTATCGCACACTTGGGGAGATACCAATGAGAATAACGTACAGCAAAATTGCAACTACGACGATGGCATTTCAGATACTCCAGTAACCATAGGAACAAACTCTTCTTGTAACCTAAGCCAAACTACCTGCGGCACACTCGATAATGTACAGAACTATATGGATTATGCTTCTTGTCCAAGAATGTACACCAACGGACAGAAACAGGCAATGAGAGCCGCTTTAGATTATGGATATACTTGGCATAATGCTCCAAGAAATAATCTATGGACTGAAGAAAACTTAATTGAAACTGGCTTATTAAACAACAACGACAGCAACGATTGTATAGCAATAGTAAACTACGAAACAGAGGCTGAATTAGCTTGTATAGATCAAGAAATTGAATGGTTAAATAGATCGTATAATTACGAGAGCGAACCAATTTTCGAATGGGTATTTGAAGGAGCAACACCAAGCACATCAAACGATGAAAACCCTGTAGTAAGCTATACTCAAGAAGGGCTTTATAACGTGAGTTTAACAGTAACTACTACTGGTGGTTCTCGTACCCTTACTACTGAAAACGCGATTTATATTAACAACCCAGACAATAAAATTATAGCACCTACAGAATTCAAATTCCAATCTAACCAATTCCCAGTTAATCCAGATAACGATACTGAAAATTGGTATATAGATGAAGAATCTCAAACGCATGGTTGGGCATGGAACTCCACTTCCAGCACCTCAGAGTCGGGTTCTATAAGAATTAGAAGTTCGGTTTTTGAAGGGAACGAACGCAAAAACTTATACTCGCCAATCTTCGATCTTAGCAATGTGCCATCGCCCTGTTATATCTATTACGACTATGCATATGCTAAAAGGTCATCTAGTAGCGATGATGTTCTTCGCGTAAGAGTATCTGAAGACTGTGGAACAAACTGGCTAACAAGGATAACGAAAGATTCGGATGATTTAGCTACAGTATCCGGAAACCAACTCTTTACTTTTACGCCAGATGATGATGAATGGGAGACCCAAAAAATTAATCTTAGCCCATGGGCAGGAAGAGAACAGCTACAATTTATGATAGAGTTCTCTGGAGAACAGGGTAATTTCTTGTACATAGATAATATTCGATTTGCTGTACCGTATCTAGGACTAGAAGAAATGCTATCTAAAACACTAAACTTAGAAGTTTATCCAAATCCAAACAATGGGAATGCCTCTATAAAATTTAATGTACTTAACCCTCAAACAATTCAGCTTGAGCTGGTAGACATATTGGGTAATAGCATGTATAAAAACACCAGTAATTACAAAGCAGGGCAGTATATAATAGACCTGAGGGAGTTTAAAACCAATTTAAAAGCCGGCATGTATTTCCTTAACTGTACTATTGGAAATTATAAAGAAACACAAAGAATAGTCGTTTATTAATACACTATTCTAGATTCTAAAAGAGCCTGTTTTCAAATGAAAACAGGCTCTTTTTTTAGTACTCTTAAAGTAAAAATATTTAGTCAATCTGTACTAAAACAGGGCAATGGTCAGAATGTTTGGCTTCGGATAGAATTGCAGCTCTTGTGAGGCGAGGTAAAAGAGATTCACTAAGCATATTATAATCTATACGCCAACCCTTATTACGCTCTCTTGATGCTGCTCTATAAGACCACCATGAGTAATTATGTGGTTCTTTATTGAGGTAACGAAAACTGTCTATGAACCCATTTTCTATAAATGCACTTACCCAAGCTCTTTCTTCAGGTAAAAAACCTGATGTTTTTTTATTAGATACTGGATTGTGTATATCTATAGCTTCGTGACATATATTATAATCTCCCGAAATAATAAGATTGGGGATTTCTTTTTTAAGCTCATTTATATAAATCTGGAAATCGGCTAAAAAATCCATTTTATAATCTTGACGCACCCCTCCAGTAGTTCCAGAAGGGAAATAAACAGAGATTACAGAATAGTCTTTAAAGTCGGCTCTTATAACACGTCCTTCAAAATCGTACTTTTCTATTCCACAACCGTAGGCTACGTGCAAAGGTTTTTCTTTACATAATAGTGCTACGCCACTATAGCCTTTCTTTTGGGCAGAAAACCAATAATGATGATAGCCTAGGTCTTCGAAAACACTAAGATCTAATTGATCTGCTTGTGCTTTGGTTTCTTGTAAACCTATTACATCGGCATTGGTAGCCTTAGCCCAATCTGCCCAGCCTTTTTTTAAAGCTGCACGAATTCCGTTTACATTGTAGGAGATTATTGTTGGCATGGATAATTAATTTAAGAATAAAGTATTCAACGAGTTTTTAAAAAGATCGAATTACACGCACACGACGCGTGAAATTTTTATTTGCATAATTTGTGTAGCCATCATTTAAACTAACATACCAAGCAAAGGTATTACTAGCTACTGTAGAAGACCAATACCAAGGCATGTCCTCTGTTTCGAAACCTCCTATATTAGTTAATTCTCCACCAGGACCTATGGTATTATACATTTCCAATAATTCATTCTTTGAGGGTAGATACCAATCTGAATAACCCTGGTTTTCATAGATAAAACTTTCACTTGCGGCTATTTGAGATTGTGAACAATCTGCTAAAATATCTAGTGTATTCTGAAAACCAGATCCGATTTCTTCATTGTAGGCTCCTGCTAGATTAGTCGAATAGCAACCCCATTCATACATATTTGGCAAATCCTCAGGGGCAGCAACCAATCCGTGATAACCTGTTTCATCAACAAAAAACACAATTCCACCATAGGCTAAGTCACCCAGTGAATAGATTTGCAACTCTAAACCGTCACAATCAAATCCTTCTTGAGAATATATACATAAATCAGAATCATCAGTTGCAGCGGCATCATAATTACACGCTAATACATCTAAGCAACCACTAATTTCATCGGAATCACAAATACCATCAGAATCTGAGTCATTACACAAAAGCTCATTTATTTGAAACGTTCTAATAGCACGAACTCTATTAGAGTTGGATTTTCCATTTTGAGAATTATAGCCACTATTGAAAGCAATATTCCATGCATAATTAGACGCGGTCTCAGAGGAAGACCAATACCAAGAAGTAGAACCATCTAGGGAATAAAAGGAACCAACATTACCATATAAGCCTCCATCACCAATACTGTTATACATTTCATTTAATTCCGCTTTTGAAGGTAAATACCAATCGGTATACCCTTCCCATTCGTAATTAAATGCAGCCTGAGCTGCGCTGACTCCCCCATTAACAGTCAGACAATTTTGTAAAATTATATCTACTGTATTTTGATATCCAGCTCCTATATCAGTGGCATTAGCTCCGCTTACGGAACTACCTAAGCAAGCCCATTCATAGCCCTCAGAAACACCCCACTCTCCCATATTAGCTCCTTCACTTAAATCTTCTAATGCCGCAACCAAGCCAAAGCCTTCAGCCTCGTCTAAATAAAAAACTATACCACCCTGAATAAAATCACCAACTTCATAAGTTACCTGCAATTCATTCCCTTCACAATCAAATCCTGTTATGGCGAATTCGCAAGTACCATTATCTATTTCGGCAATAAAACTATAATTACAAGCAGAATCTACAGTACAACCATAAAGACTCAACTGCTCTTGTAAGTCAATAATTAAGGCCATATTAGAATCAATAAGTTGCTGTAGAGAATCTGTATTTAACGCAGTGTCAGAACAGTTGATTTCGCAAAATTCAAAATCATTTACCTCGTAAATCATTTTTATTTGATACCCTTTCCCATATTCAAGATTTCCAATGGTGTTTACACCATATTCTGGCAAATAAACATTTCCCAAATAATCTTTTAAAATAACAATTGATTCTGTAATAGGACTAAAAGCGGTTGCAGCATCTATAGGCTCCTGGCAGTTAAAACCAAAAAGGCTCCAACCTACAGGAAGTTCAATAGCATTATCATTTTGAGCGATAGAAAATGAGCTATAACACAGCAACAGCACAATAAATAATCTTTTCATAGTAATAAAAGTTGATTTTTTATTTGAGAAAACAAATAAACAACAATTATTCAACACCTCTACAGGTTTAACCAACAGGGGCAATTAGTAGAATAATTCATTTTAATCCCTACCTTTAGTAAGATAAAATAATGCCTAAATGTTACTTAATAATATACTAAATCTGTTTTTCCCAAAACTATGCGGAGCCTGCTCCCGTCCCATAATTAATTGTGAGGACTACTTGTGTATAACTTGTGAAATACATTTGATATACGAGTCTAAACCAAACACAACAAAAATAGCGAAGGCATTAAGAGGTAGGGTAGAAATAGAAAAGGGTGTTTTCTTTATAGACTTCACCAAAAAGGAAGGGGTTCAACAAATAGTACACTCCATAAAATACCAAAATCAAAAAAAGCTAGCCATTTACTTAGCCCAGGAAATGGCTACAAAATTAACTGCTAATTTTTTCAATACTATAGATGTATTAATTCCCGTACCACTACATCCGAAAAAGTTTAAAATAAGAGGGTTTAACCAAGCAGATTTAATAGCTACAGGAATACATAACTATACCGACATCCCTATAGACACCCACTCTCTAAAAAGGAGAGTATTTACAGAAAGTCAGACTAAAAAAAACCGAATTGAACGTTGGAAAAATGTACAAAACGCTTTTGTAATGAAAGACAAAAACGCCTTAAACAAAAAACACATCCTCTTGATAGACGATGTGTTTACTACGGGTGCTACCCTGGAAGCTTGTATAAAAACACTCCAAAAAGAAGTGGATTGTAAATGCTCTATCCTAACTTTAGCTAGGGCATAATACTTGGTTTGAACATCATTTTTAAATAACCATTTCCGGTATTGTACCTTCAACCAAAAGGCTCCCTTCTGTAGCAGCTAGAATTTCTTCAACACTTACACCGGGCGCTCTTTCTAAAAGCTTAAATCCTCCCTGAGGCATAACCTCTAAAACGGCCAAATTAGTTACCACTTTTTTAACACAACCAACACCCGTTAAAGGCAAGGAACATTGATTTAATATTTTCGATTCACCCTTTTTGTTGGTGTGCATCATGGCAACGATAATATTTTCTGCAGAGGCTACTAAATCCATAGCACCCCCCATACCTTTCACCATCTTACCTGGGATTTTCCAATTGGCAATATCGCCATTTTCAGAAACCTCCATAGCTCCAAGAACAGTAAGCTGTACATGTTGTCCACGTATCATAGCAAAACTTGTAGCAGAATCGAAATAAACAGCCCCGTCGAGTGCTGTAATGGTTTGTTTACCTGCATTAATTAAATCTGCATCTTCCTCGCCATCCAAAGGAAAAGAGCCCATGCCTAAGATTCCATTTTCAGATTGAAATTCTACAGAAATTCCCTCTGGGATATAGTTAGCTACTAGCGTTGGTATACCAATACCTAAATTAACATAAGTATTATCCTGTAACTCCTGCGCTATACGTTTAGCTATTCCTATTTTATCTAACATAATTAATTTGACAATTTGGTGATTTGAGAATTTGAAGATTAATGGTTCTTTGATGAAGAAATAATCTTAGAAATTACTCGAATCATTGATTCTAAATCTTTTTCTAACTTTTCACTAGCCGGATAAAATTCCGACTTATTACACAACTCCAACCAATAAGCAGATTCATCAGCTTCTTTAGCTGCAATCTTAAATTTATGGATGAAATCTTTTAAACTTTCAGCATTTTGTGCTTCCCTTATATTTGCTCCAATTGATGTGCCAGAGCGAAATAACTGTTTACCCAACAAACTCTTGTCACCTACTTTTAATGACTCACAAAACTCAATTATGTCTATTGAAAATTGAGTAGACATTTCTACAATTAAATTTTTCTTATCATTTCTCATTATTTATATTTTCAAATTCGCGAATCATCAAATTTTCAAATCTTTTTACGTGTCGTTCGTTGCTCAATTCTTTTTTCGAATCGTTCACCTTGAAAAATTCTCTGAACGAAAATTCCAGGGGTATGAATTTCATTTGGGTTTAGCCTTCCAGCAGGAACCAACTCCTCTACTTCGGCAACGGTAATTTTACCCGCCATTGCCATCATAGGGTTAAAATTTTTTGCGGTGGCTTTGAAAATTAAATTCCCAGCCGTATCTCCTTTCCAAGCCTTAACAATAGCAAAGTCTGCTGTAAGTGCAGATTCTAAAATATGTGGCTTACCGTTAAACACTCTTACTTCTTTCCCTTCAGCAACTTCAGTACCATAGCCTGCTGGAGTGAAAAAAGCAGGAATTCCTGCACCACCAGCTCTGCAACGCTCAGCCAAAGAGCCCTGAGGAATTAAATCCACATCCAGCTCTCCACTAAGCATCTGACGTTCAAACTCATCATTCTCCCCTACGTATGAAGAGATCATTTTTTTAATCTGTTTCTCCTGTAAAAGTAAGCCTAAACCGAAATCATCCACCCCTGCATTATTAGAGATACAAGTAAGATTTTTAGTTCCTTTTTTAACCAGTTCAGCAATACTGTTCTCGGGAATACCACAAAGACCAAAACCACCTAACATAAGTGTCATTCCATCTTTCACTCCCTCTAGTGCTTGCTCAACGTTTGATACAACTTTATTTATCATGTCCTACAATTAAAATTCTTCATTTTCTGCAGCATCGTCAAAGTCAATTTTTTCCCTTTCGAATTTACCGCAATCTAACTCTATACTCAGTCGAGTAGGTTCCTCAAAATCTTCTTTAGAAATCCCTAGATCTTTGTCATTATAAACACGAGTCATATACTCTCCCCAAATAGGCAAAGCCATATTAGCACCTTGCCCGAGCGTAATACTTCTAAAGTGTACAGATCGATCTTCGGCACCTGTCCAAACTCCAGTAACCAAGTTTGGTACTACACCCATAAACCAACCATCAGACTGATTTTGGGTAGTACCCGTTTTACCAGCAATTTGATTTTTAAAACCGTATCTCCAACGCAAACGCACTCCAGAACCCTTGGTAGTAACCCCTTGCATAAGATTTAGCATTACAAAGGCCTTCTCTTCGTTTAACACTTCTTTTGTTAGTGGACTAAAAGCATCTAACACTACTCCATTTTTATCTTCTATACGATTTAAAAATATGGGTTCTGTATACACCCCTTTATTGGCAAAGGTTCCATAAGCACCAACCATTTCAAATACAGATACGTCTGGCGTACCTAAACAAATTGAAGGAGAAGCTGGAATAGAACTTTTTAATCCCATAGCCCTAGCCATTTTTCTAACTTTCCTCGGTCCTACCTGCTTCATCAGATAAGCCGTAACGGTATTTACAGAATTAGCTAATGCTTCTTTCAAATTTAACTCACCTCCGTATTTCTCACCTGAATTGCGGGGAATCCAATCTTCCTCTAATCCCCAAGATTCTTTTTCGAAGATCACCTGTACGTTGGGAACTTTTAAACAAGGCGAATAGTTGTGTTGATCTATTGCGGTAGCATACACAAAGGGTTTGAATGTAGAACCCACTTGGCGTTTTGCATCTTTCACATGATCGTATTGGAAATAATGATGATCTATACCACCTACCCAAGCCTTAACAAAGCCTGTTTGAGGATCCATAGACATCATACCGGTTTGCAGTAAATACTTATAGTGTAAAATAGAATCCATAGGACTCAATAAGGTATCTACCCCACCATTCCAAGTAAATACATTCATTTTTGCTGGAGTGTCGAAGGCTTCCTTCACCTCTTCATCGCTGGCGCTTCTTTTTCTAAGTAATCGATAACGCTCAGACCTTTTCATGGCAGTCATCATAAGGGTGTCTACCTGTCCTACTCGGAGCTCTTTATCGAAGGGTGCGTTCACAAAATCATCGCCCGTACCGTCCCAATGGCTGTAAAATTGATCTTGTAAATGAGCCATATGAACGGCAACAGCTTCCTCTGCATAAGTTTGCATTCTGGAATCTATGGTAGTAAAGATCTTTAATCCGTCGGCATAAATATTATAATTTGTGCCGTCGGGTTTCTTATGGTCTTTTACCCAGGACTTCATATATTTCCTTAAATGCTCTCTAAAATAAGTAGCAGAACCATCGTTATGATCGGTACGCTTAAAGTCAAGTACAATAGGGAGCTGTGCTAAGGAGTCTAATTCTGCTTGATGGATTATTCCATTTCTATGCATTTGGCCTAATACCACATTCCTACGACTTAGTGCTCTTTCTGGGAATCTTTTCGGGTTGTATAAAGAAGGGTTTTTAGCCATCCCTACAAGAACAGCAGCTTGTTCTATACTAAGTAAATCGGTACTTGTATTAAAGTAAATTTTGGCTGCAGACTTTACTCCTACTGCCAAATACAAGAAATCGAATTTATTAAAGTACATGGATAATATTTCGTCTTTTGTGAAATTTCTTTCTAGACGTACTGAGATAACCCATTCTTTAAACTTCTGTTTTACACGTTCTACTTTAGAGCGAGAAACATTGGTGAAAAGCATTTTTGACAACTGCTGTGTTATGGTAGACCCCCCGCCAGAACTTTGCCCCGTTAAAGCACCAAAAATTGCTCGTGCGAGCGATTTTGCATCTATAGCAGAGTGCTCTCTAAATCGCTCGTCTTCCGTAGAGATAAGCGCATTTACTAAATGTGGGGATAATTGATCGTAAGTAACAGGAGAGCGGTTTTCGTAGAAAAACTTTCCTAGAAGAACTCCGTCGGAAGCGTATATTTCGGTGGCTAAATTTTGCTGTGGATTTTCTAATTCTTCGAAGCTAGGTAAGGGACCAAACCACCCCATTGCGGCGAACCAAACACCACAAGCAATTCCTATAATAGGAGCTAGGATACCAAGCCAAAAAAGGCGAATTAACCAAGTAGTAATTTTCTTTTTGCTAAACATTTAATTTGTTCGTTCAATTCGTAAACCTATGTCTTCGAGCCCCATAAGTATAGAACTACGCATACCTTGGCTGAATTTAAATTTATAAAGGCCCTCTTCAAAAGACTGAGCCTCTTTGTATTTAAAAAGATTTTGTTTTATAGACCCTACCCCCGATCCAATCCAGGTACCATCAGGTTCAGCTAGCAAATATTGTAGCGTATCTATAGAAATTTCTCCTAGTGGGTTTTCTACCTCTACAAATAAAAAAAGGTTGGAATACAGATACTCGTTATTATTTCTTAGACCAACGAGCACATCATATAACTCCCCCGTTGTAGGGTTCAATTCAACAGAAAAATCTATTGATTCATTGCTTGACCATCCATCTGGATTAATTGCCAAATAGGCGTCGTATTCCTTATTAGCATCGCAAGAAACAAGAAATAAGAGACTTATTATAAATACAAATTTATTCAGATTTTTTGTTTTCATTACTGGATTTTGCTGATGTTTTATTTTCGTTAGGCTTTAACAACCTACGCTGCCTAGAAGGCCTTCTCTTTGGTTTAGCATTGTCTTGATTTGGCTTAGGAGCATTGTCTGTACTACCAGCTTTAGGCTTTGGCTTTCTTTGGTTAGGGTTCTTCTTTTTAACGACTGGTTTAGTCCCTTCTACAGTTGGCTTTGTTTTCCCCTGTGCAGATTTTTTATTTCCGTTATTCCTATTTGAGCGTTTTTTATTGTTTGATTGCTTAGAAGAAGCTTGTTTATCAAAGCGAGTAATACTGTCTTGTCCAACCACATTTTCGTAATCTGGTTTTGCTACCTCTACGAATGCCTGAACATACATCTCCAAAGATTCTGGAAGTTTCTCTTGCTTGTTAAGTGCAATAATTTCTTGAACCTTATCTAGGTTGAGCTCTATAAATTTAGAAGGGTCAGAACGGTAAGAATACCAAGCTTTACGGCGGAAAATATCCATTTTTTGCTGGAAAGCATCGCCCTTTTTAGTCTTTAACTTTAAGTTAGTGTCAGGGAAATCTTTTAGAGCTTCCACATACATATCTAACTCATAATTTAAACAACACTTTAACTTCCCACATTGACCAGCTAACTTTTGAGGATTTAACGACAACTGTTGGTAACGGGCTGCGCTTGTACTAACCGATCTAAAATCGTTTAACCACGTACTACAACAAAGCTCTCTTCCACAAGAACCTATCCCCCCCATACGTTGTGCTTCCTGTCGAGTACCAATTTGACGCATTTCAATACGAACCTTAAATTCGTCTGCCATCAATTTAATGAGTTCTCTAAAATCTACACGACCTTCGGAAGTATAGTAAAACACGGCCTTTATATTATCTCCTTGAAATTCAACATCTCCAATTTTCATTTCTAATTTAAGACTGGAGGCAATTTCTCTAGCTTTATACATGGCTGGGGTTTCGCGTTCCCGTGCCAAGGCCCATTTCTCAATATCAGATTCCGATGCATGACGGTATAATACCTTTACTTGCTCCCCATCTTCTTTAATTTTCTTTTTACGCATTTGTAGGCGTACGAGCTCCCCTTTAAGAGAAACCACACCTATATCGTGCCCAGGACTTCCTTCTACCGCAACGGTATCGCCCATTTGCACACTTAAATTATGCTTGTTTAGAAAAAACTCTTTACGTCCATTTTTAAAACGGACCTCTATGATATTGAAAGGTTCCTGTCCGGAAGGTAAACTCATATTAGAAAGCCAGTTAAATACTGGCATTTTACCACAATTTCCGGTACTACATGATCCTTTACTTTGACAACCTGGGGCGTTACCCGCAGTTGTTGAACAATTCGTACACGCCATTTTTATGTTTTTATCAGACCGCAGCCTGTTTTAGTTTTTTATGGAGCAACCTAGCAACTTTAAAAGAAGTGTCTAAGAATAATATCTTAGGGTTTGCATTTCTTTCAATATGCAATTGCGCCATATTGAGCTCCTCCATTATTTCCATACAATTTTCTGCATGAATAAAAGGAGCAAATTTCTCCATGGTGAAGTTCTGACCGCTTACGTTCATTTTCATCATTGCGGCAACACCATAGTTTTTTAGTAATGCATCACGCATTACATTGGATGCATACAAGAGGAAACTCTTCTGGTTTTCTCTACCTGCTTTAGCAATAGTCTCAGACCACTGCACCAACTTATCTATGTCTTTCACTTGTAAAGCGCTAAAACACAAGCGCATCCACTGTACAAAACGCAAAGAATTCTCTTCGACATCTTCAGAGTGCTCAGCTAATTTAAGGGCCTCATTGATATTACCCTCTACTAAAGCTGAAATCATTTGAGCCTTTTCCTGTGTTATCTCTCGACTAACCAAATAGTTAGTTACCTCCGAATCAGAATAGCGGGGTACCTTAAATAATTGTGTACGTGATAAAACAGTTGCCAACATATTCTCTTCACTCTCTGCTACCAGCAGAAAGAGGGTTTTATGTGGAGGCTCCTCAATAATTTTCAACAACTTATTGGCCGCTTGAATATTCATTTTTTCAGGCATCCAAATAAGCATTATTTTCGTGTCACTTTCGTAGGGTTTCAAACTCAAATCTTTTACAATATGAGAACTTTCTTCAACAGAAATAATCCCTTGTTTATTTTCAACACCTATAAATTTAATCCAGTCGAAAAGAGAAAAATAAGCATTCTCCTTTAATATAGACCGCCATTCACTTAAAAAATTCTTGCTTATAGGCTTGGACTTAACAGATGGAGTTGAAGCTACAGGAAATACAAAATGCAAATCTGGGTGTACATACTTATGGTGTTTCACACAAGAAGAACAAACACCGCAGGAATCCTCTAGCTGCTTCTCGGTACAACCAACATACTGAGCAAAAGCTAAAGCCATGGCCAAATTTCCATAACCAGAAGAACCTAGAAACAATTGGGCATGAGGAACGCGTTCTTCGCGCACCATCTGCATTAAAAGTTGCTTGCTTTTTTGCTGTCCTAATAACTCCTTAAATAACATCTTTCAAAGATACACTTTGCTTTGAATTTCTGCCTATTCTTTGCTACTTCTTAAACAGCAAATAAAGCTATAAGACTTCCGCTAAAAAAGTATTTATAAACTTTAAACCAATTAAGGTAAGTCGCTAACAATAAGCAAGTCTTAACTTTTAACTTGTAATATTCAGTTTTAAACTAATAGAAAACTTACTTTTGCCTGATGAAAACAATAGACCAAGTTAATTTTGAAGGCAAAAAAGCCTTAATTAGAGTAGACTTTAACGTGCCATTAAACGCTAATTTCGAAATTACTGACGACACTCGTATTAGTGCTGCCATACCTACAATTAAGAAAATCTTAAACGATGGAGGTTCGGTGATATTAATGTCACATTTAGGGAGACCGAAAAATGGTCCTGAAGATAAATTCTCTTTAAATCATATTGTAAAACATTTATCAAACAAATTAAACCTTTCTGTAAAGTTCGTAAACGATTGTATTGGAGAACAGGTAAACAATGCCGCTAAGGATTTACAAAATGGAGAAGTTTTATTATTAGAAAACTTACGTTTTTACGCCGAAGAAAAATCAGGAGATACAGCATTTGCAGAACAGCTTTCTTCTATAGCCGACATTTACGTTAACGATGCCTTTGGTACGGCACATCGCGCACATGCATCTACTGCAGTAATAGCAAATTTTGTAGGCGACAATAAATGTTTTGGCTATGTAATGGCAAACGAAATCACCAACTTAGAAAAAGTAGTAAACGAAGGTGAAAGACCTATTACTGCAATTATGGGTGGTGCAAAAGTTTCTTCTAAAATAACCATCATCACTAAGTTGATGGACAAAGTAGATAAGATTATCATTGGTGGAGGAATGTCTTATACATTTGCCAAAGCAATGGGTGGTAAAGTTGGGAGCTCTCTTGTAGAAGATGATAAACTAGAGCTAGCCCTTTCTTTAATTGCAGAAGCTAAAGATAAAGGAGTTGAATTATTAATCCCAGTGGACTCTCTTAATGCTGATGCTTTTTCTAATGAAGCCAACATTTCCGTTACAGATATCGACAAGGTTGAAGATGGATGGATGGGACTTGACATAAGCGATAAAACAAAAACAATTTACCGAGAGGCTATATTAAGTTCAAAAACCATTCTCTGGAACGGACCAATGGGCGTATTCGAAATGGATAAATTTGCTGAGGGGACTAAGTTTGTAGCCAATGCTATAGCAGACGCTACAGCAAAAGGAGCTTTCTCTTTAGTTGGCGGGGGAGACTCTGTTGCCGCTGTAAAGAAGTTTGATATGCAAGATAAAGTTAGCTATGTATCTACAGGAGGTGGCGCAATGCTCGAGTACCTAGAAGGGAAAGAACTTCCGGGTGTAAAAGCAATAAACAACTAAGCCAATACGCTATAAAACAAAAAAACCTTCGATATATCGAAGGTTTTTTTGTTTACTTAAATACCCTCTATAACCTTTTCTACTTCTTCTTTTTGTTTTTCAAAACCCTCTATTATAGAGGGGTAAATAGTTTGAGACTGAACAAGGATTGGATTATATAAAACAGAAGCTTCTACAACTTCATCTTTAACCAATCCGAACTGACTATTTATACGATCGAAAAACAGTAGGAGTACAGACAATATTAACAAAGCTTTAATTCCTCCAAAAACAGCCCCCATTAATCGATTTATCAATCCGAGTGCAACTAGTTTCACCAGCATGGTTAATACTTTGCCAGTTAAAGTAACCGTAAGTACAATAAGAAGAAAAGTAAGTCCATAAGAAGCAATTTGCAAATACGAAGCCTCAACCTCTAGGACCTCACTTAAATACCCAAAAGTGATTGAGGAAAAATGCATAGCACCGTATATCCCAGCCACTAAAGCTACCAATGAAGCCAATTCTAAAATTAATCCTTTGGTAAATCCTCTATACAAACCGTATAAAACAGGGAGCACTAAAAAGTAATCGAAATAATTCATAGGATAATTTATAAAGTAGAAATGTAGATTGTAAAGAACGTTGTATTTTTGCCACAAATAGAAACAGATGAGAAATCAAGAATCAAAAGAAAAGTGGGATAATTTAGTTGCTTTTGTCTCTAAAGAATTTGGCGATGGAGAAACTTTAGACCTCCAAGCAATACTATTTCTTATAGGTATACAAGAGCTAGGTAAAGGGTACCGTGAATTTTCTAAGGAAGAAAAGACAGACCTTCTACACATTGCTATATGTAGACTTTTAAGCAATTATGGATTCTATGAACTCGAAGGACGCGATAAAGAAGGATGGCCTCATTATACTACAAATGAAAAACTTCCTCCATTAAAACCTGGTGAACAGACAATTTTAATGAAAGAAGCTGCTATTATATACTTTGAAGCTAGCGGAATACAACTATAGTAGTTGTATTACTCGTAAACGACAACCGTTACTTTTACGTTTTTATCTTCTTCAAGAACAATTAAACCTTCACCGGTGTAATTTTCGTATTCTGCAGTTACTTTCATAATTGCTTCGTTATCGAATTCAAAAGCTACAGTACCCGAAGCATCTGTATAGGCTTCTTTCCCTACTATATGAAGCTCGTCTACGTCTACATCAGTGGTAACTTTAACATCTTTCATAAGATGCCCTTGGTTATCCATTATAGTAACTTCTGCAGAATAGTAATGTACTACCTCTTCACAAGAATTAAGACTTAACACAGTAATAAGAGCTATAAATAGACTCTTAAAGGCAATTAATTTACGTTTCATATGTCCTTAATATTTAGTAATATTGTCCGTTGATAAAAGCCAAATATACAAATTTTCACTCATCAAATTTAAATAGGTGAGATAAAGCTTAAAACATGCTAAACAAGATTAAGGAACACATACTTTTAGTAGCGAAATTTGAGGCTGACTCACTTGAGCTTGTTGAGAAATTTAGAATTGACTATTTAGGTAAAAAGGGAATTTTAAACGACTTTTTTGCAGCCTTTAAAGAGGTGCCTAATACCGAGAAAAAAGAATTTGGAAAACTCGTTAATGAGCTTAAAAACAAGGCTCAAGAAAAAGTTAATCTACTCAAGGAAAACTTAGAACAATCGAAAGAAAATACAGGACCTGGGATGGACCTGACCATGAGTGCAGAAGCTATGCGCTTAGGCTCACGCCACCCACTTTCCATAGTAAAGAATGAAATCGTTGAGATTTTTGCTCGCTTAGGATTTACCATTTCCGAAGGACCAGAAATTGAGGACGACTGGCATAACTTTAGTGCATTGAATCTGCCAGAAGAACACCCTGCTAGAGATATGCAGGACACCTTTTTCATTCAAACGAATCCCGATGTCTTACTAAGAACCCACACATCGTCGGTACAGGTAAGGTATATGGAAAAGAACCCTGCCCCTATTAGAACCTTATCTCCAGGTAGAGTTTTTCGTAACGAAGCTATATCGGCACGTGCGCATTGTATATTTCACCAAATTGAAGGCTTGTATATAGATGAGAACGTTTCTTTTGCAGACCTTAAACAAACCTTACTACATTTTGCTCAAGAATTTTTTGGAGCAGAGACAGAAATAAGATTACGTCCTTCGTACTTCCCATTTACCGAACCAAGTGCAGAAGTAGATATTTCATGTAATATTTGCAAAAGCAAGGGATGTAATATCTGTAAATATACAGGATGGGTAGAAATTTTAGGCTGTGGTATGGTAGACCCTAATGTTTTAGACAACTGCGGAATTGACTCTAAAAAATACAGTGGCTTTGCTTTTGGTATGGGTATAGAAAGAATTACAATGCTGAAATATCAAATAAAAGATTTGAGATTGTTTTTTGAAAATGACATTCGCTTTTTGGAGCAATTCACTAATGCTTAATTTTCAAGAAGGTAGAGAAGTTAAAGTAGTAAGAAGGTAATTATTTTGTCAGGCTGAAGCACTTGAAGCCCCACATAACAATTTTTATTCTAGTACTTTTTCTCTCAAAAATCAAAGCAAAAAAAATCACTCCTAGGAATGATTTTTTTGTTTTCAATAAATTCATAAGTCTATTTAACCATCTGAAAGTCGATTTGTTTTTTCACCAAATCCACATTGCGAACGCGAACTTTCACAGCATCACCTAACTGGAAACGCTTTTTCGTTCTTTTACCAACTAAGCTAAAAGTCTCTTTATGCAGTTCGTAATGATCGTCTTTAAGATCGCGCATAGACACTAAGCCTTCGCAAAGACTCTCCTTCAACTCTATAAACATACCAAATTCGGTAACACCAGAGACAGAGCCCATAAACTCCTGTCCTACTTTACCCATTAAGTATTTTACTTGCATATATTTTATAGAAGAACGCTCTGCATCAGTAGATAGTTTTTCCATTGCTGAAGAATGCTTACACTGCTCCTCAATCGCTTCTTTTTCTGTTACTTTCTCACCATCTAAATAACGCTGTAGCAACCTGTGAACCATCACATCAGGCCAACGTCGTATTGGAGAGGTGAAATGAGAGTAATAGTCGAATCCTAAACCGTAGTGACCTATATTTTCTATAGTGTACTTGGCTTTACTCATAGTTCGTATTGCGAGAAGTTCTACCATATTTTCTTCACGCTTTCCAGAAACATCTGCCAAAACCCTATTCATAGAATTGGCAATTTCTTTTGGCGTTTGCAAATTCATTTGATGACCAAATTGATTTACAAAAGTGGAGAAGTTATTTATTTTCTCGGGGTCTGGATCGTCGTGAATACGGTATACAAAAGGTTTATTACTCGGAGTACCGTCTGCAGCTTTCCCAATAAATGCAGCTACCTTCCTGTTGGCTAAGAGCATATACTCTTCAATGAGCTTGTTGGCGTCTTTGGCTTGCTTAAAGTACACACCGGTAGGATTCTTCTTTTCATCTAACTGAAACTTCACTTCTACTCTATCAAAAGTAATAGCACCTTCGTCTATACGTTTTGCACGCATAATTTTTGCCAGTTTATCCATCAACAAGATTTCCTCGGCAAACTTCCCTTCTTTGGTTTCAATTACTTCTTGTGCATCTTCGTAGGTAAAACGATGGTCAGAATAAATTACCGTTCTACCGAACCACTCCTCTAAAACCTCCGCCTTACTATTAATAGTGAAAATGGCAGAAAAACAAAGCTTCTCTTCATTAGGTCTTAAGGAACAAACTTTATTTGACAATTTTTCGGGCAGCATAGGCACAACACGATCTACTAAATATACCGATGTTGCCCTCTCGTATGCTTCATCATTTAATAAAGTACCCTCTTGAACATAATGAGAAACATCGGCTATATGAATACCTATTTCCCATTTATCATCCTCTAATTTCTGTATTGAAAGGGCGTCGTCAAAATCTTTGGCATCGTGTGGATCAATGGTAAAGGTTAAAACCTCACGCATATCTCTACGCTTACTTATTTCTTCTTCAGAAATTGTTTCGGGAATAGATTCTACAAACTCTTCTACAGACTCAGGGAATTCATAAGGCAATCCAAACTCAGCTAAAATAGCATGAATTTCTGCATTATGTTCTCCAGCAGCACCCATTATAGTGGTAACTTCTGCAAATGGACTCTTTGCCTTTTTAGGCCAATCTAATAAGGTTACCAGTACCTTATCGCCATCTTTAGCTCCATTTAACTTGTCTTTAGGTACATAAAAATCAGTACCAACGCGCGAATTATCAGGAGTCATAAAACTATGGCGAGCATCTACTCTCATATTTCCAACAAAGGTTGTTCTACCGCGTTTCACAATAGAAACGACTACACCTTCGGGATTTTTACCTGTGTGATTTCCTGTAAGGACAACACGAACAATATCGCCCCCTAGAGTTTGGCCGGCATTTCTAGCAGAAACAAAAATATCTTGCTCCATACCTTCACATACTACATAACCAGCACCAGAAGTAATTTTATCAATTTTACCTTCGTAAAACTCTTGGGTCGTATTTGCACCGTATTTACCATGTCCCATTTCTTTTATAGCACCTTCAATAACGAGGTTTTTTATAATGAAGGAGGTTTGGTGTTTGGCGATTTTATCTTTTACCTGTAAAGTTCTACAGATATCTTTAAAAGTAACTGGCTTAACCGTGGCATTACAAAGGTCTATTATAGTGCTTTTAAGTGCCTTTAAATTAGTCGACTTAGCCGAATTTTTCTTGTTTTTTATTTTCTTTCTCATTGTAGGTAAAAGTAGAAAAAATACGAGGTTAAAAGCCCATGGTATGCGAAGAATAAAAATTAAATGAACTTAGCAGTCAATTTATTTAGAATATGTATATTTGAAATCCTTATAGGTGAGTCTTCTCACGTATGGGAATTACAATTAACAAACTAGTAACTATCTCATAACAAATGAAAAAGCTTATAGCAATTACATTTAGCTTATTTACGGTTATCTCAACAGCAACAGCTCAAAACTGGTGTGGTTCTATGGAACATCGCGAGGAATTAAACGCTGAAAACCCATTGGTAGCCAAAGAAGTGGAAAGAAAATTCAATGCTTTCAACAAACTTCAACAAGAAAATGAAATGAATTCTGTGAAAGATTCAGCACACTATATTATCCCGGTGGTCTTTCATATCATCCATAAAGGAGGAGCAGAAAACATTTCTATGGCTCAGATAGAAGATCAAATGCGAAGTTTAAATGAAGATTTTGCTTATCTAAATGCTGATAGAGAACTTACTCCTACACCTTTTCAAGCCTATGCAGGTAATTCTAATATAGAATTTCGTTTGGCTCAATTAGACGAACATGGGAATTGTACGCAAGGTGTAACGCGTACCTATTCATTACTAACCTCATCGGCAAACGACAACGTTAAGGCTTTAATCCAATGGGATCCTACAAAATACTTTAACGTATGGGTAGTAAAAGACATAGACAAAGAAACGAGTTACGGAACTATTTTAGGATATGCTCAATTTCCTGACCGACTATGGAGCCACGCTTCTACAGATGGTGTGATCTTAAGAGACGACTATTGTGGGTCTATAGGAACTGCTTCTTCTCAGGTAGGTAGAACCTTAACTCATGAAGCTGGTCACTGGTTGAACTTACGTCATATTTGGGGAGATGCTACTTGTGGGACTGACCACGTAAACGATACTCCGGCTGCAGAAGAACCTAACTTCGGAATTTGCCTTGAAGACTACCCTTACCGCATTAGCTACAACAGTGGTGATACAATCAATTCGGGCTGTTCTCCAGATACAAGTTCACAAATTATTTCTCAGTTACACGGAGAAATGTTTATGAATTATATGGACTACTCTGACGACAACTGTATGAATATGTTCTCATTATTGCAAGGAGAAAGAATGCGTTCTGCTATCGACGAGTACAGATCGGTATTGGTTTCTGAAGAGAACTTAATTGCTACCGGTACAAACGATGGATATATTACAGCTCTATGTACGCCAACTCCAGAATTTACTTCTGATTATATTTATGGATGTCCTGGTGACGCTTATTCATTCTATAATGAAACGTATAATGTAAACTTATCTTTAGATAGTGTTATTACTTACGAGTGGTCTTTCAACGGTGGTACTCCAGCAACATCGACTGCAGAAAATCCAGAAGATATTATTTTCCAAGAAGCAGGATTCTTCCCTATCACATTGACTGCTACAAACGCAGCTGGAGAGAAATCAATTCTTAAAGAAAGCTATATCACCGTAACCGATGACGAGGCGAATATGTCGTTCCCGTACATTCAAAACTTTGAGTCTTCAGAATTCCCAACCTACCCAACAGAGAGTTGGAACTGGTTAATAGAAGCTCAGGTTGACCCTACGTGGGACAGATCTACAGAGGCTGCAAGCCCAACAGTTACTGGAATAGACGGTGGTGAAAACAATGCTTCTGTACGTATTAGAAGTGCTGAATTTACAAGAGAAGGTGACAGACATACCCTTATCACTCCAACCATAGATTTAAGTAATGCTTCTGCGCCTATAAATGCATATTACGATTTAGCTTACGCTAGAAAGAATATGAGCACAAACGATAATTTAAGAGTATATATTAGTGACGACTGTGGTAGAACTTGGACATCAAAGAAAAACTACAACACAGAATCTTTAATTACCAACGACAACTCATTTGTGTTCTTACCATTTGTACCTTCAGATGAGGAATGGGAAAGATATCAGCTAAGTTTAAGTACACTTGCTGGAGAAAAGAACGTTCAAATTAAATTTGAACTTACTGGTGAGAATGGAAACTGGTTATACATGGACAACTTTATAGTTTGTAACTCTAATGAAGTATCATTGGCGGAGGATGTGTTCAGCGAATTATCTATCTATCCAAACCCTTCTAAAGGCGATGTAACTATAGAATTTGAGCTTTATAAGAAATCAGCTGTAAGTATTGCACTAAGTAATGTATATGGTGCTACTTTAGCTTCTAGAGTATTGAACTTAGATGCAACTAAAAACAGCCTTCAACTAAAAAACTTATACCCTAGCCTTAAAGCAGGTGTTTACTTTATTCAATTAGAACAAAATGGTTCTACCCTAACTAAAAGGATAGTTATAACAGACTAATCATAAGTAATCTATTAAAAAAGCCATCTCCTAAGAGATGGCTTTTTTTTTGAATAAAATTTAAATTTATTGTCTGCAGGCAACCAATTAAAGTAAATTGTTGTCTTACATAATAGAAGAACAAAACTACTACTAGAAAAACCACTTCTTGGAGCAATTAATACAAAAATGTATCACCAATAATCGCAAAGCTCAAAATGAGTTATACAAACTCTACGCACCAAAAATGCTGAGCATGTGTGTACGCTACACAAATTCGAGAGAGGAGGCTGAGGAAGTCTTAATGAACGGTTTCATTAAGGTTTATATCAAGCTGGATAGTTTTAGTGCAGAAGGAAATTTTGAAGGATGGATGCGAAGGATTTTTATTAGAGAAGCTTTGAACTATAGAAAAAAGTTTAAACTTAAATGGACAAGACTTAGTCTATTGGAAATCGACAGTCCAATAAAAGAAAGTGATTTTTCTGAAGCAGAATTTCTTTTGAGGAAACTACAAAGCTTACCTAAGGGCTATAAAAATGTGTTTAACTTATTTGCTATAGAAGGTTATAAACACAGAGAAATAGCAGAGTTATTAAACATTAGTGAAAACACATCGAAAAGTCAGTATCGAAAAGCAAAAATCATGTTACAAAATTTGTGTAAAGATGAATATAGAAGATAAATACAAATCTCATTTTAAGGATAATGAGCTTGAAGTAGACCCTAAACTATGGAGTACTTTATCTAGTGAATTAGATAAATCCAATACTAGTAATTATAGATGGATAGCTGCAGCATGTATACTAATAGGTCTATTATTTTATTCAACTAATTTCAATTACACCGAAGAAAGAGAGATTGCCACAACGAATACTACAACTACAATCCTGCAAAAACAAACTACTATACAAACTGAAAAACAGGAATTAGCTATTATCAGTCAAGTGCGTATAAAAAAAGTAAAAAGTAAAGTAGTACCTAAGAAAATAGCTTCCCCTATAGTTTCTTTAAATACAATTGATTTAAACGAAATACAATACCCAAATGAAAGCCACACATTAATACAAAGAAATACCGTATTTGTTACACTAAAAATTAAAGCCCCGCCTAAAAATAGAGTTAAAAAAACACGATTTGAAAACCCAGTTGAAAAACTAATTGACTTTGCTAAGTTGATCGTAAAAAAAGAAAGTAAGAAGCTAGAATTTCCAATAATAGAAATTGATTACAAAAGTTTACTAACCTTAAATAACAACTAATGAAAAAGCTACTATTTATTTTAACTGTATTGATACCAATACAGCTATTTGCAGGAACAACATTTTTATCGGATACAATTAAAATTAGCATTGTAGGAAATGAGATAAGTATAGAAGCCGATAATTTAGAAGAGTTAAAAGAACTCTCCAAGCATGACTTAAATGCACTCCTAAATAAACTAAGTCTTAACTTATCTGGAATAGACAGTGAAGACAATACAGTAGTTACTGTGGAACTAATTGTACAAAACGACAGTATAATAGAGCATATTCAAATTGATACAAATTTGAATAATCAAGGTGGGTCTAGAGAAAAATCAAAGAAAATAATCTCCATTTCAGATGAAGGAATTTTTATAAAAAAAGCTGGTACAGACTCTACTCTTGTAGAGATTTCTGACGATGGGGTTTTCGTTGAAACAGAAAATAAAACCACAAAAAAAGATGCTATAATTGAGAAGTTAGAAGAGTATGCAGAAGATATGATGAATTCGAATGAAGCAGAAGGGGCAGATACAACAAAACGTACTTTTATGATGACTGAAGTACATATAGGGATTAATAACTATCTTAATCAGGAAGGCAAACTAGTCAGTGGAGAGGATCACAGTTTAAAATCTGGCTTAGGTAGCTTTTCTTATGTACACTACGGTAAAACCCGAGTTTTCCCGAAAGGGCCATTATTTTTAAAATATGGTCTTGCATTAACAAGTAATAATTATAAATATGCAAATAATTATATTTTAAGAGAAACGGAATCGGAAACATTATTGATTGAGAATCCTAACGAATTACAAAAAAGCAAATTAGCTACTTTATTTATTGATGCACCGCTTTTACTACAATTAGACTTTAGCTCCGACAAAGAAGAGGAAGATGGCTTTAATATAGCTGTTGGACCATTTGTAGGTTATATGCTTAAAGCAAAAACCAAAGTAATTTATTTGGACGAAAACAATAACTCCAACAAAGAGAAGCAAAAAGGAGAATACAATATCAATAAAGTACGCTATGGTCTACAAGCTCAGTTAGGGGTAATGGGATTTAATTTTTATGGTAAATACCATATAAATAATTTATTTGAAAATAATAAAGGGCCAGGAGATTTAAACGTGATAGACTTTGGCATCATCTTTGACTTATAACTTATAAGTTTGAAAAGTGTTACTTATTATAGTATTTCATTTCAAGTTTTAGGGATTTAGATTAAAAACTCCACTTCGGTGGAGTTTTTTTATGCCCAAATATTTGGCAAAAAAATGTTTAAGAATATATAGAACGTTAAAAAGCACCCTACCGTAGTAGAGTGCTTTTAAAACAATGATGAATAAGATTATGTGCTAGTGAATTTAAATCCCCCCGATGTAAACAAAAGCACAGCTCATTGCTTAACTCAATTCTTATCTATTGTAAATATCTTCTTTTAGATAAATAAAACCTAAAATAGTAGTTATACAAATTTTATACAAGTCTACAACAGCGTGTATAAAAGGGCTGAGAGTAAAAACCTATACAAATAACTGATCTTACTTAGCCTACTCAATAACACAAACACGAAATTTGTTTTGTTTATAAAGTATAAATCAGGGTATATTTTATACTAATTTATTGCTGAGGATAAATTTATACCACAACAAAAAATAGAATTATTCGGATTAAGCCCTTGGACAACTTAATAGGTGATATCCATTTGTAGGATTGATTATGCTCATGAAGAATAAATCCAAATAATAGATTGCAAATGGTACAATTAAATTAAAATACAGCTAGTTGTTAGCCATTTTAAGGGGTTGGAGATCCCGGTCATACTGACCACTCCATTCCGGTTTAAGTTGACCAGTCATTTTTATTTGAATTAAATCTTCAAAACTTCAACCATATCATCGTTTCAGACAATTTAAGTTAACTACAATGGAGTGGTCAATCTTTTCCGGTTTTACATGGTCAATGTCTCCGGAATCTCCAGAATACAAAAAGGATATTTAAATTGAAATTAAGAGGGTTTTAAGGGTAAATAAGAGGCTTAATCCACAATCCGAATAAAGTGTAAATGAAAAGGAATACTACTCCGTAAAACGCAGACCTATATTAAGAGAAAATACACTACTAGGAAACCAATAAAAGGTAATAAACAGCATTAAAACACAACTTTGACCGTGCAAATTCCGTGCAAATCGTCTAAAATGAAAAAAGTTCGCAAACTTTAAAAGCTTGCGAACTCTTGCTATAACTGGGCTCCTCCTCTAGGGCTCGAACCTAGGACCCTCTGATTAACAGTCAGATGCTCTAACCAACTGAGCTAAGGAGGAGTGTTTGCGGTGGCAAAGATAGTAATCTACTTGAAACTAAAAAGTAAATAACAAAAAAAAGGGCTCCAAATTGGAGCCCTTTAAATATATACTTAAGTATGAATTACTTAACTATTTTCTCAACAGTACCGTCATTGTATACATTGAAAAGAACTTCACCTTTAAACGATTCCTCGTTAGAGATTACTTCTTGACCAAGTACATTAATAACTTTTACTAATACACGCTCAGTAGCGATAACATCAGTAAGTACGTTGGTTACAATTGCATTAGCAACGTTAATTGCATTTACGTCGTAAGAAGCAGAACCTTCAACCCAGTTAGCTACTTCGAAAGAAGAAGTTGAGTTGTTAGACCATACTTTAAACGTTACGTTTTCTGCAAGAGCTAAACCATCTTTAGTTTCTGTTGTAAGGTCATCACCCCAAACAGCCATAACTGTAAGTGGAGAAGTATAAACAGCAGAACCGATTAGGTTTCCAGCTTTATCGAAAGCAGCGATTTCAGCACCATCTGTAGGAAGTACATCCCAAGCAGCGTCTTCAATAACAACAGACATGTTGTTATCAGTAGCAGCTACAACATCAAAGTGAGAAACAGCTTTGTTAGAAACCTCTAAAGAAGACATTCTGTACGACTCATCGTTAGATAAGTAAGTAAGAACATCAGCATCGATAGTTTTCAATTGGTAACCTTGACCAGGAACCATATCACCGATACCGTTATAACCCCATTCTGGTAAGTAAGCGTTACCAGAGTAGTCTTTAGCAATTGTTAAGTTACCAGCATCATTGATGTCAGCAAGTACAGCCATTGCATCAGCAGGCTCA
Source organism: Flavobacteriales bacterium (assembly GCA_965183875.1). Taxonomy (GTDB): domain Bacteria; phylum Bacteroidota; class Bacteroidia; order Flavobacteriales; family UBA7430; genus UBA6772. Next base: position 45,552 of record CBCYMK010000006.1, on the reverse strand, counting down.
GTACGTAAGTAACCAATCATGTTCCAACCAGCAGTTAAGTCGATAGAGTGATCTGCTGGGAACGCGTAGTCACCACAGATTTCTATTGATACAGCTGCATCAGTTTTGATTTGGTAACCTTGACCAGGAACCATATCACCAACACCGTTGTAAGCCCACTCAACTAAGTATGCATTACCACCATTATCTTTAGCGATAATAACATTCTCAACTACAGGAGTAAGAACAGCCATTAAGTCCATATCTGCAGCGATCATGTACGTAGAGAACATTGACCAACCAGCAGGCATGTCGATAGTTTGACAAGAAGGACCAGCAGGAACAGAAGAGATAGACTCAACGAAAGTAACTCCGTTTGTAGTAAACACTTCAGCACCGTTAGTATAAATAGCCGTTGCATCAATTTGAGAACAAGTAGTACCGTCCCAAATCATCCAAGTAAGAGCTTCACCAGCAACTAAACCATCAACCTCATCAGTTGTAGTATCGTCACCCATAACAGCAATTTGAACCGTTTCTCCTGTGATTGTAGTATAACCAGCACACTGAAGATCACCATTAGAGTTTGTAAAGAATACACCAACAGAAGAACCGTTAGCAACTTGTACATCATCTACAGTAATTGCAGCATCACCAGGAATAAACACAGAGTGGTTAGCACCGGTTACAGTAACATCCCAAGAAGCAGGAAGCTCACAAGCAACAGCACCACAAGCAGCGAAGTCAATAGATTCAGAAGAACCATCATCTAAAGTACCTTCAGCTAACACACCACATTCAGCAGTTAGAGTAAAGCTACCACCTGACCAACCGTCACCATAATCATCGATCATAGTAAAGCTATAGTCAGCACCATCAACTAAACAAACATCAGTCACATAAGCGAAGTAGTCTGTAGTATATGCACCTGCATCAGCAGAAGCAACAACAGCACCGTCTACATCAGCAATAGACCAAGCCATTTCATAACTGAAAGATCCAGTATTGATAGCTAGTTGAGCAGCAACACCATCACAAACGAATGGGTATTCACAAGACTCATCATCCATTGTAGCTAATTCGTTGTAGTTTAATGCATCAGCATCAGTACAACCGTAAACATCACCACACACAACAGCAAACTCTTCAGAAACTGAATAGTCAGTGATAGAGAAGTTAGTAAGGATTAACGCTTCACAAACATAAATTTGGTAACCACCATTAACAATACCATCACCGTAAGAATCTGCAAAGTCGAATGATACAGTAGCACCATTTTCAATACAGAACATGTTAGATACAGTAGTGTTGTTGTTATTAGTTAAATCTACAGAGTAGTTATCACCAGCAGAAGAAGTTAAAGTATATGAAGTTTCTTCAGAATAATTATCTGTAGTAACAACAACATCTACTTGACCTAAACCGTCAGCACATGAATAAACACATGAACCATCATCAACACCTGCATTAGGGTCGTAGTTATCTGCGTCTAAATCAGTACATCCTTCATAGATACAAGAACCGTCATCTTCAGTAGCTTCAGCTGAGAAGTTGTAAGCATTTTCATCAGTACAACCTAGTACAGCACAAGAAGAACCAATAGTAGCACTTGCGTTACCAGCTTCAACAAGAACGATACCTATAGCATCAGAAATACTCCAAGAGTTTTCAGAAGAATAAGAACCAGCAGTATAAATGATATCAGTACATCCAGCTAAGTCTATACAAATTTCAAATGATTCAGCTTCACCACTTGCAATAGATCCAGATTGAGTATAATCTGTACCATTGATAGTTACAAAACCACCGTTCCATGAGTCACCAAAAGAATCAACAAGGTTAAGAGAAAGAATATCTCCTGCACAAGCTAAAGTAGCACAAGAACCATCGTCCATAGTAGCGAATTCGTTGTATTCTGCATAAGCATCGTTAGTACATCCCATGATGTATTCACAAGAACCATCGTCGAACATAGCTGCATCGTCGAAGTTTTCTGCAATAGAATCCATACAACCAATTGCCATATCTGAACAAAGTGAAGCAGTAAATAACTCTGAGGACTCTAACTGATTAGAACCAGCTTCAGACGAAGACAATCCATTATCTGGAGAAACTCCTTCATTGTTAGCTAAAACAATAGATACATCAGAACAAGAAGTAGATACCGAATAAGTAGCACCGTTCCATCCGTCACCATATGAGTCATAAGCTTGGAAGATATAATCTCCAGCTTCAACACATATTGCGAATTCAGTAGAATGTGGAGCAGTTCCATTAACAACTAATGAAGAATCTGCATTGTCAAATAAAGACCAAGAGATTTCAGAAGCATAAGAACCAGAAGTTACATCAATAGATAGAGAAACTTGCTCGTCAGTACAAGGCATGATACAAGAACCATCATCAAGTGTAGCACCTAATTCAGCATCGAAGTTTAACGCCGTTTCATCAGTACAACCCAATACCGCAGTAAAGGTTAAGTTGATTTCGTGAGCCGAAGCAAAAGCAGTATCGTTTAAGCTGTATTGGTAAATGTATTCACCATCTACATAGTTATATCCTTCGTAGTTAGCTACGTCAGAAACCCACCATTGTAGAGTTACTACATCGTTTACACCATAGTTGTTCGCAATAAACCAGTCGTAAAGATCAGAGTAAGGAACATCAACTCCTGTAGAGTCAGTACCAGCTAAGAATACTACAGCAGAACCTGTATAAATATCTAAGTCAGATGTAAATTCACCTGTACCTAAATCATTTGGATTCGTAGATAAGAACACGTAGTAATCATCGTGTGCACCATCATTAGACCAAAGTGTTTCCCAAGCTAAGTTTAAAGTGTCATCGTTAGATAAATCTAAAGTTACACCAGCAACTGGAGAAAGAAGATTAGGAACTGTAAAAGTACAAGAGTCATTAGACATGGTAGCATCTACATCGTAGTTGGTAGCCATTTCTATAGTACAACCCATGATGTATTCACATGAAGCATCGTCCATATTTGCAAGAGCATTAAAGTTCTCTGCAATAGAATCAGTACAACCGAATACGAATGCATCACATCCTAATACTGAGAACGACTCAGAAGATTCTAAATCATTTGAACCAGAAGTACCATTATCAGGTGAAAGACCACCATTATTAGCTAATACAATTACGTTAGTATCACAAATAACAGATACTTCATAAGTACCACCGTTCCATGAATCACCGTAAGTATCGTAAGCATCGAATACATAAGTACCAGCACCTAAACATACAGTATCTAAAGAAGAAACATCTGCACCAGTTAACATTACGTTACCAAGGTCATCAGATAAAATCCACTCCGTTTCAGAACCGAAAGAACCTACAGTCATAGAAACATATACATCACTACAGTCAGCAACACAAGTACCGTCATCAGTATTTGCAGTTTCGTCGAAGTTAGCAGCAGTTTCATCAGTACAACCATAAGCAACAGCGATACAAGATCCGTCAGTTACGTTAGCCGTAGCATCGTAGTTGAATGCAGTAGCATCAGTACAACCGAAGATCATGTTTTCACACTTAATTACTTCGAAGGATTCAGAAGCTTCTAGAGCCCATCCGTCAATTACAGGAGCAGTACTCGAAGGAGTAACACCACCGTTATTAGCTAACATTTGAACTTCAGAACATGCAGCTGTAATAGCGTACATACCACCGTTCCATCCGTCACCATAGTTATCGTATGCATTAAATACATACTCACCTTCTGGTAAACAAACAGATGAATCATAATCTTCACCAGCACCGTTAGCGATAGTATCGCCAGCAGCGTTAGCTAAAACCCATGCAGTTTCACCAGGGTAACTAGCTAGGGTTACATTAATACTTACAAACTGCCCTTGACAACCATATTCACATACAGTGTTATCTTCAGTGTTTGCAGCAGCATTAAAGTTATCTGCAGTTGTATCCATACAACCAACAATTACAGGAACACAAGACTCATCATCTTGAGTAGCCAATTCGTTGTAGTTAAATGCAGTAGCATCCATACAACCTAAGATATACTCACAAGTACCGTTATCATAATCTGCAGTTGCATCATAATTTTCAGCAATTACATCAGTACAACCGATTACAGCATTATCACAAGAAACAACATTAAACGATTCTGAATCTCCATCATCTGGAGCATCACCGTGGTTGTTTGCTAATAAATAAGAAGCATCAGCACATAAAGTTTGAACAGTATAAATATCATCGTACCAGCTAGTGCTCCAAGAAGAACTATAGAATGCATTAAATGCATAAGTCCCTTCAGCAAGACAAACAGAATCAGAAGTAGTTTCAATACCGTATTCGGTAACACCACCACTAAGTACAGTTACAGAATCAGCATCAGTAATAGTCCAAGAAGCATCAGTCCCAATAGAGTAACCACCGTTTATAGAAACAACTACATCAACACAAGAAAGTAAACAGTTACCGTCGTCAGTGTTTGCAGTAGCATCGTAGTTAGCAGCAGCAGCATCAGTACAACCATAAGCTACAGCGATACAAGAACCATCATTTTGGTTTGCAGTTTCGTCGTAATTAAAGGCAGTAGCATCAGTACAACCGAATAACATATCAGCACAAGCAATTACATTAAATACTTCTGTAGATTCAAGACCTGCACCAGAAGCACCATCAGTAGGAACAGCACCACCATTATTAGCTAATACAATAGCAACAGAGTCCAAACAAGTAAGAGACTCAATAGAGTAAGTACCTCCATTCCATCCGTCACCGTAAGTATCATATGCATTAAATGTATATGCAGTACCAGGTGTTAAACACAAGGCTGGAGTTACAAGAGTAGTGTTATTATCACCAGAAGAGAAAGATTGAGAAAGTACAATTTGACCTTCAGCATCTAATAAATCCCAGTAAACTTCATTACCATAACTAACAATATTAGTTGTTACAGTAGCTTCAATACCAGTACATACGTAGTCACAGTCATCAGAATCTACATTAGCTAATACATCATAGTTGTTAGCAAAAGGATCCATACAACCGTATACAGTAGCTTCAGCTCCTAAAGACACAGCGTATTCAGCACCGTTAGCACCAAAACCAGCAGCAACTTCGAAGTAATACGTACCTGCAGCTAATACATCACCTTCAATAAGTGAAGCTTCACAGTTTTCATACATATTAACTAAGAATTCAGCAGAACTAGAAACTGTTAGGGCAACTAAAGACTCTTCAGTTAAGGTAAAAGTAAACCAATTTTGAACACCTTCAGTACCAGGGTAAGTATCACCCGCTTCTAAAGCGATTGCATCAGAACAAACTAAAGAAGTTTCATATTCACATGCTCCTTCTAAAAGTGCAGTTTCATCGTAGTTTGTAGCTACAGGATCCATACATCCGTAGTGAGAAGCACATTCACCATAAGCAAACGATAAATCGTTCCCAGCAGCAAAAGAGCTATCACCTAAAGAAATAGTAATTCCAGTCCAGTAATCAGACCAAGAAGATGAAGAAGTAAGGTACAAAACAGCACATTCACTTACACAAAGCTCAACTTCCTCACTTGAATTACCAGAACCTAAAGTATCAACACCGTTTACATTCATTAATAACCAGTTGTTGTAACCATTACCCCAAGAAGAACTTGCAGAAGGGACACTCAACAAAGTATTTAACTCACCTTCAGCACAGTAAACACAAGACTCATCGTCCGTATTCGCATCAATACTGAAGTTAGATGCAGCAGCATCAGTACAACCTTCAACAATTACAGTACACACCATATCTTCAGGAGTATAAGTAGCATCAGGATTGTATTCAACATATACATCTTGCATACAACCAGCAATTACACAAGAACCATCAGTGTTCGTTGCGTCAGCATTAAAGTTATCTGCGATAGAGTCCATACAACCGAAAGTCATATCAGAACAAGAAGTCATAGAGAAAGTAAGTGTATCTAAAGCACCTGAAGCTAAAGAACCAGAAGCTGCAGTATAAAGACCATCACAAGCTGTGATAGAAAACTCAGCACCAGTACCCCAACCATCACCATAACCATCAGTCATGATTACAGAGTAAGAAATAGCATCAGATAGACAAAGGTCAAAATCATCACTAGTAGAACTGTTAGCGAATGAACCTACAGGGAAATCAAGTAATATTTGACCATTTACATCAACAACTTGAGCACCTACTTCAACACCCCAAGAAACGGTAGTTAAACTAAACACAGCAGCTTCACCTAAACAAGTAACATAATTACAAGAACCATCGTCTTGAGAAGCAGCAGGATCGTAGTTGATAGCAGAAGCATCAGTACAACCAGGAGTATAAGTACAAGACTCATCATCTAAAGTAGCTTCAGAATTCCAGTTATCTGCAACAGGATCTGTACAACCAGACACATACTCACAAGAACCGTCATCTGTAGTAGCTAAAGCATTGTAGTTAGCAGCGATTTCATCTGTACAACCAGCTAAATCACCAATAAGGAATTCGAAAGTAGCAGGTACTGAATAAGAACCAGAACCAGAAATTATATCACCTAAAACAAAACTCATTTCAGTATTATAACTAGAACCACCTAAAGTAATCGTGTAAATACCATCTGCTAAACAAACATCAGCAGTAGCAGTAGCACCAGATACAGTACCAGTAAATACTTCAGTACCTTCTGAATCAGCAATTACTAAAGAACCTGAATCCCATCCATCACTGTATGAGTCAGTCATTACTAAAGTAAGAGAAGTAGCATCACAAGAATAATACTCACAAGACTCATCATCTTCGGTAGCATTTGCGTTATAGTTTAATGCTTCAGCATCCATACATCCTAAAATAGAACATACACCTACAGTACCATCAAAAGATAAATTACCAGAAGCAACATCAGCAGTCTCAGAAACAATAGTCCAAGAAGCTTCAGAAGCCCAAGATCCACCAGGATTACCAGCAATAATTAAACAAGCATCACCAGCGATACAGATATCTTCACTTCCACCAGAAGCAAGAGTATAAACTACATCGTTGATAGAAAGTTCATTACCAGAACCCCAACCATCAGAATAAGAATCAGAAAGAGAAAGGATGTATTCACCTTCTGCACAAGCATAAGGATAAGTACAAGAGTCGTCTGCTACATTTGCATCCGCATTGTAGTTTGTAGCAGTTTCATCCATACAACCTTCAACAACAGCGATACAAGTACCGTCATCTTCGGTAGCTAATTCGTTGTAATTAAGAGCAGTTGCATCAGTACAACCAAGTATAGAAACATCTCCTACTACAAAGTCGTAAGTTCCAGCACCACCAGAAGCAAGATCACCTAAAGTGAATCCCATTTCGTATTCATACGAGGAACCACCTACAACAAGTGAATAAACACCATCTTCTAAACAAAGTGTGTCAGTAGCTTCAGCACCTTCTACGGTTCCTGAATAGATTTCATTCCCGTCAGCATCAGTAATAACGGCAGTACCGCTATCCCAGCCATCGCTATTGGAATCAGTCATGGTCATTACGACCTCTGTAGCTGTACATGATGCCGATTCATCCTGTGCCATAGAAGACATAGAAAAACAGCAAGCAAAAGCTACTAAATAGAGCAGTTTTTTTCTCATAATGTAATTATTTAGTTAATGTTACCCCAATTTTTTAAAGTTCAACAACACCAGGGGGATAAGCGTCGATCACCTATAAACTCTAGGAAATATAGGGGATCCATACCTCCCAATTCTGAGTTTAGCCCGTAAATATACTAAGTAATATTACCTAATGCAAACAAAACCACGACTTTCACATCTCAAAAAAGGGTAAAAACAGCAAAAAGGAAGCGATTTTTCCACGACAACTAAAAAGGGTTTCTTTATTTAAGAATGAATATATTTGCAAAAAAATATTTCATCTATGAGCTTATTAATTGTTGGTACTGTAGCATTCGATAAAATTGAAACTCCTTTTGGAAAAACGGATAAAATTTTAGGGGGTGCAGCCACCTATATAGGTATTGCTTCTTCATATTTTACGGAACAACTAAAGGTAGTTTCTGTAATAGGGGAAGATTTCCCTAAAGAATACAGCAAAATAATTACAGACCATAAAATGGACACCGAAGGAATACAAGTTGTACCTGGAGGTAAAACATTTTTCTGGGAAGGAAAATATCATACAGACATGAATAGCAGAGACACCTTAGCTACAGAGCTTAACGTGTTGGCTGATTTCGACCCTGTGGTACCTGAGTCGTACCAAGACTGCGAGTATTTGATGCTTGGAAACCTTGACCCTACGGTGCAACGAAAAGTATTGAATCAATTAAAAAACAGACCTAAGCTTGTTGTCCTAGACACAATGAACTTTTGGATGGACATTGCCTGGGACTCGCTAATGGAAACAATTAGCATGGTAGATGTTTTAACAATAAACGATGAGGAAGCTAGACAAATGTCTGGGGAATACTCTTTAGTAAAAGCAGCCCGTAAAATCTTAACTATGGGACCTAAGTTCCTTATTATAAAGAAGGGAGAGCACGGAGCTTTATTATTCGACAGAGAAGAAAACTGCTTCTTCGCCCCTGCCTTACCCCTAGAAGAAGTCTTTGACCCTACAGGAGCAGGCGACACCTTTGCAGGTGGCTTTATTGGGCATTTAGCCAGAACAAAAGACTTGTCTTTTGAGAATATGAAACGAGCTATTATATACGGATCTGCTCTAGCCTCTTTAACTGTTGAGAAATTTGGAACGGATAAAATTGCATACCTAAATCAAGAAGAGATAAATGCACGTATTGAAAGCTTTAAATCTTTAGTACAAGTAGACATCAAACTAATAGACTAGGTCAATTGGATTTATGAAAAAAAGCATCGCTACAACAACATACTATATAGGGGTAATTTTAGCTCTATTTTCTATCTCTTTAAATGCACAAGACTTTGTGCATTTAAAGGATGGTACTGTTGTAGAATGCCGTATTACCGAAATTAGCGACTTTATACTTTACGCCGATGTTCATGACGACCCCTATTCGGCAACCTTTTTTTCTGATGATGTAGACTTCTTAAAAATTGACCCAAAAAACAGCCTTATAGTAAGACAACTAAAACGTGGAGTTAAACAAGCAAAGAAATACAGCAACCCTATAGGAGAGAATTCTGTTTTTGGATTCTATTTTGGAATGCCAAGCGATTCGCTACTGAGTAATAAAAGCAATAAAATACTCTATCGTACAGACAGCCTTGGGAATCCAGTATTAGTTCCCTACGACCCAATGGATACAGATTTTAATTCGAGACTGAAAAGCTTAGCTAAAAGTTTAGGGGGAGCATCTTTAGCATGGTTAATTGGAATGTAATTTATCGAAGGACTTAAAAACTGCCGAGGAGACTGGCAAGTCAGAAAAACACATGAATTGTAAATGACCTTGTATTGCCTACCAATTATGAATTCATCATTGTTCATTAATAATCATCCAGTCTTTCAATTACCATTTAACTGCAAGGCTGTTTTTGAGAATTTTCTAGCTAAGCCTTATTCAAACTTCACTAATACTTGATTCTTCTCTACAGCAATTCCTTTTTCTACTTCAATCGATTTTATTACAGCATCGGTAGGTGACTTAATAATATTCTCCATTTTCATAGCTTCAAGAACAAACAAGCCATCTCCTTTAACAACCTCTTGCCCAGCCTCAACCAAAATATTTAATACCAACCCAGGCATAGGAGCTTTCACCTCATTTACCTTCTGATTGTTCATGTTTTCCATTCCTAACTGCTTCAATAAGGCATCGTACTTATCTTCTATAGCAACGGTAATTTCTTGATTATTAACTTTAAGCACACAAAACTTATCTTCTTTATTGAGTTCTACTAGCTCAACTGCATACGATTTATGTTCGTGAATTAAATGATGAACGGAACCTTGACTAACTAAATCCATGTCAAAAGACGCACCATTTAAGGTACCTTCTAAGCCCTCTTTATCAGAGAAATTAATTTCAAATTGCTGCTCATTTACTTTAGCCTTGTACATATTTAAGATGCTTCGTTAGTATCTGCCAAAGATAACCTATTTTAGTCGAGCAAATCAAAGAAAAAAAACATGGCACTTATAGAAGAATTAAACACCCAAGGAAACAGACTGTTTAAACACCGATCTAAACTACCCATTCCTTTTGCTGTTATCGGATTAGCACTTTATATATATACTATTAAAGCAGGAAATACAGCAGAGCACACATTATTATTTGAAGCTTCTTGTTTAGCTGTTGGATTACTAGGACAAATCATACGTGCCATTACATTAGGCTATACACCACGAGGAACCTCAGGTAGAAACACACACGGACAGGTAGCAGAATCTTTAAACACCAAAGGAATGTACAGCCTAATGAGAAACCCATTATACCTTGGAAATTTCTTTATGTGGTTTGCCATCATCTTATTCATTAATATAAATTGGTTTAGCATATTCTATATCATGTGTTTTTGGATGTATTACGAACGCATCATATTTGCAGAGGAAAACTTCTTACGCAATAAGTATGGAGAACCGTACGTAAATTGGACTTTAAAAACACCTATTTTCCTTCCCCGCTTAAGCGGATGGGAAAAACCAGACTTATATTTTTCTTTCAAAAATGTACTTAAAAGAGAATACAGTGGGTTTTTCGCACTATTCTTTACCTTTTCATTATTCGATTTGATTGAGAACTTCACTAGACATTCGGTCTGGGAATTAGACACATTTTGGGTATATGCACTTCTTATTAGTGGAATAATTACATTGGTACTTAGAACACTTAAAAAGAAAACGAAGATTTTAAATGTATCCGGTAGGTAAGTAGTAAGTAGTAAGATAAAATATTCAATCCCAAATTTTCAAATTAGCGATGAAAAATATACCTATTTTTTTATTAGGACTCTTGAGCATTAGCTCATGTACAGTATTGCAAAAAAGCAGCATACAATTAGATGAAGTGCTATTAGAGAGCCCTCAAATTACAGAGAGAGCTTATTATCACGAATCTCCAGAACGGATAAACGACTTACTGCACACCAAACTAGATGTATCGTTTGACTGGAATAAAAAACATCTTTTAGGAGAAGCTACATTAGACTTTAAACCCTACTTCCATGCTCAAAATTCGGTTCTTATAGATGCCAAAGGATTCGATATTCATCAAATCGCATTAGTAAGTAAAGAAGGACAAAAAACAGATTTATCATATTCCTATAACGACTTACAAATTACCGTTCAACTAGACAGAACATATAGCCGCAACGAGACATACAGTCTTTATATAAACTATACAGCCAAGCCAGATGACTTAGTAATTGAAGGGGGTGCTGCGATTACAGATGCCAAAGGATTGTATTTTATAAACCCTGATGGATCGGAAGATAAGCCTATGCAAATATGGACACAGGGAGAGACAGAGTCTAGCTCTTGCTGGTTTCCTTGCATCGACAAACCGAACGAGCGTTGTACGCAAGAATTGGCTATTACGGTACAAGAAAAATACACTACGCTTTCAAACGGTATTTTAACAAGCTCCATTTCTAATCCAAACGGGACGAGAACAGATTTATGGATTCAAAAGCAAGAACATGCCCCGTATTTATTTATGATGGCAGTAGGAGAATTTTCTATTACTGAGGATAAATGGAGAGATCTAGACGTCAACTACTACGTTGAGCCAAAAGAAGAAAAACACGCACAACGCATCTTTGGTAAAACTCCAGAGATGATGGAATTCTATTCTCAACTCTTAGGATTTGATTATCCATGGGAGAAATATTCTCAGGTAATTGTTCGCGATTATGTTTCTGGAGCTATGGAAAATACCACAGCAGTAATACATGGAGAATTTGTTTATTCTGATGAAAGAGAGTTTATAGACGATCCGAACGAAATGATTATTGCCCATGAACTTTTCCACCATTGGTTTGGCGATTGGGTTACCTGCGAGTCGTGGCCAAACCTACCGCTTAACGAGGGTTTTGCCACCTACGGAGAGTATTTATGGATGGAAGGAAAATATAGCGCAGACGAAGCTGCACACTATATTCATAGCGATTTAAAACAATACCTAAGTGAGTCTACACGAAAGCAAGTAGATCATATTCGCTTCGACAACGAAAACCCTAATCATATGTTCGACAGCCATTCTTACGCAAAAGGCGGAAGGATTTTACATATGCTGCGCTATTCTATTGGAGACGATGCATTCTTTAATGGCCTAGAGCATTACTTAACAGAATACGCCAACCAAGCGGTTGAGGTTCACCAATTGCGATTGGCTATGGAGCAGGTATCTGGTCAAGATTTAAATTGGTTCTTTAATCAGTGGTTTTTAGCTTCTGGTCATCCCCAAATTTCTGTTGAGCAAACTATAGAAGCGAATAGTGTTTCGTTAAGAATAAGTCAAAATCAATCCTTAGAAACAACGCCATTATACAAAATACCTGTAGAAATAGGGATTTATGAAAATGGGGTGATAAAACGTTATGCTATTGAATTGAACAAACAAGCAGAGACCTTTACATTCCAAACTTCAAGAGAAGCAGACCTAGTAGTTTTTGATGCTGACCATTATTTATTAGCAGAAATAAGCTTCGATAAAACAGACGAGCAATGGATGTATCAGCTAAAAAATGCTCCGCACTATTTTGATCGTATGGAAGCAGTAGATAGCCTTGCGAACAGCAGTAATTTTGCCGTGCAATCGGACGCAGTAAAAAGCGCTTTAAACGATTCATTTTGGGCAATTAAAACACAAGGATTAGATTACTTTGAAAAAGTAGACCCACGTACTAAAGGGACACTCGAAGGTCAATTAATTGAACTCGCATCTACGGATAAAAAATCTGATGTTAGAGCTGCATCCGTTTATTCCTTAAGCACTTTCTTTGATAAAGACGAAAATACAGCGAGTAGAGAACACGACAAACTATACGCTAAACTCGTTAAAGACCCTTCTTATATTGTAGCAGGAGAAGCCCTTAGAGCTCTACAAATAGTAAAACCTACCGAGGCTTATAATTTGGCTAAATTAGAACCAATAGAGGTGAGCAGCGAATTGAAAGATGCAGTCTTATATACAATAGCTAAAAATGGAGACCTTGCAGACAGCAATTTAATCCACTCAGAATTTGAAAAATCAACGGGTTTTGATGCAGTAGAAATGATCGCAAATCTTGTCTTTTATTTAGAAAATAACGAAGCTGCACTTTATACTAAATCACTTCTAAAACTAGAAGCCAAAGTAGCTTCTCTTTCAACTTGGTATATTCGGTATTATGCACTTCAAATACTTAAAGAATACACTGGAGAAAACCCTGCCTTTAAAGCAGCCATCAACCAAGTATACCAAAGGCTCCTAGCCGCAGAAACAGACAAAAATGTACTCTTGTATTTAGGGAAATAATAGAGCGTTTTTCCATCAAAAAAGCCCCTATTTATAGGGGCTTTTTTGATTATAAATATGTTTATTAATTCAACACGGGTAATAAGTCTAATTCCTGTATAATAACACTTTGAAAAAAGGAAGTAAAGAGCTCAAATTGAGCAATCAATAATACGAAGAGAGCCCTCTTTTGACTTGTTATGTAATCAACAGATTATCCATATTAGAAAATCCCATTTTGAGATTTCAAGAACTCCTCATAACCTTTATCCATTGGTAGGTCAGTTCTTTTGGAAGCGCTAACTGCTAAAGCATCACATCGTTCATTTTCTGGATGATTATTATGTCCTTTCACCCATTGAAATTTAACATCGTGTTTTCGGTAAATTTTTAGAAAACGTTTCCATAAATCTGGATTCTTTTTTCCTTTAAAACCCTTTTTAACCCAGTTAAATACCCATCCCTTTACAACTGAGTCTATCACATATTTAGAATCGGAAGTCACTAAAACATCAGCACCAGCAGACTTAATTTTTTCTAAGGCAACAATTACTGCCAACAACTCCATTCTGTTATTGGTCGTATGCCTAAAGCCTTCAGCTAATTCTCTACGGAACTCTCCAGCAACCATCACAATTCCATAACCACCAGGTCCCGGATTTCCGCTTGCAGCTCCATCTGTATAAATAAATATCTTCATTAGAGTATAGATTCAATTACTTTAGGAAAATGGATAGCTTCTAGTTTTTGAACTTTTTGCTGAACATCTTCAGGTTTATCTGTACTCAAAATTTCACAAGAAGCTTGAAAGATATATGCCCCTTCATCGTAGTGTTCATTTACATAATGAATTGTAATACCCGATACTTTTTCTTTATTAGCTACTACAGCTTTATGTACATTCATACCATACATCCCCTTGCCACCATATTTGGGCAGTAAAGCAGGGTGTATATTCACAATTCTATTCGGATACGCTTTTACAAGAGATTCAGGTATTTTAAGCAAAAATCCGGCTAAAATTATAATGCTTGCATTCGAATTATGAAGAACATCGAGCACTTTAGTACTGTTTTGTAACATATCTTTAGAGAAAATAAAGGAGGGTACCGAGTACTTTGCTGAGCGCTCTAAAACGAAAGCTTCTCTTTTATTTGAGAGTACTAAAACAACCTCAACGTCCTCTACACCCTGAAAATGCTCAATTATATTTTCGGCATTTGAACCTGAACCTGAAGCGAAAATTGCTATTTTTGTCATAGTGCAAATCTAAATAAGATTTTATTACTAGCTAATATCTATGAATCGTAATTTCATGGTTCAAAAAATTTGGCTGTTTTTAAGATTCTGTATTTCTTTGCAACGAAATTACTAACCAAAATAAGAAAATTATGTCTGACGTAGCATCTAAAGTAAAAGCTATTATAGTTGACAAATTAGGAGTTGATGAAAGCGAAGTAACAAACGACGCAAGTTTCACTAACGACTTAGGAGCAGATTCATTGGATACTGTAGAATTAATTATGGAATTCGAAAAAGAATTCGATATTCAAATTCCAGATGACCAAGCAGAATCAATTTCTACTGTAGGATCGGCAATCGACTACATCGAGAAAGCTTAATTTAAATCTTAATTTGACAGTATGCAGTTGAAAAGAGTTGTTGTAACAGGCCTAGGAGCATTAACTCCTATAGGTAATAATGTTTCAGAATATTGGGAAAACTTAACGAATGGTGTTAGCGGCGCAGCTCCTATCACCCGTTTCGATGCATCCAAATTCAAGACTCAATTCGCTTGTGAAGTCAAAGATTTTAATCCTACCGATCATATAGATCGCAAGGAAGCCCGTAAACAAGACCCATACACTCAGTACGCTATGGTGGCTACTGCCGAGGCAATGGAGGATTCCAAAATTGACCTTGATGCTATAGACCCTGATCGTGCGGGTGTAATTTGGGGCTCGGGAATTGGAGGTATAAAAACTTTCTACGACGAGGTTACCAACTTTGCCAATGGTGATGGAACTCCTCGTTACAACCCATTTTTCATTCCTAAAATGATTGCAGATATCGCTGCAGGGATGATTTCTATTAAATACGGCTTACGTGGACCAAACTTCACTACCGTATCGGCATGTGCCTCTTCTTCAAATGCTTTATTAGACTCTTTCAACTATATCCGTTTAGGTAAAGCAGATATTATTGTTACGGGAGGATCTGAAGCTTCAGTTAACCAAGCCGGTGTTGGAGGATTTAACGCTCTTAAAGCGCTTTCTACTCGCAACGACGATCCTAAATCTGCCTCGAGACCATTTGACAAGGATAGAGATGGATTTGTCTTAGGTGAAGGTGCTGGAACATTGATACTTGAAGAGTACGAACACGCCATAAAAAGAGGTGCTAAAATTTACTGTGAAGTTATGGGTGGAGGTCTCTCTGCCGATGCACATCACATTACAGCTCCACATCCTGAAGGAAGAGGTGCTATTAGAGTGATGATAAACGCCCTAGATGATGCTGAAATGAAACCTGAAGAAATTGATTATATCAATGTACACGGGACTTCTACTCCACTTGGAGATATAGCTGAATCTAAAGCTATAAAAACAGTTTTTGGCCAGCACGCTTACGACCTTAACATTAGCTCTACTAAATCTATGACTGGCCACTTATTAGGTGCAGCTGGTGCAGTAGAAGCAATTGCCTCGATCTTAGCTTTACAAAAGGGAATCATCCCTCCAACCATCAACAATGAGAATTTTGATGAGGAGATAGATGAGAAATTAAATTTCACCCTTAACAAAGCGCAAAAGAAAGAAGTAAAAGCGATAATGAGTAATACTTTTGGATTTGGTGGACACAATGCATCTATTATTCTTAAAGCATTTGACGCTTAATGATGAAGTGGCTTAACAAGCTTTTATTTACCCCTTCTACAGACCCATTAACTTTCGAGTTGAGTCCCATTTTAGGCTTTACTCCTGAGAATATTCAACTTTACCATCAAGCTTTTTGCCACAGCTCTATTGAAGAGCCTTTGTATGGCGACAATGAGCGGCTGGAGTTTTTAGGTGATTCTATTTTAGATTCTGTTATTACCGAATATCTATACCATAATTTACCAACTAAAGACGAGGGTATACTTACTGATATACGCTCGAAAATGGTAAGTAGACGAACCCTAAATAAACTTGCTAAAGAATTTAAAATTGACCTTTTTGTTCAAACTAATTTAGGAGGGAAAATACCAGTTTCTGTTTTGGGAAATGCTTTTGAAGCCCTTATTGCTGCTGTTTACCTAGATAAAGGAGCATTCTTTTGCAAAAAGTTTATTATTGAAAAAATTATCACTGCACACTTTTCTTTAGCTGAATTAGAAAAAGAAATAAGTAGTTATAAAAAACACTTCATTCATTGGACTCAAAAGAACAGTAAAGAGTTTGAATTCCAACTAGAAAGCGAAACAGGTGAATCGCATAATAAAAGCTTTGGAATGGCACTAATACTAGAAGAAGAAATTATAGCGAAGGCTACAGCTAGCTCTAAGAAAAAAGCTGAAGAAGCTACCGCAAAAATTGCATGCGAGAGTTTAAACATCTAAACTACCCATTCACTTAATGGTCTATCTTTAATTCATAATACCTATACTTCAGAGGGTAAAATTCTTCCTATATAACTATATTTGGCATTAGAGAATTGATATTCCTACAAAATGGCAAAAAAGAGTTTAAGTATAGATTTTGAATATGATTACGACTTCCTACTCATAGGAGTATGTAGCCCACTAAAAGACTATACCTTAGCTTACCATTTAAACAAAAAGCTTCTTACAAGTTATAAAAGGAGTGAGAAAGATGTTATTATGTCTTACTCAGATGGGCTAGAAGATGCACATTTTGCACAATTTGAATACTGGGATAAACAGTACCAAAACCAATGGTACCTACTCGCCAATAAGTGCAAGATACTTTGCAGTGACCAAGAGAAAAATCAAGGAACTATTTTTGATGGGTTAAATCAAAATAGAAAAAAAACAAAATACTTAATTCCAGAAAACCCGAATGTAGATTTCTATATTCAGTTACACGGAATTTACAATGAGCAAGCGAAGCTTAAACTCATAAAAAACATAAAAAATATTGAACGCATAGTGAGTGTACATGAAGTAAATATTGACCATTTACGTTCAAAAGAAAATCTAATCATCGATGAATAACACAAAAATTGTAGCCACCATTGGCCCGTCTTCGTACGACAAAGGAATATTAAAGGAAATGTTTGCAGCAGGACTCAATGTTGTACGTATAAATTTTTCGCATAGTAACCACGAACAAGCCATCCAAATTTTTAACTGGGTTCAAGAACTAAATACCGAAGAAGACAGGAATGTAGCTGTTTTAGGTGATTTACAAGGACCAAAATTAAGGCTTGGAGAGGTAAAACCTGATCAGGTATTAAAAAGAGGTAAAACAATAACCATTACCACAGAGGAATGTATCGGAGATACTTCTAAAATATACATAACTTATCCCGAATTCCCTAAAGATGTTAAGGTAGGCGATAGGATAATGTTGGACGATGGGAAGTTGATATTAAAGGCAGAAGCCACTAATGGCACTAACGAAGTACGCGCTAAAGTTATACAGGGTGGTGCATTAAAATCTAAAAAAGGAGTTAACCTTCCAAACACAAAAATCTCTTTACCTTGTTTAACACCTAAGGATTTAGCAGATTTAGACTGTGCGCTAAAAATTGGTATCGAATGGATAGGGCTCTCTTTTGTACGTAATGTACAAGATGTGAAATTACTTCAGAAGATAATTAAAGAGCGTAAATCTCACGCCCGAGTAATTGCAAAAATTGAAAAACCTGAAGCAATTAGACAAATTGATGCAATCATAAAGCAATCGGGTGCTGTTATGGTAGCACGTGGAGATTTGGGTGTAGAAGTTCCTATGGAGAGAGTGCCAAATTTACAGAAGATGATTACCAGAAAGTGTATCAAATATTCTACACCGGTAATTATAGCTACCCAAATGATGGAGTCTATGATGGATAGCTTAAGTCCAAGTAGGTCTGATGTAAACGACGTAGCTAATGCTGTGCACGATCGTGTAGATGGTGTAATGTTAAGCGGGGAAACATCAGTTGGTAAATACCCTATTCGCGTTATTAAAGCCATGAATAAAGTGGTGAAAAACGTAGAAAATTATGCAGTCTTAGAAATGGAAGAATTTATGCCAATAGACAAAAAAAACGGTAGATTTCTTTCGGACACCATTTGTTATAACGCCTGTAAAATTGCAGAACAAGTAAATGCAAAAGCGGTTATGACCATGACTCACTCAGGATATAATGCATTTAAAATTTCTAGTTTTAGGCCTCCTAGTAAAATATGTATTTTCACAAACAACCGTAAAATTATGAACACCCTTAGTTTATTATGGGGTGTACGTGGTTATTACTATAACAGCTTTGCAAGTACCGATGATACTATGGCTGAAATTAAAAATATAATAAAGAAAAAAGGGATCATTCAAAAAGACGACCTAGTGGTAAATATTGCCAGTATGCCTATTACAGAAAAAGGAATGACCAATATGTTAAAACTTAGCGCCGTAGACTAATGAAGAATTTAAATATACCTCTACTAAAATCAATTTGTGAAGTTGCAGGAGCGCCAGGTTTCGAACAAAGAGTACGAGAATTGGTTATGGATGAAATTAAAGACTGTGTAGACGAATATAGCCTTGATAACCTAGGGAATTTAACCGCGATAAAAAGAGGGAAGTCATCCGATAAAAAAGTGATGATTGCAGCCCATATGGATGAAATTGGTTTTATTGTAACCCATATAGACGACAATGGGTTTGTCCGATTCCATACTTTGGGTGGATTTGACCCCAAAACTCTTACTGCTCAAAGAGTAATTATTCATGGTAGCAAATATTTAGTTGGTGTAATGGGCTCTAAACCCATACATGTGATGTCTGCAGCAGAGAGAGCTAAGGTGCCTAAAACCACGGACTATTTTATAGATATGGGAATGCCTAAAACAGAGGTTGAAAAATATATTTCTGTGGGAGACTCCATTACAAGAGATCGTGAATTGATAGAAATGGGCGACTGCGTAAACTGTAAATCTATCGACAATAGAGTTTCGGTTTTCATCCTTATAGAAACACTTAAAAGACTTAAGGATTTTCCATACGATGTATACGGAGTATTTACAGTTCAAGAAGAGGTAGGAATTCGAGGAGCACAGGTTTCGGCTATGCAAATACAACCCGACTTTGGTTTTGGACTCGACACTACCATAGCATACGATGTACCAGGAGCTGCTGCTCACGAAAAAATTACTGAACTGGGAAAAGGAGCTGCCATAAAAATAATGGACTCTCAAACTATTTGTGATTACCGCATGGTGCGATATATGAAAGAAATTGCTGCTAAAAAGGAACTTACTACACAAGTAGAAATCCTTCCAGCTGGTGGAACAGACACCATGGGCGTACAAAGATCTACTCCTGGAGGCTCTATTGCAGGTGCAGTATCAATTCCTACACGACATATTCATCAGGTAATAGAAATGGCACATAAAGAAGATATTAAACAATCTATACACCTCTTACAAGCCTGTATCGAAAACTTAGATACCTACGACTGGAGTTTTAGATAGCTTACTATTCAAACAGACCAATGACTACATTAAAATATTTTTTCTTTACTATTATTTCCACCCTTAGTTTGTGGCAATGTGCTACTATGCAAAGCCCTACCGGAGGCGAAAAAGACCTTTTAGCTCCAGAAGTATTGAGCTCTGTCCCACAACAAGGAGCTACTAATGTAAGTACTACAAGTATAGAGGTGCATTTTGATGAGTACTTTAAATTGAAAAACTTACAGAATGAGCTACTTATTTCTCCTCCTTTAGAAAGTAAGCCTATCATTTCTACAAAAGGGAAAAGCCTATTTATAGAACTCCAAGAGTCGCTTAATGAAAACAGTACCTACACCTTTAATTTTGGAAAAGGCATTGCTGATTTTCACGAAGGAAACGTACTAAATGACTATACCTTAGTCTTTAGTACAGGAAACGAATTGGACTCTCTTACTATTAATGGAAAGCTTAATACATGCCCAAATAATGTATTACCTGAAAATGTAATTGTAGGTATTTATCAAAAAGACAGCCTAAGAAAAGACTCTACGATCTATTTACAAAAGCCTGATTATTTTGGCTTAGTTAACGATAAAGGCGAGTACAAAATTGAGAACATTAGAAATGGCGATTATGAATTGATTGCCTTTGAAGATGTAAATACAAATTACCTATACGATGAAGCTACAGAGCAAATTGCTTTTTGCGATAGTCTAATTACTATAGGAGATAGTACCGTAGTAGATATATGGCTATTTGAGGAAGAAACGGAATTAAAACTTCTTGAAGCTAGAGCAAAAGAAAACGGTAGAATCCACTGGACTTACAACAAAGAAATTGACTCTTTAAAAATTCATTCTAGCACCAATACTGAGTTGTTCTCCAAAATTAAAGAAGACAGCCTCTTAGTATGGCCTAAGTACAGCGTAGACTCATTTTATATATGGACAGAAATTGACTCGCGTTTAGATTCTGTTTTAGTGAAAAACGATTCTCTAAAAACGCAGCAACTAAATTTAACTTTAGAGAGTAAATACTTAAAAGCTAAAGCTAATTTAGTACTTAAATCTGATGCTCCAATTATTGGAATCGACACCACGAAAATAGATTTATTTGTAGACTCCGTTCAAGTGGATTATTCTATTATTTATTCCGACTTTAATCTAGAGCTTGAATTTCTACATGTAGGAGCAAGTAACTATAATTTAATCCTACAAAAAGGAGCAATTTTAAGCACGTACAACAACCATAACGATAGTACAAACTTATCCATTTACACTAAGTCTAATAGTGAATTAGCGGGATTTAACATCAATGTAAATTCAGAATACAAAGACTTTTATATTGAATTATTAAAAGATAATAAAGTGCTCGAAAAGTGCACCTCTGGAGAAGACCTAAAATTCACACAACTTTTGGCAACCAAATATCAATTAAGGTTAGTAGTAGATGAAAATAATGACGGCACCTGGACTCCAGGAAACTATTTAAAAAATATACCAGCAGAGAAGGTCTTCTACTATCAAGAAGAAATAAACCTAAGAGCCAATTGGGAATTAGAAATAGATTTTAATCTAGTAAAGTAAGCTCCTTATTTGATCAGCTTGGATACAATCGAGCTTTACAACCGCAGAGTAAACAACTTCATTAGACTAATGATAATTAATTAAAACTATCGCTACTGTCTTTTAAGGAATACGTATCTCTATCCACTAAAAAAGGCAATCGTTTTTCTAATCGATTTTAAGTGTGATTTTGAAAGACTTACCTCTACCCAACCTTCTTCATTTTCTGGAGCAGTGGCTATTAAATCACCCATAGGGTCTAGCACTTGAGAATGCCCCGAATAACTAGCCTTATACCCATCTTCTCCTACTCTGTTCACACCTATTGTATACGCTTGATTTTCTATAGCTCTAGCTTCTAAAAACACATCCCAAGCAGCAATTCTTTTACTAGGCCAATTGGCTACATAAAAACACAAATCGTAATCCACATCGTTTCTAGAAAAAACAGGGAATCTTAAATCGTAACAAACTAGAGGGCAAATTCGCCAGCCTTTATACTCTATAATTAATCTTTTTGTTCCTGCAGTAAAATGTTTTTGTTCGTTTATTAAGCTAAACAAATGTCTTTTATCGTAGGTTTTAATTAGTCCAGAAGGTTCCACCCACACTAATCGATTGTAAATATTACCTACTTCTTTTATCATGAGAGAACCACAAACAACAGACTGATGTTTAATAGCCATTCTTTCATCCATGTCACAGTCTCACCATCCATAGACTCTGCTAAATGAGTCGCTTCTACAGAAACCCTGTAGTAAACATTTCGGGCAATAACACAATATCTAACTGATCTAAATTCTCTAGGTAAGCCTCTATTAGAATTCTATTTTCTAAAGGACTTTCCCCAAATTAAATCGCATTGCAACAGAGCTACAGACAGTTCTTCTTTCATTATTTAAAAATTAGCTGAAAACCTTAAGGGCAATATTTCTACCCGGATTGGCAATCCCTTGATCTCTCAATAAGGAAAGGTGAGGTATATATTCTGTATTGAAAAGATTCCTTGCAAATAAGCCGAGTTCAAAATTCCTTACACTGGCACCACAGCCGAAATCTACCAATGTATAGGATGTTGATGCAAGCTCTTCTGAGCTAAGCCTATTTTGCGCCCCATAATAGGCTGCCTCAATTTTTAGATAAATATTTTGGAACCAACTCCAAGAACCCCACTCCATTCGCGCTTCATTTCTCCATGTTAAAGGGGCATCAAAGGCAAAGGCTCCTTTTTACTTAAATTCTCTCCATATACTACAGATACCGTAGATTTAAGATGTAAATCGTGCCAAATATGAGGGTGGAAATCCATACCAAACTCACCACCATACAAACGTGCTTTGTCTTGTAGTTGCTCATACACAAAATGACCATCTATTATATCTCCTGTTGGACTAGAATAAATAAAGTTATTGATGTGATTATCGAAAAGTGCAATATCTAATACGATATGCTCATTGTGATAATGTAAACTCATATCAAGTTCACGGTTATTTTCACTTTTCAAATTCGCATTCCCCAACTCGTAACGCTGTGCTCCGTGATGTACTCCCTTCGGCAAACAACTCAAACAAACTTGGAGCTCTATAACCCTGAGCAAAATTACTCCTAAAAACAATATTTTCATTAAGGCTATAAGTCCCTCCTATTGAAAAAGAAGGATTGTAAAACTCTTGAAAAGAAGCCGTTAATAGAGGAGATGCAGTCGTTACAGATACAATTTCTCTATAATCGTAACGGGTACCAAATTGAACTTGAAGCTTATTTTTATTCCAATTTACCAAGCCCAACAAAGCAATATCGTTTATATGAGCATTTGGAATTAACCACTCTTCTCCAACATTTTCATTTTCTTGATGCATCCCTTGAGAACCAATAATAACATCCCAATTTTTAAATGAATTGGATGCTTTAAAATCAAACCTACTGGTGCGAAGCTCCATATCTAACTCGGCCTCATCTACCTCCGAGTCCTCAAATTCTTTTCTGTGATTAAGCTGATAGGAAACATGTGGTTTAAGCTTCCATCCACCCCACCAAAAAGTAGCCTGTGTAGTCATTATATGGTCTCCAACTTCTTGCCAAGGCATGGCTTCATCTAACACCTCATCTTCTTCATGGTCATCATGATCGTCGTGTTCACTAATAATTCCTGCATCAGTATAGCTAGCAGAATAAACCCCTTCTATAATACCCCAAGGCATGCTATACCCCCACAATCCGTGAGAATAGTACTGAGAAAAACGAGAATTACGAACCTCTTCTCCTCCAGCAGTAGTATAATCCTGGTGAGAATGATAGCCAGAGCCAAAAGCATGGTACTGTCTTTCTTTTCTCTTTTTAGTCCACATGCTAGCCTGATATCCATTGGTATTTGAAAATCCATTTAACGAAATACGGGTTTCCCTACCTTTTATATAAAGTGGTTTTTCTGGAATGAAATTCAATACTCCTCCCATCGCATCAGATCCATAAAGCAAGGAAGCCGGTCCTTTTATCACTTCTATACGCTCCAATCCTTCTTCAGGAATATATACACCATGTTCTTTTCCCCAGGCTTGATTTTCTATTCTAGCTCCCTGGTAAATACTTAAAACTCTATTCCCACTTAAACCTCTAATTACAGGTTTCATGATTGCCGTACCCTGACTAATCATTTCTACCCCTGGTTCGGTACTTAAATTTTGAAGCAAGGAAGGGCTAGCAGATTGATTTAAATTACTAACACTCTGAGATGCGATTTTAACCACCGAAAGGTCTTGAGAATTCACGAAACCTGCGGATAGCGTTACCTCATCAATTTCGACAATTGAATAGGCTAAGGAGATATTGAGCTGCTTATCGCCTGTACTTAAATCTACCCATTTGACAACCGCCTCATAACCCAAACAAGAAATTTGAAGTTTGAGCTTTTTTTGTGGAAGTGATGAGAATTCAAACAAACCTTTAGAGGTAGTAATAGCTCCCTTTTGGAGGTCTAAAATATATATGTGAACATTTTCTAAGGCCTGCTGACTAGAATCGGTAATTCGCCCACTTATATTTTGAGAATAAGCGATGGTAGCCAATAGAAAAACAAATACGAATAGGAAATTTTTCTTCATAGGGCGAATTTACAAAATCAGGGTATCATCAAAAAACGGTAGAAGATTAATTGTTATATTTGATAAAATAAATTTAATGAAAAATCTTTACTTTTTAATTTAGCATTTGCCTTTTTAGCACAGATATTATTGCTCAAGATATTAATTATTACTTTGAACAATTCACTCACGAATACACCAACTTATCCAATAGTATTAGCCTTAACAATGGTGAAGTTTGGGACGACCCAGCGTATACAATTGACCTAGGTTTTGATTTTCATATTCTCAATCAACCAACAAATACCCTACATTTTGCCGACCTTGGTGGTTCGTTAGTAGACGCAAGCTCTACCTATATTATTTTCGCCTCTGCCGCAGACTTTTCAGACAGGTCATACAATACGGAAAATGCTATTTCAGTATCTCCACTTTCGTATAAAATAGAAACAGGAAACAATGGTAAGATCTGTAAAATAGAATGGAAAAATGTTGGATTCTTAGAAGATGACGAAAGGATGTATTACTCCAATTTTCAATTATGGCTCTACGAAGGCTCCGACATGATAGAAATTCATTTCGGACACTCCTTTGTAGACCCTATATTCTATTCTTGGGAAGAAGATGCATGTGCAATTTTAGAGATGGATGACGAAACAGACACGGCTACTGGATTCCTATTAGAAGAAGGAGCGGAAACCTATGAATTTGGATTTCAAAACCTAGATGATTTTTATGAACCCGATACTTTTACAAACATCCCTGAAGAAGGTACGGTTTTTCGCTTTTACCCAGAAAATGCGACTGGAGTTAAAGAAAATATAAGTTCAAGAATACAAATATTCCCAAACCCAACAAGTAACTTTCTTACTGTAAACACTACAAATAGCGCAAAAATCCCCTATCAAATTACAGCTATTGACGGACGTATTGTACAGGATGGAATTATAGAGTACAAAGAACAAATAAATCTGAAAAAATTAAATGCTGGAAGCTACTTTTTTAGTGGTATTCAAAACAATAAAGCATTTACTAAGTATTTTATAAAACAATAAATGGCTGTAAATTACTGCTATAAATCAAAGTCTTGCCTAAGCTTTTTGGGTAATTTCGAAACGACCAATTCATAGGAATGATCTACAAGGGAGTTTACCAAGTCTTTAGACAGTTCGCCATCTATAGTAATTGTATTCCAATGTTTTTTATTCATATGGTAACCGGGACTTATAGAAGTATAGCGCTCACGTAAATCAATAGCTCTCTCAGGGTCACATTTTAAATTTACCGCTAAAGGTTGTTTATTTAAGCTAAAGAGGGCAAACATTTTCCCGGCAACTTTAAAAACCAAAGTGTGCTCATCAAAAGGAAAACTTTCTTCTGCTCCGGACTTAGCTAAACAATAGCATCTTAGATTTTCAATAGGCATAATTTGTTTCTTTAAAGAGATTGTCTAAATTTAATCACAAATTTTAAATCTTATGGACTTAGAAAATTTAAAAAAAGAAAATCTTACTTCCGTATTAAAGCGCATTCAAGCGAATCGGAATAAAATAAAAGCTACTCGAGCAATAACTTATATTTTTGATGTAATTATCATCATGGCGGCACTACTCTATTTTTTGGATATCAATTTTTCTAAATGGTTATTACTTCCTGCGGCAGCCTCGGTAATATTACACACAAGATTAGCTGTATTATACGAGTTAAAATGTACACTAAAGCAACAAGAAGTAATTTTAAAATACTTAAAAAAATAAAACTACCTCCAAAAAATACCGGATGGAGAGGACAAAATCAACAAGAATTTTGAGACTTAAAATACTTTAAAAATAGCGCCCTTAATACGCCCTATTTTAATTGTGAATTTCTACTTTTGCATAAGTATTAAGCATCTCAAAATTAAAGCTTTGAAAAAAATTCAAAACGCCCTGATTTCGGTTTTTCATAAAGACCGTTTAGAACCAATTATTCACGAATTAAACCGTTTAGGTGTAACTATTTACTCTACTGGAGGGACTCAAAAATTTATTGAGGATTTAGGAGTATCTGTAGTACCTGTGGAAGACCTTACAAGCTACCCTTCAATCTTAGGAGGTCGTGTAAAAACACTTCATCCAAATGTATTTGGTGGTATTTTAGCTCGTAGACATGAAGCCAACGATTTAAAACAATTAGAGGAATACAAAATCCCTGAGTTAGACTTAGTGATTGTAGACCTATACCCTTTTGAAGATACTGTAGCATCTGGTGCTTCAGAACAAGACATTATTGAGAAAATCGACATCGGTGGAATCTCATTAATTCGCGCTACAGCAAAAAACTTTAGAGACACTTTAATTGTACCTTCTAGAGAAGACTACCAAGAAACTTTGGAGCTCTTGAAATCTCAAGAAGGAGCTACTACAATAGAGCAGAGAAAAGCATTTGCTTCTAAAGCATTTAATATTTCTTCGCACTACGACACAGCCATATTCAACTATTTTAACGACGGTTCTATCACTGCTTTAAAACAAAGCATTCAAGAATCTAAAACGCTACGTTACGGAGAAAACCCACATCAAGAAGGGACTTTCTACGGTAAATTAGACGAAATGTTCGACAAGTTGAACGGTAAAGAATTATCGTACAACAATTTATTAGACGTAGACGCTGCTGTAAACTTAATGGCAGAATTTACAGACACTACTTTTGCGGTACTTAAACACAATAATGCTTGTGGTTTAGCTTCTCGCGAAAATCTAGTAGATGCATGGAAAGATGCACTTGCTGCAGACCCTGTTTCTGCTTTTGGTGGAGTGTTAATAACTAATAGAAAAGTAGACATTGAAACTGCTGAGGAAATTCATAAATTGTTCTTCGAAGTAATTATTGCTCCAGCTTACGATGAGGCTGCTTTAGACTTGTTTAAAACAAAGAAAAATCGCGTAGTTCTTGTACAGAAAGAAGTAGCAATGCCTACAAAAACAGTTCGTACTATTTTGAACGGTGTTTTAGAGCAAGACAAAGACTCGAAGACCGATGCAATTGCAGACATGAAAGATGTGTGTACCCTTGCTGCTACAGAAGCGCAAAAATCGGATTTAGCATTTGCTTCAAAGCTTTGTAAAAACACCAAATCAAACACGATAATTTTTGCTAAAAACAAGCAATTAATTTCTAGCGGTGTAGGACAAACTTCTCGTGTAGACGCTCTAAAACAAGCAATTGTAAAAGCAAAAGCATTTGGATTTGACCTTAACGGTGCTGTAATGGCTTCTGATGCCTTCTTCCCTTTCCCTGACTGTGTAGAAATTGCAGACAATGAAGGAATTAAGGCTGTAATACAGCCAGGTGGATCTATAAAAGACAAATTATCTATAGACTACTGTAATGAAAATGGAATGGCGATGGTATTTACCGGAACTAGACATTTTAAACACTAAAATTTATATTTCTCTAGGAATGCTCAATGAGCATTCCTAGACTATTTTTTTAATACCCTAAACAAATAAGCATGGGATTGTTCGACTTCATGAGCCAAGACATAGCAATTGATCTTGGTACAGCAAATACACTTATCATTCATAACGATAAAGTTGTTGTAGATCAACCATCGATTGTAGCAATGGACCGTAAAACCGAAAAAATTATTGCGGTTGGAAAAAGAGCTCAACAGATGCATGGAAAATCGCACCCTGGAATAAAAACGATCCGACCACTTAAAGACGGGGTTATTGCCGACTTTGGTGCATCCGAACAAATGATTAGGGAACTCGTTCGCACCATCCCAAACCTAAAAAGCAGATTCTTTTCTCCTTCTTTACGCATGGTAATTTGTATTCCTTCTGGGATTACACAAGTGGAAGAACGTGCCGTAAAAGACTCGGCAGAACAAATTGGTGCCAAGGAAGTTTACCTAATACACGAACCTATGGCAGCTGCTATTGGTATCGGTATTGATGTTCTTGAACCAAAAGGAAATATGATTATCGATATAGGTGGTGGCACTACAGAAATAGCCGTCTTGGCCTTAGGTGGTATCGTATGCGACAAGTCGATAAAAGTTGCAGGAGATGTATTCACCAGCGATATTGTTTACTATATGCGCACACAACACAATTTATTTGTCGGGGAAAGAACAGCAGAAAAAATTAAAATCCATGTTGGTTCAGCTGTGGAAGAGTTAGAAAACCCTCCTGAAGACTACCCTGTTCAAGGGCGTGATTTAATGACCGGGAAACCCAAACAAATAAGTGTTTCTAGTGGTGAAATTGCTAAAGCACTAAACAAATCTATCATTCAAGTAGAAGATGCAGTAATGCAAGCATTGGCTATGACTCCACCAGAATTAGCAGCCGATATATACAATACGGGTATTTATTTAGCAGGTGGTGGTTCTATGCTTAGAGGCTTAGATGACCGAATTTCTAAAAAAACAGAACTACCTGTTTATGTAGCAGAGGACCCACTTAGAGCGGTTGTTCGAGGTACTGGGATCGCGCTAAAAAACATAGCATCGTTTAGTTTCTTAATGAAATAGACTCCCACTAACACATGCGTACTTTAATTGCATTTTTCATCAGGCATCATGTATTTTTCATGTTTATGCTCATGGAAATTACTGCCATGGGGATGTTAGTTCAAAGTCACTACTACCAGTCTTCTCGTTTAGCAAATTCCTCAGCAGTTTGGTCTGGACAACTTCTCGAAGGAACAAATAACGCAACCGAGTATTTTTCTCTAAAAAAGGTAAATACGCTTCTGGCCGAAGAAAATGCACGACTAAAAAATTTAAAAAGAGTCCAATCAATTCTCCCAAGGCCAAACCAACAGTACCAATATATTTCTGCCAAGGTAATTAAGAACTCCTATAATAAAAGGAGTAACTACTTAACCCTTAATAAAGGAAGCTTACACGGTCTGGAGAGCGGAATGGGCGTATGTAATAGCAGTGGTGTAATTGGAATTATAAGAGAGGTGAGCACACATTACGCTACCGTGATGAGTGTCCTGAATAAAAACACCGTTATAAGTACGAGGTTCCGTAAATCAAATCACTTTGGCGAACTCCACTGGGATGGAAAATCTGCAGACTTTGCTCAATTGCAATCAATAGAAAAATACGCTCCTATTTCTGTGGGAGACAGCCTTATAACAAATAGCTATTCTAGCATATTTCCGGAGGGAATCCCTATAGGAACAATCAATAGGTTTGAACGATTACCTAGCGAGAACTTTTATAATATTGAAGTTGATTTAAGTGTAGACTATTCTAATATAGACTATGTATACATCATAAAGAACCTACACAAAACAGAACGTCAAACCCTAGAAAAGAATCAAATTGAATAAGTCCAGCCAACATATTATTCGTTTCTTTTCTCTAGTCTGTCTTCAGGTATTCTTTCTAAACAACCTACAAATTAGTGGCTATATAAACCCCTACGTTTATATTTTATTCATCATGCTACTTCCCCCTAAGCTACCTAAAGCGCTGGTATTGATACTGGGATTTATATTGGGATTAACAATTGATACATTATCAGACAGCTACGGTATACATACAGCAGCTACGGTACTCCTTGCCTATATACGACCCGGTATTCTTTCGCTAGTATCTATTAAAGGAGGAGAGGACTTAGAAGCAATAAGTATTAAGCAACTTCGGTTCGGACGATTTTTCACCTATGCCGGAATTTCATGCACAGTACATCACTTTACCTTATTTTACCTTGAAGCGTTTAGGTTGAGTGAATTTTTCGACACCTTAGGGAGAACATTAAGTAGTGTAGTATTCAGTTTACTAATTATTATTCTTATAGAATCTTTACGCCCAAACGATAATAGAAGATGAGTAGGAATAAGTTCGCAGATAGAAGGTTGTTTTTTTACTTTCTCTTCGGAGGGAGTGGCTTGTTATTATTAATCACACTTTTCGGTATACAAGTCCTAAATGACTCTTATAAGATTTCTGCAGAAAACAATGTAATTAAAGCAGTAACCATCTATCCAGAAAGAGGGTATATATATGATAGAGAAGGGGTTTTGTTGGTAAGTAACCAAAGGGCATATGACCTCATGGTAACTCCAAGGCAAATTAAACACTTAGACACACTAGCACTTTGTGAAATAATAGATATTGAACTTGACTATTTTAATAAATACCTCGATAGAGCAAAGCGCTACTCTACACGTAAAGCCTCATTATTTCTGAAAGAGATCTCTAAACAAACCGCTGCACAGCTACAAGAAAAGTTATACGACTTCCCAGGTTTTTACCTTCAAGAACGAACTATGCGGCAATATCCTGAGAGTAGTGCAGCACATATTTTAGGTTATGTTAGTCAGGTGCCCGATTATATTTTGAAAAAGGACCACTATTATAAGAGAAATGATAATTATGGAATCTCTGGGGTAGAAAATTCTTACGAAAAAGACCTACGTGGTGTACAGGGAACAAAATACCTAATTCGAGATGTATGGAACAGACCGAAAGGGAGTTTTGCCAATGGGAAATACGATAGCTTAGCAGTAAATGGGAAAGATATTGAACTCAGCATAGATATTCAGTTACAAAAATATGCAGAGCAATTAATGCTAAACAAAAAAGGAAGTATTGTAGCTATAGAACCGGCAACAGGAGAAATACTTTCGCTAGTTAGCAGCCCATATTACGACCCGAACTTACTGGTAGGCCGCTCTAGATCTCCCAACTTCAATAAAATGTATAAGGACCTTAATAAACCCCTTTACGACAGGAGTTTATTAGCTGAATACCCACCGGGGTCCACCTTTAAATTAGTTAATGCACTTATAGGCTTACAGGAAGATGTGATTTATCAAGGAACGAAATTTAACTGTGATGAAGGATGGCGATTTAGTGCTAAACTTAAAATTGGCTGCCATGCACACCGCTCTCCTTTGAACCTACTCGAATCTATTGAGCAATCTTGCAATGCTTACTACTGTAATACCTTTAGACGTATAGTAGATAAATATCCTACCGCAGTAGAAGGATACGACAACTGGAGAAACCACGTACTGAGTTTTGGCTTAGGAAATTTCTTAAACAACGATCTTTATAACGGTCGTAAAGGAAGAGTACCAACGGTAGATTTTTACAACCAACAATACGGAAAAAGAGGTTGGAAAGCACCTACTGTAATTTCACTAGCTATAGGACAAGATGCTTTAGTTGTATCGCCAATACAAATGGCAAATATGTGTGCGGCAATAGCCAATAGAGGGCTTTATTACACCCCACATATTGTTCGCAAGGTTGATGGTAATCCGCTAAACGACAGCACATATAATACTCCAAAATATACGAGTATAGACACAAAACATTTCAGCACAGTTATTAACGGAATGGAAAGAGTATTTACAGGTAAACACGGTACTGCAAAAACAGCCCGTCTTAAAGATATTGAAATATGTGGTAAAACAGGAACCGCAGAAAACCCACATGGCGATGACCATTCGATATTTATAGCATTTGCTCCTAAAGACAACCCACAAATAGCTTTAGCAGTTTATGTTGAAAATGGAGGTTGGGGGTCTACCTGGGCAGCACCAATTGCTAGTTTAATGATTGAAAAATACCTCACCGGAGAAATTAGCAATACAAAACAGGAAGAATTTATTTTGAATGGAAACTTAATGGCTACTGAAAATGCGAAATAATAAAACTTTCTTTGCTAATATCGACTGGACTCTAGTATTCATATTTCTAGCAATGCTGGTTTTTGGCTGGTTAAATATTTATGCAGCTAATTATGGTGAGGGTACATTAAACCTTATTTCAATGCAGGCTGAGCCAGGAAAACAGTTGTTTTGGATTGGTACTTCCTGTATATGGGTTTTCTTTATATTACTCCTTGACGGAAAATTTTACACCACCTTCTCCTATCTTATATACGCACTTATGGTACTCCTATTAATAGGTGTACTCATTATAGGGAAAGAAATTGGAGGTGCTAAATCATGGTACGACTTAGGTAGCTTTAGTATGCAACCATCAGAATTCGCTAAAGTAGGAGTGCTCCTAGCACTCAGTAAATACCTAAGTCAATTAAACACCAACCTAAGTAAGCTAGATACACAATTACGTGCTATGGCAATTTTAGGACTGCCTATTTTATTAATAATGTTACAGCCTGATGCTGGGTCGGCAATTGTATTTGCGTCGTTATTTTTAGTGCTTTTTAGAGAAGGAGTTCCGTCTGTATACCTTACCATAGTAGGCCTTGCTATTACATTATTTATTATAACACTAAAGTTCGAAGTGCTAACAGCAACAATTATAATTGCTGTTGTAGCAATTGGTTTTTCCTACTTACTTAAAAAAAGTAGAAACTCTATAAAACCAGCAATTATAAGTCTAGTGTTGGGATTAGGATTTATACAGTCTGTAGGCTACTTATATAACGACATCTTAAGGCCACATCAGCGCAATAGAATAGATTTGATACTCGGTAAAATTGATGATATTCACGGAGCGGGATATAATTTACACCAATCTAAAATAGCTATTGGCTCGGGAGGATTTACAGGAAAAGGTTTCTTAGAGGGAACACAAACGAAATTTAATTTCGTACCCGAACAAAGCACCGATTTTATCTTTTGTACCATTGGAGAAGAATGGGGCTTTATAGGATCAATAATTACAGTAGGTTTGTTTATTGGCCTTCTTTTTAGACTCATCATTCTAGCCGAACGACAGCGATCTACCTTTAGTAGAGTGTATGGCTATGGGGTAGCAACAATTTTATTCTGTCACTTTTTTATTAATATAGCCATGACTATAGGCATTATGCCCGTAATAGGTATCCCACTACCCTTTTTTAGTTATGGAGGATCCTCTTTATGGGGCTTTAGTATTCTGCTGTTTATTTTCATTAAGCTCGACGCCTATCGAATGGATATTTTACGATAGGGAATCTATACCTTCTCTAAATTCTTAACTACTTAACTCCGTTATCTTCATTTTCCTACTATATTTGTTAGATCAATTAAATTGAAAAACAATACGCATGAAATACGAGAAAATAGACCGCCAGTTATTTGTTAGAAATAGACAACGTTTTTGTACAGAATTAAAAGCTAATTCTATTGCTATATTTAACTCTAACGACATCATGCCAACCAACGCAGATGGTACGATGGACTTTCGTCAGAACAATGATATTTTCCACCTTTCTGGAGTAGACCAAGAAGAGTCTATATTGGTAATCTTCCCAGATTATTTTCATGCTAAGCACAAAGAAATTTTATTCCTTAAAGAAACCAACGAACATATAGCTGTTTGGGAAGGAGCGAAACTCGATAAAAAACAAGCCTTCGAAACATCAGGTATTAAAACTGTTTACTGGATAGATCAGCTAGAATCGGTTTTAAAAACATTAATGAGCGAAGCAGAACACGTTTACTTAAATAGCAACGAACACCTACGTGCAAATATAGAAGTTGAGACTAGAGATGTACGTTTTGGTAAATGGATCAGAGAATCTTACCCACTACACAGCTTCGAAAGAGCCGCACCTATAATGCACAAAATTCGTGCTATTAAAGACCCTATAGAAATAGAATTAATTCAAAAAGCATGCAAACTCACTGAAGCAGCTTTTAGAAGAATTCTAAAAACTATTAAACCAGGGGTGATGGAATATGAAATTGAAGCTGATGTGATACACGAATTTATACGTAACAGATCGCGTGGCTTTGCTTACACTCCAATCATAGCCTCTGGAGAGAGCGCTTGTGTATTACATTATATCGACAATAATAAGCCTTGTAAAGACGGGGATGTAATTCTAATGGACTTCGGTGCAGAGTATGCGAACTACGCCTCAGATATGACTCGTTGTATTCCTGTAAATGGGAAATTTACTGCGAGACAAAAAGAGGTATACAATGCCGTTTTACGTGTAATGAAAGCCGCTACAAAAATGCTTGTACCGGGTAACTTCTTACACGAATACCACCAGGAAGTTGGAAAATTAATGGAAAAGGAATTACTGTGCTTAGGATTAATATCTCAGGAAGATATAGACAATCAAAAACCAGAATGGCCAGCCTATAAAAAATACTTTATGCACGGTACCTCCCATTATTTAGGATTAGACGTACACGATGTAGGTTCGTGGACTACTCCAATTGAAGCTGGAATGGTATTTACCTGTGAACCTGGAATATATATCCCTGAAGAAAACTTAGGGATTCGTTTAGAAAACGATGTGCTCGTTACAAACAGTGGACCCAACGATCTTATGGGAAGTATTCCCTTAGAAGCGGATGAAATTGAAGCCTTGATGGCTAAGTAATTTGTGGATCAGAAACGCTAAATGAAACCTAATTACGTAAACGATAGTCTGCATTACAAATCCGAAGGCTCTGGCGAGACTGTGATCTTAATTCACGGTTTTTTAGAAAACCTAGAAATGTGGGACGGCATAGCTGTAGAGCTACTGAAAACACATCGAGTAATTAGAATGGACTTACCCGGTTTTGGTAAGACAGCCTATAAAGAGGGAGATTCTTCTATTAAGGGCTACGCAGCAGAGATACATGTATTAATCAAACAGCTTAAAGTAGATTCATTTACCATAATTGGTCATTCAATGGGTGGGTATATTGCGCTAGAGTTAGCTAAGATAAGTCCAGAAAAGGTGAATCATATTATCTTATTTCATTCTACAGCAGGTGCAGATTCTGAACTGAAAAAAAAGGATCGGAACCGGGCTATATCAGCGGTGAAAGAAAAAAAAAACATTTACTTAAAAACAGCAATCCCTTTTTTATTCTCTGAACTATCACTTAAAAATTGTGCATCAAAAATCCAAAAGATGAGGAAAGATGCCGAAGACTTAAACCCTAAGGGAATAATAAATGCGCTTAGAGCTATGCAGTATCGAACAGATCACAATTGTGAACTAAATAGTCTACGCTGTAAAAAGACCTATATTGCTGGAATACTAGACCCTCTCCTTCCAATACAAAATTTAAAAACTGAAGCACAAACCAATAAAGCTGATTTTATAGAAATTGAAAATGCTGGACACATGAGTCATTGGGAAAACACCAGTCGCTTAATAGAAGTATTGAAAAAAGTAATCGCATAAAAAAAAGGGAAGCAAAACGCTTCCCTTTTTTTTGTATTAACTAAATTCTTCCACTAAATCCCCCAATGTAATAGAAGTACATTTTAGAATGTTAAATCTTTAAAAAAACCACTTAAAAAAGAAACTTTAACATCTTATAAAGTCATATAACAATTAGCGTGCCAAACTTTCGTTTTTGTAAAAATAAATTATTTATTTTTACTCATGAGAAGTCCAACCCTGCGCAGTTAAAGGAAAAACTTTTGCATCGTGACTAATTAAATTTGTCCCAGAAGCCTTATCAACCATATAACCGATCACCGTCATATTCGGATTTGCTTTTATTTTATCGTAATCTTTTTGAGCCACCGTAAAGAGCAATTCGTAATCCTCACCACCATTTAACGCACAAGTAACCCCATTCAATTTAAACTCTTCAGCAATAGACATAACAGTAGGGTCGCAAGGGATTTTTTCCTCGTAAACCTGCAAGCCCAAATCAGAAGCCTTGGCTAAGTGCAATAACTCAGAAGACAAGCCGTCTGATACATCGATCATGGAAGTAGGGACTAAATCCATCTCCTTAAACATTTCAACAATATCGCGTCGAGCTTCTGGCTTTAACTGTCTTTCTAGCACATACTCAGAGCCGTGAAGATCGGGCTGCATGTTTTTATCTTCCATAAAGACTGCTTTTTCTCTTTCTAAAATCTGGAGCCCCAAATAAGCTGCACCCAAATCGCCAGAAACCACAATTAAATCCTTCTCTTTAGCACCCGAACGATAGACAATATCCTCTTCTTTAGCGGTACCCATAGCAGTGACACTAATCATCAAACCAGAAGTAGAGCTTTGTAGTGTCGCCACCAATTAAATCTACCTTATACTGCTCACAAGCCAATCGAATACCGGCATACAACTCCTCTACCGCCTCAACAGGAAAACGATTAGACATTGCTAAAGAAACTGTGACATGCGTAGGAATAGCGTTCATCGCGCATATATCAGATAAATTTACAACTACCGCCTTATAACCTAAATGTTTTAATGGGGCATATGCTAAATCGAAATGCACTCCCTCTACTAACAAATCGGTAGAAACGAGCTGACACAAATCACCAATTTTTAGCACTGCAGCATCATCACCCACACCTTTAATAATAGTGTTATTATAACGTTTTACCTCTTTGGTAATCAAGTCGATTAATCCAAACTCACCTAATTTAGATATAGGTGTAAACTCCTGATCTTTATTTTCGAATATACTCATGCTGCAAAATTACATATTTATCCTATATAGACCTCAATAAATTAAATTCAAAACCACATAAATTTCTTATATTTGCAGACTGAAAACACCTTATTTAGAATTAGTTAAAATAAAAATAAGCAACACAATGGTTAGTGTAACAGAAACAGCAAAGAAGAAAATATTCTCCTTACTCCAAGAGGAGGGCCTAGGTAGTACTGCCTACGTGAAAGTTGGAGTTTCTAGTGGGGGTTGTTCTGGCTTATCATACAAGTTAGACTTCACTAGCGAACGTAATGAAAATGACAAACTCATTGAAGATAATGAGGTTCGTATTTTAGTCGATAAAAAGAGCCTTTTATACTTAGCAGGTACCGTATTAGACTTCTCTGGAGGCCTAAACGGTAAAGGATTCACCTTTAACAATCCAAATGCTACAAGAACTTGTGGTTGTGGAGAAAGTTTTGCGGTGTAAACCAACTCGAACTAAGTAGATATTAATACACAAACAAGTTAAACTTTCAACTTTGAACTTTTAACCTTTAACTTTTTGAATTTGACTGAAGAAGATAAATTATTAGAAGAAGTAACCTCTGCCGAGTACAAATACGGCTTTGTTACCGATATAGATTCCGACACGATTAAAAACGGTTTGAACGAGGATGTTATACGTTTGATTTCATCTAAGAAAAAACGAAACCAGAATGGTTATTGGAATGGAGACTGGAGGGGTTTAAAAAATTCAAACAACTCACAGAGCCTGAATGGGCAAACGTACACTATAAAAAACCAGACCTACAAGCAATCTCTTATTACTCTGCTCCTAAACCTAAAAAAACTTTAGCGAGTTTAGATGAGGTAGATCCAGAGCTATTAAAGACTTTCGAAAAACTCGGAATCTCTCTAGATGAGCAAAAAAAGCTTACTGGTGTAGCCGTAGATATCGTTGTAGATTCTGTTTCTGTAGCCACTTCTTTTAAAGAGAAGTTAGGCGAATTAGGAATTATTTTCTGCTCTATTAGTGAGGCAATTCAAGAACACCCTGAACTAGTTCGTAAGTATATAGGAACTGTTGTACCACAAACAGACAACTATTACGCTGCCTTAAACTCAGCTGTATTTACAGACGGGTCTTTTTGTTATATTCCTAAAGGTACACGTTGCCCGATGGAACTCTCTACCTACTTCCGTATAAACCAAGCTGGAACCGGACAATTTGAACGTACTCTTCTTATTGCCGATGAAGGGTCTTTATGTTTCTTACCTAGAAGGATGTACTGCACCCTCGAGAGATGAGAATCAGCTCCATGCAGCAGTGGTAGAATTAATTGCCATGGACGAAGCAGAGATAAAATACTCTACCGTTCAAAACTGGTACCCTGGAAACAAAGAAGGTGTAGGAGGAGTATTTAACTTCGTTACCAAAAGAGGTATTTGCCATAAGAGTGCAAAAATATCTTGGACTCAGGTAGAAACAGGATCTGCTGTAACGTGGAAATATCCTTCTTGTATATTGAAAGGAGACAATTCTATAGGAGAGTTTTTCTCTGTTGCTGTAACCAACAATTACCAGCAAGCCGATACAGGTACCAAGATGATACACGTGGGTAAAAACACGAAGAGCACCATTATCTCTAAAGGTATTGC
Source organism: Flavobacteriales bacterium (assembly GCA_965183875.1). Classification (GTDB taxonomy): domain Bacteria; phylum Bacteroidota; class Bacteroidia; order Flavobacteriales; family UBA7430; genus UBA6772. The sequence continues at coordinate 6,897 of CBCYMK010000006.1, read as the reverse complement.
TGCTGGTAAAAGTAACAGCAGTTACCGTGGACTAGTAAAAATTATGAAAGGTGCCGAGAATGCGCGAAATTTCTCTCAATGCGATTCGCTATTGATGGGAGACAAGAGTGGTTCGCATACCTTCCCATATATAGAAGTAAAAAACAAATCGGCTCGTATAGAACACGAGGCTACTACATCAAAAATTGGTGAAGACCAACTATTTTACTGTAACCAAAGAGGAATAGGTACCGATGAAGCCATTGGACTTATTGTTAATGGCTACTGTAAAGATGTACTCAACCAACTTCCGATGGAATTTGCCGTGGAAGCACAAAAACTACTTTCACTATCCCTAGAAGGAAGTGTAGGATAACACCCAAAGAAAAAGATATGCTTAAGATAAAAGACCTCAAAGTAGAAATTGAAGGTAAAGAGATCATAAAAGGACTTAGCCTAGAAATTAACAAGGGTGAAGTACACGCTATAATGGGACCTAACGGTGCTGGTAAAAGTACACTTTCGGCAGTTATTGCCGGTAGAGACGAGTACGAGGTTACTGGAGGTTCTATAGAATTTGATGGACAAGACATTATGGATATGGCCCCAGAAGACAGAGCTCATGCAGGTGTTTTCTTATCCTTCCAATACCCAGTAGAAATCCCTGGTGTATCGGTTACCAACTTTATTAAAACAGCAATTAACGAAAGTCGTAAGGCTAAAGGACTAGATCCTATGCCAGCAAAAGACCTGTTAAAATTAATGCGAGAGAAACAAGCGCTTCTAGAAATGGACAAGCAGTTTATGTCGCGTTCATTAAATGAAGGTTTTTCTGGAGGTGAAAAAAAGCGTAATGAAATATTCCAAATGGCCATGCTTGAACCTAAGCTTGCTATTTTGGATGAAACAGATTCTGGTTTAGACATCGATGCTTTACGTATTGTAGCTAACGGTGTTAACAAACTTAAAAATGAGGATAATGCTGTAATGGTAATTACTCACTACCAACGTTTATTAGACCATATTATACCTGATTTTGTTCACGTTTTATTTGATGGTAAAATTGTGAAGTCCGGAGATAAAAACCTTGCTTTAGAACTTGAAGAAAAAGGTTACGACTGGATTAAGAAAGAATTAGAAGCTTAAAAAAAGACCCATTGAAACTACAAGATAAACTTATACACTCTTTTGAGAAGTTTGGTCAAAGTCTTAGTGGCTCCGAAACCGACAGCTTACGCCAAATGCGTACTGAAGGAATTGAAGTTTTTAAAAACTTAGGCTTTCCTACCACAAAAGATGAGGAGTGGAAATACACCTCTTTAAATAAATGCATAAAACGCGACTACGATTTTGGAGCAGAATTTAGCTTAGATATACGCTCGGAAGATGTAGACCGATTTTTATGTACTGGAATAGATTCGTATAAACTCGTTTTTGTAAACGGTGTTTTTAACGATTCTTTATCAAATACCACCCAACAAGATAAATTCTTTGTAAGCAACTTAAAAGATGCTTACGAAGGGAAGTCTGACTTATTTAACCAATACTATGGAACTCTTGCTGACAAAGAACTTAGTATGGTTGGTCTCAATACTGCTTACGCCCAAGAAGGTGCTTTTATTTATGTAAAGGCAGGTGCTGTAGTAGATAAGTTAATTCAGATTCTTTACATCAACAGCGACAGTAGTCGTGCAATGATGAATCAATCACGTAACTTGATTATTGCAGAAGACAGAGCGGAAGTTCAAATTTTAGAACGTCACCAATCGTTGAGCGATGAGTATGTGTTTACCAATTCAGTAACCGAAATAAGCGTTGGGAAAGAAGCGAACGTAAAACACTTTAAAGTTCAAAACGACCAAGATACGGCATCACTAGTAGACAGTACATTTGTAAAACAAGGAACTAAAAGTACAGCCCTTGTAGATACCTTTGCATTTAGTGGTGAGCTTACCCGTAACAACTTGCATTTCGAATTTACAGGAGAACACGCAGAAGCACATATGGATGCTATTACCTTATTAAAAGGTTCTAGCCTTGTAGACCACCACACCTTTGTAGACCATGCGGTACCGAACTGCCAGTCCTTTCAACTGTACAAAGGTATTTACGACGAGAAGTCGAAAGGGGTATTTAATGGTAAAGTAATGGTGCGCAAAGACGCTCAAAAAACCAATGCATACCAACAAAACAACAACCTTTTATTAAGCGACTTTGCGAGTATAGACACTAAGCCTCAACTAGAAATTTTTGCAGATGATGTAGCTTGTTCTCATGGCTGTACCATTGGACAAATAGATGAAGAAGCTTTATTTTATATGCGTTCTAGAGGGATTCCTGAAAAAGAAGCTAAAGCATTTTTAATGTTTGCTTTTGCTGGAGACACCTTAAAAAACATAACTATACCAGAACTTAAAGAGCAATTGGTAAACCTAGTTGCTAGAGAGTTAAAAGTAGATTTAGAATTGAATTAAAAAATCCTTAATGGCTTTAGACATTCAAAATATACGTGCTCAATTTCCGGCGCTTCACCAAGAAGTAAATGGTCGCCCTCTAGTCTATTTCGACAATGGAGCTACCAGCCAAAAGCCACAAATGGTGATTGACGCGATTACGCATTATTACAGCAAGGAGAATAGTAATATTCACCGTGGTGTGCACTTCTTGAGTCAGCAAGCAACCGATAAATATGAAGCAGCTCGCGAGGCTACTCGTCGTTTTATCAATGCCGATTCTATAGAAGAAATTATCATCACTCGTGGAACTACCGAAGCCATCAACTTAGTTTCTTCCTGTTTAGCGAGATCTCTTTTTAAAACAGGAGATGAGATTATTATTTCAGCTATTGAGCACCACTCCAATATTGTGCCCTGGCAAATGGCCTGTGAGCAGTCGGGTGCTGTTTTAAAAGTTATTCCCGTACTCGATTCAGGTGAGCTCGACATGGATGCCTACCGCGATTTACTAAACGATAAGACTAAACTGGTTGCTGTAAATCATATTTCGAACGCTTTGGGAACGATAAACCCAATCGAAGAAATGATTCCTCTAGCACATAAAAAAGGTGCTTTAGTGTTGATTGATGGCGCACAAGCGGTACCTCATGCGAAAGTAGATGTACAAGATTTAAATGCCGATTTCTACTGTTTCTCGGCTCATAAAATGTATGGTCCTACAGGTGTGGGTATACTTTATGGAAAGAAAGATATTCTAGAAAAGATGCCTCCTTACCACGGTGGTGGCGAAATGATTAAAGAGGTGAAGTTTGAAGGTTCTACCTACAACGATCTGCCTTTTAAATTTGAAGGTGGAACACCAAATATTGCTGGTGGAATTGGTCTAGAAGCTGCCATCCGATTTATGGAGGAAGTGGGTGTAGAAAATATCGCCCAGCAAGAAGCTGATTTATTGGCTTATGCTACAGAAAAACTAAAAGAAATTGGTGGGATTCGCTTTATCGGTGAGGCAAAAAATAAGGCGGGATTGGTTTCCTTTATTATGGAAGGTATTCATCCTTATGATGCTGGATCCACATTAGATAAATTGGGAGTTGCCATTCGTACAGGGCACCATTGTGCACAGCCAGTGATGGATCGATTCGATATTCCTGGAACTATGAGAGCCTCTTTTGCTGTATACAATACCAAAGAAGAAATAGATGTATTTATTGCCGGGATTAACCGAGTTAAAAACATGTTCGGATAAATGACAATTCAAGAGATACAAGAAGAAATAATAGAGGAGTTTGATATGTTCGACGACTGGATGCAGAAGTACGACTACTTAATTGAACTAAGTAAAGACTTGCCAGCCATAGACGAGAACTTAAAAGTTGAAGACAACCTAATTAAAGGCTGCCAATCTAAAGTATGGCTTCACGCTAGTAAAGAAGGTGATAAAGTAAATTTTACAGCCGATAGCGATGCAATTATCACCAAAGGTATTGTTGCACTTTTAGTTCGTGTTTTTGATGGACAGAAAGCAAAAGATATCCTAGCAAACGAACTACACTTTATTGATGCTATTGGTTTAAAAGAACACCTATCGATGACACGCTCCAATGGACTCGTTTCCATGATTAAACAAATGAAATTTTACGCAATTGCTTTTTCAAGCTAAGTAGCGGTCGGTTAAACCTAGACTTTGACGAGGACTAAGACTAGGACGAAAACAAATTATTTATTGCTGAAAGCTCATTGCTGACAGCTGAAAGCTATACAAGAAGATGAACGAAGAACAAATGCAAGCCATAGGCGAAAAGGTAATTGAGGTTATAAAAACTATTTACGACCCAGAAATCCCTGTAGATGTATACGAACTAGGCCTAATATACGATGTACGTGTAAGCGACGAAGCAGATATAGAAATAGACATGACCTTAACTTCTCCTTCGTGCCCAGTAGCAGAATCTATGCCTGAGGAAGTAAGAGAGAAAGTAAGCTCATTAGACGAGGTAAATAAAGTAGAAGTAATTATGGTTTTTGAACCTACATGGGACAAAGACATGATGAGCGAAGAAGCAAAGTTGGAATTAGGATTTTTATAGGGAGTAGACAATTGGAAATAGTTTTAAGTTTTGAATTCTAAGTTTTGAGTGAAAAATAGTGACTCCTGACTCCTTTTTTAAATGTCAAAATGGTCGTTATGTAAAAAAGTGTTTAAAGACTAGACTTAAAAAAGTATGTTAGTATGTTAGTTTTGAAGAATAATACTTGATACCAGCTACTAGATACCAACCTACTAAAATTCTAATCTACTAACCTTCTTCTAAATTCTTATCTTCTCTACATTCTTAACTTCTTAACAAATGGATCAAATAATCAATAAAGTAGAACAGTCTGGACTCATTACCCTTAACCTCGAAGACTATTACAACGAGGATAAGCGTGTGATCATCGACTTGAAAGATCACTTGTACGAAGGGCTTATTCTTCGTGAGCGAGACTTTCGTGCCTTTGTAAAATCTAATGATTGGTCGCAATACCAAGATTGTAATATCGCCATCGACATCACTACAGATGCCATTGTTCCGGCATGGGCCTTTATGCTCGTAGCCTCTGCCATTTCTACTTATGCCAAAACGGTAATCAAAGGCTCTCTGCAAGACCTGAACAAACACCTTTACACTTTAGCTCTTCAAACAATAGACTTAACTGAATTACAAGACAAGTTTGTAATCGTGAAAGGCTGTTCTAATCGCCCTGTTCCCGAATCTACTTATGTGGAATTGTGTACTTTACTACAACCTGTAGTAAAAACTTTAAGCTATGGCGAAGCTTGTTCTAAAGTACCTTTGTATAAGAAGAGACCTTAGTCGATGGACTTTGGACGGTGATTAGTGCATTAAAATTCAGACTAGTCAGGTCTAATATATTTGTATATTACAGTTGTAAAATATCATCTCAAATGAAAAAATTATTTCTAAGCGTTGTTTGTCTATTGCTAACTAACTACATCTTTGCACAAAGTAGTTATGGATTAAAAGCTGGACTAGGTCCAAGTAGCATTGTAAGAACTACGGCTGAGTATAATCTTAAAGAAGTTGAATTCGATATTGCACCTATATCTGGACATATTGGCTTGTACTATAGAGCCCCAATAAAAAACGACTTTTATTGTGAAGCTCAATTGTTAATAAATCAAATTGAGGCAATATATACTAACGAGTCAAATTTGGGGCTTGGAGATATAGACCCTATTCTAATAACGACAAATAGTTATAGTCACTTTACATATATCACAATCCCTATCTTAATAGGTGTCCAAACAGAGAAAGTGAATTTCAACATTAGTATATCAACATCTTTTAACATTCGTGCAAAAGCAAGGATTATTGAAGAAATTGATTCTGACTCTCAGGAACTAGTATTAGGTTGGGAAAATTCTGATAAAAAAATAAACCTAAAAATTCCAAATTTTGATTTTGGTCCACGATTAGGTGCAGAAATAAACACTTCTGATCAACTAACTGTTTTTGCCAACTTTTATCACGGAATTACTAAACTATACAATTTCGAAGACAGAAATTTCTATGGTCATGAACGGATTATCCAACTTACCTTAGGAATTAAATATAGACTCTCACAGCTTTAAATATGATATTGATTGGCTATTTAATTAAAATCATCAAATCAATACATCATCCAATTTTCAAATCAGTATTCCAGCATAGTCTTTCACCAACGCTTTGAAGGCTAGACTGAACGACATTGTCTGGAGTAACACCCCTATAATCCTTTCAAGGAGAAAACTTTTTTCTAATTATTTATCTTATTCATTAATTTTCAAATTGACGAATCATCATCCCGATAACTATCGGGACTTCAAATCAGTTTTCCAGCATAGTCTTTCACCGACTCTTTGACCGCAAGACTGCATGACATTGTTTCGGAATAACACCCCTATAATTCCCTCAAGGGGATAATTAAAGTGTCTCCAGAATTGAGTTCTAATAATACAATGTTATTAATTGTGTAACTTCAGTCCTTAACCTTGATTGATGTCAAATAAGTATTATCATACTAAAGAAACTGTAGACAGCTATATAAAAATGGCGGAGGGTTACAATGGGCTAACTTTAATCGAACACTTAAAGAAGCATTTGAAAGATGGTTGTTCAATCTTAGAGTTGGGTACTGGCCCAGGTAATGACATCGAACTATTAAGTCGATATTATAAAGTCACAGGATCAGACTATTCAGACTTATTTCTAGAACGATTGAATAAACGCCATCCTGAAATACCCTTTCTTAATTTAGATGCAATTAGCCTTAATACTACTTTATCTTTTGATTGAATCTATTCCAATAAGGTGCTGCAACATCTTACCGATGAAGAGCTTAAATCATCAATAGAAAATCAATACAGATTAGTAAACAACGATGGAATAATTTGCCATTCTTTTTGGAATGGAGAAGG
>CBCYMK010000005.1:0-57161 GCA_965183875.1 Flavobacteriales bacterium | reverse complement strand
TGTTTTTGTTTGTTCAAAACTACATAATATTTTCTGCTAGTCCGCTTCCGGGTTCTGTCGCATTTATATTTTAAATATAATTCAAAAAAATAACTCGACCTAAAAGGATCCCCTTGTAGGTTAAAATTCGAACCGATTTTGGAGAGATTTAACTATAATCTGTTAAGTTGATTGTTTACATTTGGATGGTTTTCTCAACCTGTTCTAACTCACCCATTTTTACAACTTTCTTGTAGAACCCTCGCCCAGAGTCTGTCGGGTATTTTATTTGAACCTCTGTATCTGAGATTCGATCTATAATTTCACACTTTAGGGTTCTGTCGCATTAATATACCAAATATAGATTATTTAGTTTTGAATTAAAATTACCCTCCTTTATTTTTTGTAGGTTTATATCTTGAAAATCTCATATTATGAAAAAGCTAATTTACATACTACTATTTGTTCCTGTTGCATTGTTTGGGCAGGATAATTATTCTTTGAGTTTTGATGGTGTTAATGATTATGTTGAACTTGGAATTTTATCACCATTTAACCAAAATGAAAGTCTAAGTCTTGAGGTCAAATTTAAATGGAGTGGTGTCCTAGATTCACAAGGTCAGTATATACTTCAGTTTGCACAAAACGGCCCTGGAAACATTACAATCTCAATGGATAACAACGGGCAATTAAAGGGTGGGATTCTTCAATGTAATTGTGAGGCTGATTATGCTTCATATTTATATTATCAGATTGAACCCAATGAGTGGTATCATGTAATTTATTCATATGAAACGTCTAATGGAGATTCTAAATTATGGGTAAATAATAATCTGGTTGGAGAGGGGAATTATCCATTTAACTCATATTATAATATTAACAATTCACCTTCTAGAGTCGGTAATTATCATTTTAATTCATATCATTTTAATGGAAATATTGCATATGCTCAAATTGTAAATGATGTTTTACAACCAAGTCCTTCTTCATCACCTCATGAAAATGCAATTGGATGTTGGGACTTTAATGAAGGTTCTGGGACTACTCTTGTTGATTTAAGTGGAAATGGTAACCATGGCGTCATAAATGGAGCAATATATAGTGACGATGTTCCTGAACAGAATTCTGATGATTCAAATGAAGTATCTATAATAGACCAACTAAACCAATCCTTTGATGCATGGAATGTATCTATTGATTTAAGTTCTGGATGGAACATGTTTGGTTATGGTTGTCCTAGCTCTATAGATGTAGCTGAGGGACTCTCTAACCACACAGAAAGCATCAGCATTACAAAAGATAATAATGGTAACGTATACATGCCAGAGTTTTCTTTTAACGGTATAGGTAATTTAACTCCTGGCTTTGGTTATCAGATTAAACTTACAGAGGCTATAGAAGGTTTTAGCTTATGTGATTGGTATGTGAATGACATTCCTGAGGATAATATTGTTTCTCTGCAGGATAGCTTACAATTAATCAATTCTCAGATTGGGTGTGCTGACAGTTTAGCATGTAACTTTGATATTACTAAGCTGTATGATGATGGTTCATGTGAGTATGCAGAGCAAGGTTATGATTGTGAGAGTAATATAACAGACCCATTTATAGGAATGGATGATTATGGTGGAATTATTTTCTATATAGATGAATCTGGTCAGCATGGTTTAGTTGCAGCACTTGAAGATCTAGAAGGGGCTTATGAGTGGGGTTGTTATCAACAAGAAGTAAATGGCGCAGATGGGACTTATTTAGGTACAGGGCATCAAAATACAATAGATATAGTAAATCAAGGATGTGCAACTGAAAATGGAGGTATAACAGCAGCACAAGCTGTCTTGTACACTGAAATAAACGGATACAGCGACTGGTATATTCCCTCAAAAGATGAATTGGTAGAAATGTACAACACCATAGGAAATGGTGGCTCAGACGGCAATGTAGGTAACTTTATTAATAATTTTTATTGGTCTTCTTCGGAGTACATTAATGAATTCTTCGCGTGGGTTGTCAATTTTAATGATGGCTGGACTGTCAACGGCGATAAGTACTATTCGGGCAGGGTTCGTGTTATCCGTTCCTTCTAAGTACTAGTTCAATAACTGTTGATTCTTTGTTAATTTTTCATTACCTAAACCTCTTAAGATCCTTCCAAAAGCGGTTCGAACGAGAACCTACAAGGGGAGCCTTATGGTTATGTCGCATTAATATACCAAATATAGATTATTTAGTTTTGAATTAAAATTTCAATCTATGTTCAAGCACCACAGATATCCTAAATTCATTATTCTTCAAGCTGTTTACTTTAAGTTTAGATTTACACTCTCCTATCGAGATATTGAAGAGCTAATGAAGATTAGAGGTGTCAAGGTTGACCATTCTACTATTCAACGATGGGTGTTTAAGTACGCTCCTATGATTGAGGCATCTATGCACAAGAGAAAAAATAGAGTTTGTACTAGCTGGAGGATGGATGAAACCTATATTAAGGTAGCTGGAAAAGATCGGTATCTTTATCGTGCTGTAGATAAATTCGGAGATACCGTTGACTTCCTTCTAACCAAAAGAAGAATGAAAGGTTCAGCTCAGAAATTCTTCAATAAAGCCATATCAAATAATCAGAACCCAAGGATTATCAACATTGATAAAAGTGGGTCTAATTTTACTGCTATCAGAGCGGTTAACAGAAATAATTTTTGGAATAAAAATATCAAAATCAGAAGGTGTAAATACCTTAATAATTGTGTTGAACAAGATCACAGAAACATAAAGCGAAGGATTGCTATTGACACTGGTTTCAAAGAGTTTGAATCCGCACAGAGGACACTGGCAGGTATTGAAGTTGTTAGCATTATTAGAAAGAATCAAATCGTTGATTCTAAGAAATCCTAAAAACTTTCCTTTCATTAGATAATCTCTAATTCAAATAGGATTTTTAGATGGTGGTCAAATTAATGCGACAGAACCACAGAACCCAAATTAGTTTGAACGAGAACCTTATTTAAGCCCATGAACAAAATACTGTACAACCTTCTTTTCTTTTGCATTTTCTTTATCGCTGTTGATGTTTATTTTTGGCAAGCTTTTAAGAATAATTTCCTTTTTTCTGTCATTACCTTAAAATGGATCTATTGCTTGTGCTCCAAAGTCTTTTGGTATATAGTATGAGTAATTACCAAAATATCGATTCACCCAAATACTTAATAGTTGTAAGAGCTTTTGTGATTAGTTTTTATCTCGCCAAAATACTAGCCTGTTTACCACTTTTAATAGACGATTTTTTAAGAATATTAAAATGGATTTATTCATGGATCTCAGTCTCATTTAAAGACAGTCCTTCAGGACATAAAATTTCTAGAAATAGTTTTCTGAAAAACATGAGTTTTGCTTCGGCTTCTTTATTTTTTGGACTCATGTCTTGGGGAATTATTGTAGGTCGTTTTAATTATAAAAAACATAGACTTAAATTAAATTTAAATAAATGGCCGAAAAGCCTAAATGGTTTAAGAATCATTCAAATATCAGATCTTCACCTTGGGAGCTTTACCAGCACTAAACCTATAGAAGACATCGTAAAGCTTATAAATGAAGAGCAAGCTGATATTGTCTTGTTTACTGGAGATTTAGTGAATAATAATTACTGGGAAGCAGATGAGTTTATCCCACATTTAGCAAAAATTAAGGCTAAATATGGTAAGTATTCTATTATGGGAAACCACGATTACGGCGATTATTTAGGAATTGATAAACGTTCCGAAGAAGGATTGATAGAGTGGAATGAAAACTTGACTAATTTTCATAAGGTACATCAGCAAATTGGGTTTGATTTATTACTAAATGAAAATAGAAAGGTTGAAATTAATGGCTCTTCATTCAATTTAATAGGAGTTGAAAATTGGGGTGCTGGAGGGTTTTCTAAATATGGAGATTTTCAAAAAGCTATTACTGGTCTAGAGGTTACGAGTACTTCTATTTTACTTTCGCACGATCCTTCACATTGGGATTCTGAGGTAAGGAAACATACGTTCCCTATAGAACTTCAGTTATCGGGGCATACGCATGGAATGCAGTTTGGAATTGAATTAGGCAATTTTAAGTGGAGTCCAGCAAAATATAAATATCCACAATGGGCTGGAATACATAATAACGACTCTAAAAAACTGTATGTTAACAGAGGTTTAGGTCATCTTGGGTACGCTGGTAGAGTAGGGATTTACCCCGAAATAACCGTTTTTGAGATACATTCTTTAGAAGCTTAATTATGGAATATAGTCTATATAAACGTTTTGCTGATGTTCCTAAAAGTGAATGGAATGAACTCCTTGATAGTCAAGATTTTTTCATCTCCTCTTTGTGTGTGCAAATTCTGGAGGCAGAACACGAGGATGAAATAGAGCCTCTTTACATTATTATTAAGGATTCGGGGAACGTAATTGGAATTGTATATGCACACCTCTTCCTCATAAATGGGAATAAACTTAAAGATTATATAAATAATGGAAATTCAACCTTTAGTATTTTAAAAGAAATAAAAGTATTCCTAGCAAATCAAATTAATGAAAAAGTTGGGTATTTAGGGAATGTATTTTTAAGCAATGAAGAATCCTGTAAACTTCAAAAATCATTAATTCCAGCAGAACACCTAATTGATATATTAGACTTAATTACTAGTGAAACGGAGGCTCGATTTGTATTAATTCCCGAGACCTATGAAAATTCTATTTCACTCATAAAAAACTACTCTAAAAAGATATTTGTTGAACCTGATATGCAAATGTCAATTCCTGAGTATTGGGTATCTTTTAACGATTATCTGGATGATATAAGTTCGAAATATAAAAAGAGATACCGAAAGGTCTTAAAAAAGAGTAGTGCTCTAGAAAAAAGGGATTTAAGCCCATCTGATTTAAAACATGAATCTTTAGCCATGAAAAGTCTATTTGATAATGTGTTTTATAAATCTACATTTAATGCGGCTAAATTTAATACTGATGTATTTTACGATCTAAAATTAGTAAAAGAAAATGTCTCAATTTTTGGGTATTACTTGGAAGGTAAATTAGTTGGCTTTGCATCAGTAATTAGCAGTAATCATATATTGTATGCCCATTTTGTTGGTTTAGATTATAAGTACAATAGTGACTATGGGATTTACAATAGAATGTTATATGAGCAAATAAAATTTGCAATTGAGCATAAACTGAATCTCATAAAGTTTGGTAGAACGGCTTCTGAATTTAAAAGTTCTATTGGTGCGGTTCCTTATAAGGGCTATGGATATTTATACCACCCTTGTAAAACGGTTATAAAAGCAGCGAGTCCAATCTTGAGTTTGTTAAAACCAAAAGATTGGACTCAGCGTAATCCATTTAAAAAATAGTTTTAAGGGTTCTTTTGCATTAACTTAATGCACCATCTAAAAATTCAATTTGAATTAGAGATTATGCGACTAATGAAAGGAAAGTTTTGAAATCGGATTTCTTAGAATCAACGATTTGATTCTTTCTGATTTTCATTCCCTCAACTTCTTAAGGTCCTTCCAAAAGCGGTTCGAACGAGAACCTAAAAGGGGAGCCTTATAGGTCAGGTTATTTTTTAAAATAACTTGACCTATTTTTCTTGTATATTTGTGTATTCAAACCCCCTCATCATGAAAAAGATAATCATTCTACTTACTATCTGTTTTTTTACAATTAAAGCGAATGCTCAAAATAACTTGTACCCTATAGAGGATCCTTGGTTCTTATCTTATCTACAAGCAAACTACCCTCAAACTATTGTAAATGATTCATTGGATATTGATGCTACTGTTGGAATAGACACCCTTGACCTCCCTTTTACTCCAACATCCTTTACTAACATCGATCCAGTTCAGTTTTTTAATGATTTAACTTATCTTAATTGCTGGGGACAGGATATCACAAGTCTGCCTGAACTACCTGATGGATTAAAAGTTCTTAGGTGCGCTTCGAATGAACTCACAAGTTTACCTGAACTTCCTAATGGCTTAATTTGGCTTTCTTGCGGCTTAAATCAACTCACAAGTTTACCTGAACTACCTGATGCATTAGGAATTCTGATGTGTAATCAGAATAATCTAACCAGTCTGCCACTTCTCCCTCAAAACTTATCAGTCATTACTTTTTTTGAGAATCCCTTAGAATGTGTCTCAAATCATCTCCCTCAGTTTCTAGAGCTAAATGCCTACCCTATATGTTACGGCTGTACAGATCCTTTGTATCTTGAGTATGAAGCATTAGCTGCAGATGATGATGGTTCTTGTGCTACAATTATCTCAGTGGGTTGTATGGATTCAAATGCTGATAACTTTGAGGAATCTGCTAATGTTTCCGACGCATGTGATTACTCTTGCCCATTTACTGCTAATGGAACAAATTATCTTGAAGGATTATGTTATGATTACGTGTGGACATTTGGTTACACCGTTGAAGAACTTGAAGGGATTGGTTATGACTGTTCTTGTGTAGAAAATCTATTTTATGGTTGTATGGATTCTGTTGCCTGTAACTATTATGCTAGTGTAAATATTGATAATGGCTCTTGTACTTACCCAGAAACTTATTTTAATTGTAATGGAGATTGTATAGATGATTCTGATTCTGATGGTATCTGTGATGAATTAGAGATCTCTGGATGCATGGATAATTCTGCTTGTAATTATAATTTAGAAGCAACAGATGAAGATGACTGTTCTTATCCAGAAATGTATTATGATTGCGAAGAGAATTGTATTAATGATATAGATGAGGATTTAGTTTGTGATGAAATTGAAGTTCTTGGATGTATAGACAATAACGCTTGTAATTATAATCCAGAAGCAACAGATGAAGATGACTGTACTTATCCAGATATGTATTATGATTGTGAAGAGAATTGTATTAATGATATAGATGAGGATTTAGTTTGTGATGAAATTGAAGTTCTTGGATGTATAGACAATACCGCTTGTAATTATAATTCAGAAGCAACAGATGAAGATGACTGTAATTATCCAGATATGTATTATGATTGCGAAGGCAATTGTATTAATGATATAGACAATGATGAAGAATGTGATGAATTAGATTATGATGATGGTATTGGAATAGTAGAGCTTAATGAAAAATTACCAGAGCTAATAAAAATGATTGATGTTTTTGGACGCGAACAATCTGGGCATCAAGGAGGGTCGCTTTTATTCTATATCTATAATAATGGAAAAGTAGACAAGAAATTTATTCCCTAAACTTCTTTAGATCTTTCCAAAAGCGGTTCGAACGAGAACCTACAAGGGGAGCCTTACTGGTCAAGTTATTTAGTATATTTGACCTATAAACCTTTAGTAATTTGAAAAACATTTTTTACATACTGCTATTTACACCAAGCCTATTATGTTCGCAATCCATTATTGAGGTTGGGTCTAATTATCAAGGTGGTATAGTTTTTTATGTCGATCCTGAAGGAAAGGGGCTTATAATAGACACGGTTTATTTACAAGCGAGCTATAATTGGGTTGATGGACAGCCCTTACAGTCTAAATGGGGTAACCATTGGGTCAATAATTTAGACGCAGAAGAAGAATTTATTGGTGCAGGACAGTTTAATACAATAAATTTAACTGCATCTAATATTAATGATTTTGCTGCTAATGTTTGCAACAATAGTAACTCTTCGGGTTACACGGATTGGTTTTTACCTTCAAAAAGTGAATTATGGGAAATAATGTTGCATAAATCTATTATTGATTCTGTGATTCAAGAAATAGGTGGTGATAGTATATATGATGCCTATCATTGGAGTTCTACACAAGCCTCTATCAGTAATGCGTGGGTTGCCTACCCAACCTCTACATTCCTATCCACTGGAGAATCTGCTGGGCCAGGACTATCCCCATGGACAAAGAGCCATACAGCACTTGTGAGAGCAGTAAGATGTATTGATAATGATTGCTCATTTATGGACTCTCCGATATTTGGTTGCATGGACCCTCTGGCAGAAAATTATAACCCTAATGCGGCAGCAAATGATTTTTCATGCCAGTACATTGAAGGCTGCGCAGATGAAAATGCATGTAATTATCATTTTTTGGTTACGATGAACAACCCCTTTTTATGTGATTACACTTGTCATGGATGTACCGATTCTACTGCAGTAAATTATCTAGGTTCAGCAATTACTATTGATGATGGATCTTGTTTATATTGTTTCGATACCTACCAGACTATTTCTGTGACTTATGATTCATTGATTGATAATACAATATTCTTTATGATTAATAATGGTGAGGTTGCATTTGCTAATGTATCTGGGGGTGCGTATTATGAAGGTTTTTGTATACCTGACGGGTGTTATCAATTATATACGTTTGCTAACTGCAATATTTCTGAGAATTGGACAGGAAATACTATTGAGATTGGAGATTTCTCCTACACCATAGATTCTGTTGGAACCACCATTGATTTTTATTTAGGAAATGGGGCCTGTATTTACGGGTGCACAGATTCTACTTTCATGGAATTTAATCTCTTGGCTACTTTCAATGACAGTACTTGTACCAACTTAATTATAAATGGATGTGTCGATTCTAATGCGTGTAATTTTAATATAGATGCAAATATAGATGATGGGTCGTGTATCTATCCTGCATTTGAATATTTAGATTGCTCAGGTAACTGCATTAACGATTTTGATTTTGATGGAGAATGTGATGAGCTTGATTATAATGATGGATTAGGGTTAAATGAACTACCTAATGAGAATATGAAATTAAGTAAAATGATTGATATTCTTGGTCGAAAGCAAAACATTCATAAGAGTGGTAAGATATTATTTTATATTTATGAAAATGGAAAGGTTGTAAAGCGAATAAAGTAATTTTTCATTCATTAAACTTTTTCAAATCCTTCCAAAAGCGGTTTGAACGAGAACCTACAAAGGGAGCCTTATAGGTCAAGTTATTTTTAAAAAAAAAACTTGACCTTTTTTATTTTGTATATTCGGTATATTAATGCGACAGAACCCCTATAATTGATATACATTTTTTTGTAAACATAGAAGTAAACAAAATGAGAAAACTACTTATTATCCTAATTACATTTCAATTTACCTTTTCTTTTGCACAGGATACATTAACATCTTGTCAACAAGCACAACTTAATGCAACAGGCTTAATAGGAGAATTTGTTCCTAATTGTGAAGATGATGGTTCTTATGTTTCAACACAGTGCTGGGCAAGCACTGGATATTGTTGGTGTGTAGATGAAGATGGTGTGGAAATATCAGGCACTATTATTCCAAGTTGGGAGGGTATGCCAGACTGTTCTTCAAATATAGATGCTTGTACATTAATCCCAGATCCTGGTATGTGTGAAGCTGCCATACAAAAGTATTTTTTCAATCAAGAAACTCAGCAATGTGAAGATTTCACATGGGGTGGATGTGGAGGAGTTGTGCCTTTTGATTCGTTAGAAGAATGTGAAGAAGCTGCTTGCCCTCAGTCTACAAATGATTGTTGTATCAATCCAGAATGGGTAAACCCAACTGCTATGTGTTCTTTTCTTTTGGATCCAGTGCTAGGTTGTGATGGTATTGAATATCCTAATGATTGTGTTGCTGAGGCTGCGGGTATTTCCTCTTGGATTGATCAATTTGGTTTCGAAACAGTATTAAATTGGGATTGTGAACCTCAATCAGATTCTAGTTTGTGTACCTCATCTTCAGGGATAGAAATTACAAGTGTAGGTTTATGGGAAAACCCTAATGACCCGTGTGATTTAGGTGAATGTACTTCAGACGGTCAGTTTTTTGAAATTGTTATCGATTGTGAGGAAGAAATGGGTATGCCGTGTAATGGTGAATGGGTTGAAGTTGAAGGACAATGTTGCTCAGAATGTGTCGAAAATGTAGATTTAAATGAAATCACAAATCAAGAGTTTAGGCTGATAAAAATGATTGACATTCTTGGTCGCGAAAAGACAGAACATCAAGAGGGAATGATTTTGTTTTATATATATGAAAATGGAAAAGTTATTAAAAAAATAAAGTAGTTTTCATTTTCTAAACTTCTTTAGATCCTTCCAAAAGCGGTTCGAACGAGAACCTACAAGGGGAGCCTTATAGGTCAAATGGTATTCTTTATCAGTTGACTTTTTTTCGTATCTTTAATGATTGAATTAACAAAAGGTTCTGTCGCATTAATATACCAAATATAGATTATTTAGATTTGAATTAAAATTACTTTCTATGTTTAAGCACCACAGATATCCTAAATTCATAATTCTTCAAGCTGTTTATTTCAAGTTTCGATTTACGCTCTCATATCGAGACATTGAAGAGCTAATGAAGATTAGAGGTGTCAAGGTTGATCATTCTACTATTCAAAAGATGGGTGTTTAAGTACGCTCCTATGATTGAGGCATCTATGCACAAAAGAAAAAATAGAGTTTGTACTAGCTGGAGGATGGATGAAACCTATATTAAGGTGGCTGGTAAAGACAGGTATCTTTATAGAGCAGTTGATAAATTCGGAGACACCGTTGACTTTCTTCTAACCAAAAGAAGAATGAAAGGTTCTGCTCAAAAGTTCTTCAATAAAGCCATTGCTAATAATCAGAATCCAAGGGTTATTAATATTGATAAAAGTGGTTCTAATTTCACTGCTATTAGAGCGGTTAACAGAAATAATTTCTGGAATAAAAACATCAAAATTAGGAGGTGTAAATACCTTAATAATTGTGTTGAACAAGACCACAGAAACATCAAGAGAAGAATTGCTATTGACACTGGTTTCAAAGAGTTTGAATCCGCCCAAAGGACACTCGCAGGTATTGAAGTAGTCAGGATTATTAGAAAGAATCAAATCGTTGATTCTAAGAAATCCTATTTCAAAACTTTCCTTTCATTAGTCGCATAATCTCTAATTCAAATAGGGTTTTTAGATGGTGGTCAAATTAATGCGACAGAACCACAATAAATCATGTCCGAAATAGTTATGTTAAAATTCAACTGAAAATAAGTTAATAAAATGCAAATAAAATTAACAAAGAGAATCGTTGTTTTGACTTGGCTTATATGCTCTTACAGCATGGTAAATGCTCAATCCTGGAGCAAATCATTTACAGCAGGAGGCTACGATTCAAATAATAAATTCTTAGGTGGTTCAGAGGTTTTACAATTAGTTAATCATAAAAGCATGCTATTTGCATCTGTCGGATACTGGGAAGATGAGAATAACATTTGGTATGGAGGTTCTAACAACAATATTGCTTGGGGGCAAATAAATCGGTTGGATAATCCTTCTGCTATTTGGCAAGAAGATTTATTTATGGGAGCAAACCATCTACGGCCGGAAATTCTGAAACAAATTATTTTTACAAAAGATCAATTTGGTAACCTATTAACATTTCCAGATACGGTGTTAATTACCGCTGGCTATTCGCCTAATTATATAACGAGTATCGTTACGGTTAAAAGTTTCGTAAGAAATGATGTGAATGGTACTTGGGGAGAAAGTCAAATTGTGCAAGGGAGTTTCCCTGCAGGTGAAAACTATTCCATAAGAGATATTGAAATATATGTAGACCAGCAAACTGGATTAGAATATGTATTTGCTACTGTCGGAACACAAGGAATTTATAAAGGGAAATATAATTCTGCAGCTCCAGGTAAAATCGATTGGATATCAACGGCAGAATTTGGCCCCTTAAGTATTAGACCTTTAGGTATTGAAGTAGCGAATGGGGCGCTTCATTTTTCATCAGGAAGTAAACTCTATAGACGAATTGACGGAGTTTCGCCAAGCTATGTAATAGACCATGACTTTAGTGACCTTGGCGCTACAATCAATTCTGCTGTAGGCGGCATTAGAGGTTTAACAAAAATCGATAACCCTAGTGGAGTTGACGATGCCTTCCTGTTGATGTGGTGCCCTGATGGTCAGTCTCAAGGAACTATTTATCGTCTCGAACCAGATGGTGCTGGAGGATTTAATCGTATTTATGAAACTAAATTATCCTTATTGATAGCGAGTTTTTTAGTTGGGTCAAATGCGAGCTATGTTCTTGGAGCATACAATGAGTTTTACGAATATATTGACCCCATAAGCAACGATACTATTCACCTTATAGGGTTTGAAGCAAATATATCGGGAGGTGGTCATCCAATATGGAACGGCTACTACAAAGGTGGTTTGTTCGCTAAGCGAGATTCAAATGGTCAGTACTCGATAGAAGAGATAAATGGAACTATAGGCGCAAATGATACGGCTTTAGTTGCTAACAGATGCTATGTCGCTTCACCATTTCCAGGTGAATCTGCGGTCTATTTTGGTGGGTTTGATCCAAATAGTAACTCTTCAACAAACATGGCTTGGGTGTATAAGAAAGACTATCAATTTAATGCGATAGATGATATTACTATGCATGAAAACATTTTTGTTGTTTACCCCAATCCCGCCAGCAATCAACTTTTTATTGAAAGTAAAAATCTTGAAGATTATGAATTCAACATTATTAATCTATTAGGAAAGAAAGTAGCATCTGGCAGGATAAATGGGCAAACTGAAACGGTTGATATTTCATCTTTACCCCAAAATGTTTATATTCTTAGAATTGCTAATGAAGTAGTTATATTTGTCAAAACAAACTAATGTGGGTTCTGTCGCATTAATATACCAAATATAGATTATTTAGTTTTGAATTAAAATTTCAATCTATGTTCAAGCACCACAGATATCCTAAATTCATAATTCTTAAGCTGTTTATTTCAAGTTTCGTTTTACGCTTGATGTCTCTAATGATTGATTCTGAACTCTTTTTACGTACCATAATTCGTTGTTTTGTTTCTCAAACGAAGGTTAACCTTCGTTTGAGAAAGTGTGACTTAAATTTACTAATTTAGAGTCCAACTTCTGCTGACGATTTACAGGAATGAAAATTAGAAAGAATCAAATCGTTGATTCTAAGAAATCCCATTTCAAAACTTTCCTTTCATTAGTAGCATAATCTCTGGTTCTGTCGCATTAATTGTTTTTTGACCATTTTTCACTTAAAATCACTAATCTATAAAAACTTAATCACCTTATAATCAATATTTTAAGTTTTTACATTTTCTTCATACAACACTAAAACTAGTGGGTTTTAGATTAATGCGACAGAACCGCTCCATTACCTAAAGCAGCATCCATTTGCTCAACTATACCATTGTTATAAGCAGTACCAGTATAGCCAACCATATTCCAACCTGAACTTAGTTGATATGAAATAGGCTCCTGTCCAAACAAAACAAGAGGAGCAAATAGTAATACAGAAAGTAGTTTTTTCATAGCCTTGGGTTACACCATGTTAAATATACAAAATAATAGATTATATAATTGTACTAAAAAATGGTTTTGGTGAGCGGTAGGAATTATTGAGTTAACGGTAAAATATGAGTGATGTCACCTATACTATAGCATCATCATTTGCATACAATTAAACACAAAAGGTGATAACATATAGTGCTAAATCAAAAAGAACTAGCCTTTTTGTCAAATTAATGTACAACACAATAAATAAAACGTGCATCAAGATTAAAAGGAATGTAAAATGTAATAAAATAATTTATCAACAATTTAAAGAGAAATATTCCTAAAAAATGAAAACCACTAAATACAAATAAACTTACATCAAAGCTATACTAACAAACACAAAAAAATACTGTAGCTACAAGGGGTTTCAGCTTAGTAAATGATTGTGAATGTTGGTAAATTTATAGAGCAATATTGCAATAACTAAATAGGATACTATGAAAAAAATAGACCCATTTACAAGTGAAGAATTCACTGCAAAAAGACACAACCAACGATTTTCGTGTAGAGTGAATCAGATCGCATTCAACAATAAATTAGCTAGAGAAAAAAGAGAGCTTTTAAGAGAGTCAAATACTAAACTTAACACCAATAGAGCGGTACTAAAAAAACTGTATGAAAGTGGGAAAATAGAAGTTAGTAAAGAATTTCTGCTGGGAGCTGGATTTAATTTTATGTATTATACTCAGAACTATAACAGTAAGGGACGACAATTTCATGCTGTGTACGATTTCTTAATCGAAATCCTGCCTAATCAACAATTCTTAATCTCAAAAATTTAAATTATGGAAGCCATAGAAATAGGATCAGCACAAATGCCACTTAACACAGTAGGGAATTCAGTAACATTCAACAAAAAACTACTTCTACAAGCAGCGGTAGCTACAGCAATATTAGCAGGTTTCTACCTCTACAACAATCATCTCGAAAAACAACAACTAAAACAACTAATTAATACAAAAAAGAGCTCCTAAAGGAGCTCTTTAATATTCTAAAATAATCCTGGCTAACTAAGCATTAGGGCTTCCATGTCACCTCCAACCTCGTCTCTCGATTTCAGTCTGTTCTTCCCGATAAATGCATACACATCATCTCTTTTAAAAAGGTTAAAGCCATGCGCCTTATGGTAAGGTATTAATCGCTTATGAGTGTAACTATAAATAGTTGCAATCTTAGCATTTAAATACCAAGCCAATTCTTCAACCGTCCAATACTCCTTGTTATAGAGATTGTACATTCGTTGTTTACCCTCTGAATTAACCAACCTGCGATTGATTAACTTGAGCATTTCCATAACTTCATTTTCTTTAGTCATGATTCAAATTTTTAATTGAAAAATGACAAGCGCTTGTCGCCGCCCTTCGTGGACGACTGGACAAATCTCTAAAATTATAGGCGTCAAGTCGAGTGTCTACCACACCGACATGAGAGTAACTTGATAGTTGGAAAACTCAAAATTCAGTGAACACAAGACTCAGAGCCCTACAAAAAATTTAGCTCCAACTTAACCAAGTTGATAGTTTAAAACACCTTATCTACTTTCACTTCTAAATAATTGTGATAAAAAATAAAAACAAGACCTGCCTATGCTCGAAGGGATATTCTTATTGGACAATCATTTTCTATTTTCTCCCAATCCAAATCTGAGAAAACTGGTTTAAAATCTTTAACAAACAAGCGCATAGACTCATTGAACTCTCTTGTGCTCATATAAGTTTCGATAAATTTGTAATCGCACTTAAAATAACTTGTAATGAATTTACCAGAAGCAACACCTGTAGTTTCCCTACTAATAGGATACCACCATTCTAAATAGATTAACAAACCCAATAGACAAACTAAAGAGCGGGGCTTTTTAAACTGCCAAGTGTTTGTCGAGTCAATAAAACCATTTCTCAACAACTGAAGCTTAACATTCTTAAATTTAGTCAAGTAGTCTGACTGTACAAAATCATGTAATTCAGTTTCACGAAAAATGATATCATCTTTAGAATTATGATTCGAATCTGGATGAAAATTCTGTACTGTTTCAGTGTAATTGTGGTATTCCTCTGTAACCACCACCGTATTATTTTGAGTAAGCGCTAAATTGTTTTGATTAACATGAATGTTGGTCTCATAGACATCATTACTCAATAAATGAGTACCTCCTAGCTGTCGCATTAACCCTTTATACAAATCGTCTGAAAAGAGCTCCTTGTAATGCATCAAAGCGTTCAAAAACTCTTTAAACTTTGAGGTCTTGTCTTTGCCAAAGCCGAGAATAGAATTATGCGATTCAAACCAACTTTCAACGTCAATGATGGTCTTAGAATTGAAGCTATAATATAGTAGAACTAAAAACACATACTCCGACTCATCGATGTCCTCTAATGAAATGATAAGTTCTTGATTGTACTCATAAAGATTGTGATTAGAACAGAAGAACTCCAACTCATATCTTACACCATGTTTAAGCTCGAAATAATGACGTTTAGCATACTTAGAATCATTTTTAATATACTCAGATTCTAAATCTTCAGTAGTAAGAAAATGTTCTCCCTTATTGACAATAACAGGCTCAATAAGGTCATAGAACTTAACCTTTATATCGTCTGGTAAGTTTGATTCTTTGCCTCCAGACTCTGTCACATTTAACCACAGATCATTCCAATAAATAACATTCTTCATATCATTAGTTCTGTTCCAATATTTCCATTAATCTAAAATTCAGATATAACTTCTCCTTCCCAACCATGGTTGATTTTAAAAAGCCCTTTTCTTCAAGAGCTTTCAGGTAATTCCCTACTGTTTTGGTTGTACCGAGCCCTTCATCTATTAAATACTTCTTCTTTGTATAGGGTAATCTAAAAAGAATCTCAATCAACTCTTTTGAATGTACTTTTGGCAAAACACCTTTAACCTCAACCGAAAACTTCTGCATTAATTCAGTAATTTCCTGTAGCCGATCTAAACCTTTTACAGCGGTATACTCAATCATGTCGAGCATATACATAATCCAAGACTCCCATTCTTGTTTTTCCGTCACCATTCTCAATCGTTTATAATATTCAGTCTTATTACGAATAATATAATCGCTTAAATAAATTGCGGGAACACTAAGTAGGTTTTCTAGCTTTAGAAATAACAGCAATAATATTCGCCCTGTACGACCGTTACCATCCGAAAAAGGATGTATTGCCTCAAACTGATAATGCATCAACGCCATTTTAATCAATGGGTCAAGCGAACTGTCCTTATTGATAAAATACTCTAAATCGCTTAATTTATCTCTAATAACATCTTCACCTGTTGGAGGTGTGTAAATAACCTCTCCTTTAGTATTCGTTAATTTGGTTCCAGGTGTAACTCGAATGACTGAATCATTTTGCTTAATCTCTTGCATTATTTCTACACAAAGATTAGTGGTAATAAAAGGTCTAGACTCCAATTGCTGCAGACCATGCCAAAGAGCTCGTTTATACGCCACAACCTCCTTAGCTGATGAATTCACAAACTTTTTCTCAGCAACTATTGCCTGATACAAATCATCATTTGTTGTAATGATATTTTCAATTTCAGAACTTGCTTTAGCTTCTTGTAAATGAATTGTATCCAGGAATAGCTGAGGATTAGGCAAATTGATAATTGCACCATTAAGTTTGGCCAAGGCTCTACTCGAGCTAATCACTTTACGTAAAACATCTCTAGACTCTAAACTTTGCTTTGGCGGCAAAAGAGGTAGTGAATTATAAGGTTTATTTCTATCAAAGTCTTTCATTTCAACACGGGTAAATAATACACACTTAATTACAACGATGGTAAATATACGTATAATTTACCTTCGTTCATGTTTCGATGGTAAAAACTACCATCGTTATTAACAGCTTAGCTTAATAAATCCGGAATCAAGCTGGCTGCTTTCCTGAGATTCTCATCTAATAAATTGGCGTAAATCTCTGTGGTGCGAACATCTTTATGACCAAGAGTTTTAGATACCGTGTAAATATCTGCACCATTACTCAACAATAGGGTAGCATTGGTATGACGCGAACAATGGTAAGTAATGTGTTTATCAATTCCCAAACCTCTCACCCATCCAGAAATACACTCTTTATGATGTGAAATCATTCCCTCAAACACAAGCTTAACCTCTGGGGTCTTCATTTCATTTATTAGATCGTATACGTGCTGAGCAATGTACAAACGCTCAAACTCATCCGTTTTCTTTTGGGTGAAATCAATATAATAGCCATTGTCAGTTGACTTCTTTACTTGCGCCCAGCACAAACTCTTTACATCAACAAAACGAATTCCAGTGTAACAACTAAAAATAAAAGCTCTTTTTACCAAAGAACTCTTCCAACTGGTATCGTTAATAAGAATTTGGAGCTCATTAATTTCGAGATACTCCTTCTTAGTGGTTTTCGTTCGAATACTTCTCACATTTAAAGCAGCGTCACGAAGAATAAACCCATCTCTATGCGCTTGATGAACACAGCGCTTGAAAAAATCAAAATAAGCACTTGCAGAGTTTACACTTAATAAATTTCCATCTTTCTTAATAGCTCGTTTCTTTAAGTAGGTTTTTAGGTTTTCTAATAATTGCTCTGAAATATCACCAAGTGTGTATGACTTATCAAAACGCTTTAGATATTTTAATAAGGAACGTGGTTTAGACTTTGTGTTACCCGAAGCCTCTTCTTCGCATTCGATAAACTTCTCCACGTACTCTACTAATGACAATTGTAATTTAGGTGAGGGTAATCCCAAAGATTTGTTTAACAATTCCTCTCGTTTTTTAGCTGCGAAAATTTCAGCTTTAAACAACATATCCTTGTTATGAGAGCGCTCTTGTGTAGTCGCAGGTGAATTATACAACCATAATGAACTAATGGATTCTCTTTTTCTTAATCCATTCCCTGAAATTTCAAGATATAGTGAGGTTCTCTTCTTTCCAATTCTTCTTTTAATATTTACTTTCATTTTATGATTGTTTAGAATCCGAAGATGTTATCCATAATTGATTTAGGAACATAAACAAACCAGCCTTCTTTTAGAGTGGGTATATTATTCCTTTTGATGTACTCATACAAAGCTTTCTCTGATATATCATACTTACCAACGACTTCTGACAAAGTATAACAATCAGCAACACTAAAATTATCTAGTTGTTTATCTACTTTTTGAATCTTTAAATTATCAAACATTTCATCTAAATCCTTACGTTTTATTATCGTCTTCTTTTCGAGTAAATTAGTAGCCTGTAGCTTTCCAGATCTAATCAACTTGTAAACGTTTTGACGAGAACAACCTATGAGCTTTGAAACTTGTGTTACCGTTAAGAATTCTCGATTTCTAAAATCCTCTATCTTGATTGAAATCGAAGGCTCTGTAGAATCAACTTGAGCTTCCAACTTTTGCTTCCTAATCCTTCTTCTATAATTAGACCTATTGCATTTTGTAGAACAATACTTAGTAACCGTAGTCCTACCTATAAATTCACGACTACATTCTATACAGCATAATTTCACCTTAATATTCGAACTCATCAGTAGTTATTAGTCGTTAATACTATGTCACAATGCGTAAATCAGTATAAAAGTGTAAATTTTGTAAACTCAACTTAACCAAAACTTATTTCAACAATATTATTTGTGACAAAATTGTGACATAAATTAACAAAATATAAAATTCACAAAAAAGTTAAAAACGAAAAAAACCCGCATTAAAGAGGGTTATAGAAGTATATAAAAATAAATATAAGTTGTTTTACTTTCCGATACATAAAGTGAAGTAATATCCTTAAATGATTGATATATTAGTACTTAATGGTAGATATTGCTAATATTAAAGAAGATTAGCAGCAAAAGACATCAATTAAACTACTTTCTGTCTTAGAAATATAAATTTAAAAATCATCAGTAGTTAACTCACCAATAATTTCACCTCTACTTTCAATACTAGACATATTAAATTATAGCCTCCAAGAAGAGCTTTAAAGATATTAGTGGTAGACTTACAATATTTAAGATTTAGATTATAAAATATTTCTTAACTTTGTGGCTAATCAAATAACAATATTTAATTTTAAATTAAACTCTTATGAAACCATTCAAAGCACTTTCCCTTATTGCTATCCTTTTCACTTCTATGATGTTTGTTTCTTGTGAAGAAGATTGTGATTGTGAATATGTAACTTACGATAGTGATCCCACTAATAATTACAACTGGACAGAAACCTATAGATCAACTTGGGATGCTTCTTGTGAAGATGAAATATTAGATGAATCAACATATACTATTAGTGGACAGTCTTGGTATTCAAGAACGGAAATTCAATGTAAGTAATTTACAAATATTTAATTTTGCACGAGTGTAAAATTACTTAGTGGGCATCGATGTACAAGTCTATTTGCTTAGATATTTGACACCCCACCTTGCATCTCTCCTTGTATGTTTAAACAAAAAAAGGATACCCTAATTTCTTAGAATATCCTATTTCTTATTGATCAGTTGTAATCTCCCCTATGTTTTCACCGTTCTGAAAACAGTAACAATAATCAATTATAGGGCTTATAGTTTAATAAAATCCTTTTTCAACTAGATTACCCTCTAAATCAAAATCAAAAGAGCCTGTCACTTCACCGGGAACACCATAGGCATTTGAACCAATAAAATCTAGGAGTCCAACATATACCCCTGATGACTCCATTAAAGATAATTTCACTGGAACATATGTCAGCTTATTCTTTAAGGAGTACTTTGATTTAATCAAAATATTCATAACAACATCATCCATAACATCCTTATCAAAAACAACCTCAGCAGGTAAAAAGTAATTAAACTTCACCTCTACATAATCCCCTCCCCCATCTTTCCAAACAAATGATTTGCTCTCTTTTGTTGGCAGTGTTGATTCTTTTAGAATTTTGTCTTGAGAGTAAGATGTTGTAGATAAAAACAAAATAGATAGTAATAATAATAAGTTTTTCATTTTTTAATTATTTGGTTAGTTTCAAATATACATAAAATTTAATAGACACTCATAATCGACATCATACACTGAACCTAAATCAATAATAGCCAAAAAAATGACAACTGGTAAACCAATTTCAACAACAAAAAACCCACTCAATAAGAGTGGTTTTTTTTATCTACTAGACATACAAAATGTGTTCGGTTTTGTTCTATTTAAAACTCAACAAAGAGTGCCATTTTGTACCAAAAATATAATTTACAAACTTTGTCAATAGAAACACATTAAACAAGGCATCATCTGTAATATCTTTTAGATGCTTTGATTTTTTTGTCAAGCTCTGCCACTAAATCTGATGAATTTGTCATTTCTGGAGTTTTACAAAGCTCTCTAACATCTTTTTTTAACCTAGAATAATACTCAGGCTTATCAAAAGCTTTCTTATTCCTTAAACATTCTATTTCCTGCATTATTTTGTCCTGACCTATCATATTGACTGCCATCAGGCTTATTTGCTTCCAAAAATCTTTAGGACTGTGCATATCTGATAAATTAAAGTTAATTGAATGTAGTTTATTGATTGCTTCATATTCAGCAAACCACTTATCAAATACAGACATATAAAACCCCTCTTCTGACAAATTACTTACTGTTACTTCTGCCTGCTTAAATTGCTTTGGTAGTCTGCTTGTAAACCTCATCTCATACCTTAGTACATTCTTTCCATTCCAAACATCTGGTAAACTGCCTCCTTTAGCTTTGCCCTCTGCTATTTTATTGTAAAACAATTTCTGCCTTAATCCATTGGAATAATACAAGCTCTTTGGCTGTGTCAATCTTTTGTAATGTTGGCACTCTCCTAAGTAATTGTAATAAGCTTGTGGCTCAAAGTCCATTAAAAAATTTTGTGCAAAATCAATCCTGTTTACTTTGGCTTTATCAATAGGCAAACAAAGCTCATCTGCCATCTGCTCAAAGGCTCTGGCACTGTCTGACCTTGTTAAGGTGTGGAAGTTATCAGGCAGGAAATACTTTGCAAGACTTCCTTTTAAAGATATTCCATTTTCTGATATGGTCACTTTATAGTTATTTAAATAACCACTAGCATAAACCTGCCCATCATCTCTAATATGTTCTGTAATGTTTGATAATGGTTGTAGAATCTTTGAAGGATTAAAGCTGCCTACCTTATCAGTAGGCAACCATAAATTAATAGTATCATACATAACTAAATGATTTAAAATGTCAATAGAAACACCTTACTATAAGGTAAGTCCATCATATTTATAAAATCCTTTAGCTTGCCTCCTTAATTCTCTGATCTCATCATCAAAGCCCCCATCAATCATAATTTGATAGTA
Organism: Flavobacteriales bacterium; assembly: GCA_965183875.1. Taxonomy (GTDB): domain Bacteria; phylum Bacteroidota; class Bacteroidia; order Flavobacteriales; family UBA7430; genus UBA6772. Next base: position 35,518 of record CBCYMK010000005.1, on the reverse strand, counting down.
TGATGAAATTAAGTTTCTGCCATCTGGAATAATAAGCAGTTCTATTTCTGTATAATCCTTATTTATTACAAACAAGTAACCATCATTTCTAAACTCAAATAGTGGATTTTTACTACCATTGCTCAAATGTTCTTTTGCATTTGGATAGCCATATCCTATTTCTTGATAATCTAAATCATCAATGTAAAGACTACTAAAATTTAAGCCACCACCTGTTAAACTCCATTCTGCAAGCCTCTTGCTATCAGTTCTTACAAAATCCCTACTTGGTGTTTTATAAAAAAATAACTGCTCTTTGGAATTGACAAAATTTGTCAAGCCTTTATAACCATCTGCCACCATATCAGTAAAGCAAATACAGTCTAGTCTTTTTTTGGATCTGATTTTGTTTGCAGCTCTCACATCTTCTGGAAGTGTAGCCAATTTGTAGTAAGCCCCTATCATCTTGCAATACTTTTTTGAAGTGTTACAAATGTGGCAGCCTTACTGTCAAGCTCTCTGGTGGTGGCTTTCCTGTTTTGCATTAACCAACTATCTATTTCCTGTTTGTTGAAATAGATGTGCTTTCCTTGCGGTTTAAAGCAAGGTATTCCACCTGATGAGGTTAGCTTATACAAATAGCTTTTAGATAGCCCTGTATAGGCTGCCACCTCTTCAAAATTTAATACTGTCTTTTGTGATTGCAGTAAGGTTTCAATACTCCTTAATCTGTCATCAATACTTTGTAAATGTTCCATCTTTTTACTTTGTTAAAAGTGATTAAAATGGATTAGCTAATCCTTTAGTACAATTGTTTCACAAAGATGAGAATGTACTGCAAGTAAAGGTGTTTGCTTATAGCATTGGTAAAGGTAAAGGTAAGTAGTAGAGGTTTAAAAGTTCTGTACAAGCTTATCAATAGCATTTTGCTTTTCTGGTGATAAATTTATTTGAATATTGGTTTTTAATGACTTCCATTTAGCTTTAAACTCCTGTCCATCAGGATCAACAAAGCAAGCTTTCAACTTAGTATAGTCTGCCCTTTTTGAATTGTGGGCTACATTGTTTAACTGCTCTAATCTGATAATAAAATATAATAGTTCAGTTGCATTGTTTTGATGCCATCTTATTGGTTTGATGCCATCTATTGACTGCCCTGTAAAGATGGCTGTAAACTGCTCTAATGTAGTATTTGGGGCTATTAGCTTGTATTCATTAATCATTAAACTGTAAAGCTCTGGGAGTTCTTTATCTGCATTGTTTTGCCATTGGTAAGTAGTTCTATTTTTCTGTTTTGGTGGTTTGCTAATATTTGTATTTATTATATCTGTAATGGAGAAACTTAATTCAGCCTCTTCTTTAGCTATTTCATCAGATGTCTGAAATTGACTAAACTCTTCACATCTATCCCAAGCTAAGTGTTCTATTTCACCAGCATCTTTTTCAAAACCCTCATTTTCTAAGATGTTTTCAGCTTCATAGTTTCCTTGATCAAGATCATACCTTAGCCTTTCTAGCAGGTGCCAATATTGACTAATGAGTTTACAGTTTTCATATGTAAAATTTTCACTCATCTTTCCCTTTGTAAATAGTTTGGTAAAGGCTAAATCAAAACCAAAATATTGATAATTATCAATTTTACTATTCATATAGCTTTCTAACTTATAGAATGCTTTATTTATTTGATCTATTACTTCATTTAGATTATCATTCATCTGGCTAAATATTTATGTCTGGAATTTTGTTTACTGCCTCTCTTTTTTTCTCATCAATAATCTTAGCATAAATTTGAGTAGTCTTTAATTCAGAATGTCCTAGAAGTTTGGAAAGTGTAAAAATTTCAGTTCCTAAACTTAATTGTAAAACTGCAAAAGTATGCCTAGCACAATGGAAAGTTATATTCTTTGTAATGCCTGCCCTCATCATCCATTTGGTTAGTTCTACATTTACATAGCTACTATATTTTAATCCTGTAAAAACTCTGTCATCTGGATTGCCTGCCTCACCTAAATAGCCTCTGGCTTGCTCTGATAAATCTAAGTACTGAAGTCCTTTGGTTTTTTGTTGGTGGAATGTTACTCTATAACCATCAGTAGTTTTTTGTATCTCTGACCATTTCAAGTTATTAATATCTGACCACCTTAAACCTGTTAAGCAAGAAAATATAAAAGCTCTCTTTAATACATCATATCTACATTCTGCCTTTACAATCTCTTTTATCTCTTCAAGTGTTAAATACTCCCTAACATTTTCAATTATTCTAGGATTGTTTACATCAATAGCAGGATTTGAAACTATTATTTTTTTCTTTACTGCTTCTTTTAGGCAGGCTCTAAATTTTGAAAAGTATGATGCTACTGATGATGAGGCTAAAGGCTGTCCATTAGGTTTTATTGCAGTGTCTTTTAGATAATCTCTAAAATTTTCACAAAAGGTTTGATCTATTTCTTTAAATGATATTTTAGTCCCTGCAAATTTGATGATGTGCTTTAGTGTGCTATCCCAAATGCCATAATTCCCATCTGACTGCTTTCTTTTCTCCATTTGTTCTATGAAGTAATCAATGAAATTTGTGTTTTGCTTAAACTCATTAGCAAAACCATACAGACCATTCTTTATTTCAAGCTCTCTTTTAGCCTTGATACTCTTTGCAAGCTGTAAGGTGTCTTTATTGCTTTGTCTGTCTAGTGGTGTTTTAGGCTTGTCAATCAAGTAAAGGTTTAAATACTCATAATCCCTTAAATTTTTGACTTTCCCCTCTGGAGTGGTGGTAGTTCCCTTGTAGATTTCCAAAAATAGACTGATGCTGCCTGATTTGGTTTGCTTCCTTTGTCTTAAATGTACTTTCATTTGCGGCTATTTGCTGTTAGAGTTTTACAAAGATACATATTAGCAGCAAATAATAGTCAAGTAACAGTAAAACAAGTGAAAATAAAAGTGTATTTTTGCTGTGTAAACCCTACTATGAGTAGGGTTAAGGCAACTAAAAGAAAATAGCTTTACTTTCCGATACAAAAATCTCTAAAGATGGAATCCAACAGGTCGTCAGTCGTTATTTCTCCTGTAACCTCTCCTAAGTGATACAAAGACTGTCTTATATCCATAGCTAATAAATCGCCCGAAACACCTATACCCAAACCATCTTGAACTTGTACAACATGATCTAGAGCTAGAGTCAAAGCTTCAAAATGACGTGAGTTGGAAATGATCACATCGTCATTATTTAATAAACCTTGCTTTACTTTTTCGGTGAGTAAATCCTTAAGACGCTCAACATTTTCTTTCTGTTTGGCAGAAATAAACACGATATTGCTTAGGTCACCAAAAGATTGTTCTATTTCATTAACATCGCCTTTATCTACTTTATTGGCAACAGCAATTAGTTGTTTCCCTGTAGTATGCTCTTCTAATTTTAGCATTTCAGCATGGACCGTTTCAGAATTGGCCGTTGAAGCATCAAAAAGATATAAAACTACTTTAGCTTGTTTGATTTTCTCAAAGGTCTTTTCAATCCCTATAGACTCTATAGCATCATCTGTATCTCTAATCCCTGCAGTATCGATAAATCGAAAACTCATTCCATCTAATACTAATTCATCTTCAATAGTGTCTCTGGTAGTACCTGCGATATCAGAAACAATAGCGCGTTCCTCATTGAGCAATGCATTTAATAGAGTAGACTTCCCTACATTGGGTTCTCCTACAATAGCTACAGGGATTCCATTTTTAAGCACATTTCCCAGAGCAAAAGAATCGACTAACTTACGAAGCACCATTTTTAAGCGATTCAACAAACCGTCTAATTCTTTACGGTCTGCAAATTCTACATCTTCAGTACTAAAATCCAACTCAAGTTCTATAAGAGAGGCAAATTTTATTAGCTCCTTCCTTAGTGCTTGAATTTCCGAAGAAAAGCCACCTCTCATTTGTGATAAGGCTAGGTCGTGAGACTTCTCGTTGGAAGAGGAAATTAAATCTGCTACTGCCTCAGCCTGTGAAAGATCCATTTTACCATTCATAAAGGCACGAAAAGTAAACTCTCCTGGCTCAGCAGTACGGCAGCCATTTTTAATAAGAAGCTGTAGTATTTGTTGTTGAATATAATTAGAGCCATGGCAAGAGATCTCTATTATATTTTCGCCTGTATACGAATTAGGTCCTTTAAAAACAGAAACCAGAACTTCATCTACCAGCTGAGTACCATCCATTATAGTCCCCAAATGAATAGTATGTGTTTTTTGATTAAGTAGACTCTTCCCTGGTTTTACAGATTTAAACAAAGGAGTACATAAGGCAATAGCATCGGGGCCAGAAACTCTAATAACAGCAATTGCTCCCATTCCAGAAGCGGTTGCTAAAGCACAAATATTATCTTTCTTCATCATTCAAAATTTCGACAAAAATAAGGAATGTAAATGGTAAATGTGGATTGGTAAATGGTAAATGGCAAATAGAACCGAATAGTTAAGTAGTACGGTCATTATTAGCCTTTGTTAAAACACAAATAAAATGAGGATTTTTCATTCTTCAGGCTTACAACATTTACCTGAATGCTATGCACTGAAAGCTGAAAGCCAACTTACACTATCAAATTATCAAATCCCTTCTCTTTTTCTTGATTGTTGTCTGATATTGTTCTAATTTCGCAACGAAAATTTTCGCATTAAACAGACGACAAATGAGCGTATTAGTAAATAAAGATTCCCGCGTTATCGTACAAGGGTTTACAGGAAAAGAAGGTACCTATCACGCCTCTCAAATGATTGAATACGGAACCAACGTTGTTGGTGGTGTAACTCCAGGTAAAGGTGGACAAAGCCACTTAGACCGTCCTGTATTTAATACCGTTGCAGAAGCAGTGCAAAAAGCACAGGCCGATACAACGTTAATTTTTGTTCCACCAGCTTTTGCTGCAGATGCAATTATGGAAGCTGCAGATGCTGGAATAAAAGTGATTATTTGTATTACTGAAGGGGTACCAACCAAAGAGATGGTTACTGTAAAAAATTACATTTCAAACTACGACTGTCGTTTGATTGGACCTAACTGTCCTGGTGTAATTACTCCTGATGGAGCTAAATGTGGTATTATGCCAGGTTTTGTTTTCAAATCAGGTAAAGTAGGTATCGTTTCTAAATCTGGTACATTAACCTACGAAGCTGCAGACCAAACGGTAAAAGCTGGTTTAGGTATTACTACAGCTATCGGTATTGGTGGAGATCCAATTATTGGAACCACTACTAAGGAAGCTGTTGAGTTATTAATGAACGATCCAGAAACTGAAGGTATCATCATGATAGGTGAAATCGGTGGAACTATGGAAGCTGATGCTGCTCGTTGGATTAAAGAAAACGGTACTAAACCAGTTGTTGGTTTTATCGCTGGTCAAACAGCTCCTAAAGGTAGAACTATGGGTCACGCTGGTGCCATTGTAGGTGGTGATGATGATACTGCAGAAGCTAAGATGAAAATTATGACTGAATGTGGAATTCACGTAGTGAAATCTCCTGCTGATTTAGGTTCTAAAATGAAAGAAGTTCTCGCTTAATAAGCCCCTTTTTAAAATACAAGCCCTCCGTTTATTCGGAGGGCTTTTTTTATGTCTTTTAAGTATTAATTTACTAGTTTTGCATTTATTAAAAGCAACCAAAAACTCTACCTATGATTTCATTCTTTAAGGGAGCAAACCAAGTATTTGCCGTAGCCACTAAAGAAACTATTAGCAAAGAAAATTGTGAGAAATTACAATGGTTGTTCGGCGATGCTGAACAGTTAAACTCTGATGCTGTTGAAGGTTTATTCGTTGGACCTAGAAAAGAAATGATTACCCCATGGAGTACCAACGCCGTTGAGATCACTCAAAACATGGACGTAGCGGGGATTATCCGTATTGAAGAGTACTTTGCTTTTGATGAGGAAGCAGGCTTTGACCCAATGTTGCAAGTAAAATACGATGGGCTTAAGCAAGAGATCTTTAAGGTTGATGCAAAGCCAGAGGCAATTATTCATATTGAAGATATCGCCGAATATAACAGTCAGGAAGGATTGGCTTTAAGTCAGGATGAAGTAGATTATTTAAATAGCGTAAGTGAAGAGATTGGAAGAAAACTAACCGACTCTGAAGTTTTTGGATTCTCTCAAATCAACTCTGAGCACTGTAGACACAAAATATTTAACGGGACTTTCATCATCGACGGTGAAGAAAAAGAAACCAGTCTTTTCAAATTAATCAAGAAGACTTCCGAAATGAACGGAGGTAACTTGGTTTCTGCATATAAAGACAACGTAGCTTTTGTTAAAGGCCCTAAAATCGAATTATTCTCTCCTAAGCGTCAGGATATTGCCGATTATTACCATACTAAAGAAATTCAATCTGTACTTTCTCTAAAAGCAGAAACGCATAACTTCCCAACCACAGTAGAGCCATTTAACGGAGCTGCAACAGGATCGGGTGGAGAAATTAGAGATCGTTTAGCCGGAGGTAAAGGGAGTTTGCCTTTAGCAGGAACTGCTGTTTATATGACTTCTTACTCTCGCTTAGAAGAAGAGCGTAACTGGGAAGAAGGAATGGAAGAACGTCCATGGCTGTACCAAACACCAATGGATATTTTAATAAAGGCATCTAACGGAGCTTCCGACTTTGGAAACAAGTTCGGTCAACCTCTAATTACGGGTTCGGTATTAACCTTTGAGCATTCTGAAGAAGATAAGCAATTAGGTTACGATAAAGTAATTATGCAAGCTGGTGGTATCGGTTGGGGTAAACATGTTGATGCCTTAAAAGATGTACCTCAAAAAGGTGACCGTGTGGTTATCTTAGGAGGTGACAATTACCGTATCGGTATGGGAGGTTCTTCGGTATCTTCTGTAGATACAGGTGAATTGGATAATGCGATCGAATTGAATGCTATTCAACGTTCTAACCCAGAAATGCAAAAACGTGCTGCCAATGCGATTAGAGCAATGGTAGAAAGCGATGACAATCCAATTGTTTCTATTCACGATCACGGTGCAGGTGGACATCTAAACTGTCTGTCTGAATTGGTTGAAGAAACAGGAGGTAAAATAGATTTAGAGGCATTACCTGTAGGAGACCCTACTTTATCTGCTAAAGAAATTGTAGGTAACGAATCTCAAGAAAGAATGGGATTGGTTATCAACGAAAAGCATATCGAAGACTTACAAAAAATCTCTGAGCGAGAAAGAGCTCCTTTCTACAATGTAGGTGAGATTACAAACGATATGAACTTCTCTTTTGAATCTGTAAAAGACGGAAGCAAGCCTATCGACATGAAGTTGAACCACTATTTCGGTTCATCTCCAAAAACAATAATGATCGATTCTAAGAAAGAAGCTAATTTTGCTGGTTTAGAATACAGTCAAGATAATATACTCGAATACATTACATCGGTACTTCAATTAGAAGCTGTTGCATGTAAAGACTGGTTAACCAACAAAGTTGACCGTTGTGTATCGGGTAGAGTTGCCAAACAACAAAATGCAGGTCCTTTACATTTACCACTTAACGATTGTGGTGTAATGGCCTTAGATTATAGAGGGCAATTAGGTGTTGCTACTTCTGTTGGTCACGCACCTATAAGCGCATTAATTGACCCAGTTGCTGGTTCGCGCAATTCTATTGCCGAGGCATTAACAAACTTGGTCTTCGCTCCTATTTCGGACAACCTTAACGGTGTTTCCTTAAGTGCTAACTGGATGTGGCCTTGTAGAAACGAAGGTGAAGATGCTCGTTTATACGATGCTGTAAAAGGAATTAGTGACTTTGCTATCTCTTTAGGAATAAACGTTCCTACCGGAAAGGATAGCTTATCGATGACTCAGAAGTATAAAGATGGAAGCAAAGTTGTTTCTCCAGGTACAGTAATCATCTCCGCTATTGGTGAATGTTCTAACATCAACCAGGTGGTAAGTCCAGTATTAAAGAAAAAGGAAAATTCACCTATCATCTATATTAACTTATCGCAAGATGCGTTTAAATTAGGTGGAAGTTCATTTGCTCAAACAAACAATAAAGTAGGAACTGAAACGCCTACCATTCAAGACTCTGAATTCTTTAAAAATGGTTTTAATGCCATTCAGAAATTAATTAAGTCTGACTTGGTTGAGGCTGGACACGATATTTCTGCCGGTGGTATGATTACTGCCTTATTAGAAATGTGTTTTGCAGATACTAACTTAGGGGCAGACATCAACTTAAGCTATTTAGAGGAGCAAGATTTGGTAAAAGTATTGTTTGCTGAAAATGCAGGGGTACTACTTCAGGTAAACGACATCAATAAAGCGGATGCAATTTTAGCTGCTATGAATGTTGAATACCATGCCTTAGGTTCTGTGGTGGAAGCTTCAGAGTTGACCATCACTAATAAAGAACTAAACTTTAATTTAAGTGTTAGCGATTTAAGAGATGTTTGGTACAAAACTTCTTATTTATTAGACCGTAAGCAAAGTGGTGAGGAAAAAGCTTTAGAGCGTTTCAACAATTATAAGCTTATGCCATTAGAGTTTAACTTCCCTGAAGGATTTAGCGGACAGTTGACAGCAATGGGATTAGATCCAAACAGAAAAACAGCTAGTGGATTAAAAGCAGCAATCATTCGTGAAAAGGGTTCTAACTCTGAACGTGAAATGGCTTACGCACTATACTTAGCTGGTTTCGATGTGAAAGATATTCACATGACTGACTTGATGAGTGGTCGTGAAGATTTAACTGATGTAAACTTTATTGCTGCCGTTGGTGGATTCTCTAACTCTGATGTGTTAGGATCTGCTAAAGGATGGGCTGGTTCATTTAAGTATAACGACAATGCACGTACTGCCTTAAAGAACTTCTTCGATAGAGAAGACACATTGTCTTTAGGTATCTGTAACGGTTGTCAGTTATTCGTTGAATTAGGATTGATAAATGCCGATCATACAGAAAAACCAAAAATGCTTCACAACGACTCTCATAAGTTTGAGTCTGGTTTTGTGAATGTAGATATACCAGAAAACGACTCTGTGTTATTTAGCACTTTATCGGGCTCTCGTTTAGGTGTATGGGTAGCTCACGGTGAGGGTAAATTCTCAATGCCTTATAACGAAGACCAGTACACTATTGTATCGAAATATAGTTATAACAACTACCCAGCAAACCCGAACGGTTCTGATTTTAACACAGCAGCAATGACTTCAAAAGACGGTCGTCACCTAGTGATGATGCCTCACCCAGAGCGTTCTATCTTCCCTTGGAACTGGGCACACTACCCTGAAAACCAAAACGAAGTTTCTCCTTGGATTGAAGCCTTTGTAAATGCTCGTAACTGGGTAGCTGAGAAAACTAAATAAACTTTTTTTGTATTCATAAAAAACGCCCTCTTGAAAATTCAAGAGGGCGTTTTTCATTAGAGTTTCACACAAATTAATGAGAGTGACCGTGATCTAAACCTTCTCCGGAACTCTTTTCTATTCTAATTTCTTTAGTAATAGCTCCACCATCATTTGTCATAATAATTACCGTATCTCCTTCGAAACCTTCCCCTACTAGAGCTTCAATATCTAAGTCTAAAAGTGCAGCCTCACCACAGAAAACATCTAATTGTTTCTCACACTTATTATCACTAAAGCAAGAACTCCCGCAGTCGGTAACTCTACCTAATACGAACATTGAAACACCAAATGCTATGAGTGCTACTATTTTTGTTGTTTTTGATTCCATAATTCTGAATGATGTTTAATGGGTTATTTACGAATATAAAAAAATTAAAAAGCCTCTTCAAATTGAAAAGAAGAATCTAGTTTCACTCCTCTGTCGGTCTCTTTTACAGAACAGCAAGAGTGAAAATAATCGTGTTCTAAAAAGAGGGTATGCCCCTTTTGAGCTGCAGTTTCTAAAAATATTTTTTTCTCCTGTAAGGTAAGTAAAGGCCTGGTATCGTAACCCATTACATAGGGCAAAGGAATATGCCCTACCGAAGGAAGTAGGTCTGCTGCAAACACGATAGTCTTATCTTGATACGCTATATGGGGAATCATTTGTGCCTCGGTATGTCCATCGGCAAAAAGCACATCGAAACCCGGTAAGAAGATGCCGTCGGTTTTAATAAAATCTAACTGACCACTCTCTTGCATAGGCAAAAGGTTTTCTCTTAAAAAAGAAGCTTTCTCCCTATCGTTTGGATTAAGAGCTAAATTCCAATGTGCCTCATTAGACCAGTAAGTAGCATTTTTAAACACGGTTTCCAACTCACCTTTTTCATTGTATTTTACCCCTCCCCCACAGTGATCGAAATGTAAATGTGTTAAAAACACATCTGTAATATCATCTGGATGGTAGCCGTGTTTAGCTAAGGATTTATAGAGTGTATCTTCCCCATGTAAATGAAAGTGACCAAAAAACTTATCACTTTGCTTATCTCCTATACCGTTATCAATTAGCACTTTTCTATCGCCGTAATCTACCAACATACTACGCATAGACCAAGGACAAAGATTATTCTCATCGGCTGGATTAGTTCGTTGCCATAAACTCTTAGGGACTACACCAAACATAGCACCTCCATCTAATTTAAAATTCCCTGTTTCTATAGATACGATCTTCATAGCTTACACTTTTTTTTGTTAAAATTAAACTTATTGTTTTTAGTTTGAAAGATCTGAGGAATTAATATCAATTTAGACTTTGTTTTATATACTAGATGGAATATTGTTTTTGAAATTATACGTCTTACTCATCAAATATAAATTAGTATTTTTGATACTTTAATTTTTATTCGATTTTAGATGCGATACTTTTACTTATATATATTTTCAATATTTACAACTTTACTTAGTGCTCAAAACTTAGTATGCACCGATTCCTTAACGAGTCAAACACTCGTGATGTATGACTCATGGGGAGATGGATGGAACGGTAATATAATTACAATTCTAAATTCTGAAGGAGATACTGTAATTCAAAACTCTTTAGAAACTGGTTTTTCGGACAGCAGTAGCTATTGTCTAGCACAAGGGGTTTACCAGCTCAATATAGACGGAGGTTCTTACCCAAATGAAATAAGTTTTTCCTTTGGAAACTTAATAAACGAGCCAGCAGGAGACTATTTAGTGCTTGTAGGAGACAGTATTCTTGAGGCTCAAAATTGTAATTCCGATGGATTCTTAGCTTACAACCAACAAGATGCATTATGTATTTCACCTACTGCTTTAGGGCTATTAAGTTGTGGAAACAACTTAAGCTACACAAATATACTTACCCAGAACTATGGCTTAAAACCTTCATCCTATTATAGTTTTTCAATTTCAGAAGAGTCCGATATAGTAATCGACATAAATAATTTTTACTGGATGGAGTCTGGAATTAGCACTTATATTTTCGATGGTAATAAGGAACTAGTGCGCACAGACAGTCACATATCAGAAAGTGAACACCACCCACTTAACACATTCACAGCTCGCCTTGAAGCAGGAACATATTATTTAGTTTTCTCGTATATAACCCCCTCTTTTTCAGCTAATACATTAGACGATTTCTACCAACATTCTTTAAATGAGTCTCAAATAGATGAAACCTATTCATTTAGTTTAAGCAGTTACGATGGTACTTGTACGTATTCTAGCTGTGGTTTAAATACCGCTTTTAATTATAATAATTTTTCTGATGGGAATTTAACCAACTGTGACTCCATAGTAGATTTAGGTAGTTTACAATGTGGGCTCCGAACATCTTACCAAGCCTATAATACTACATTAGGAGGAGGGAACTCTAGTTATTTAAAATTCGAAATTAACCAACCTCAACATGTTGATCTTTCTATATATGGTTTATACTGGGATTTCAAACACCCATTTGCACTACTCTTTAATGGAAATCAGGAATTAGTAGAAACTATTAGTTATACCACAGAAAGCACATTAAAGAAAATATTAGAACTACCTAGTGCAGGTACCTATTATTTAATAGTAACCGCATCAAACCCACATTTTACTGGCACCACACTTGAGGGTTATTATACACATATACAAACCAATCCACAAATCCAAGGGGACTATAAATTGGAATTATTTTTTCATAACGAGGCTTGCGACTACTTTGGCTGTACAGACTCTTTAGCATATAACTTTGATGAGTTAGCGAATTTGAGTGACAGTAGCTGCCAATACCCCCAAATATTGGAGCCAATAAATTGTGAAAACGACTATCAAACTATTGGTTATATAAATGACATGTCTGGTTTAGCAAATGTTGCCTACTATCAAATTACTTTAGAAACTGCTTCAGAACTACAATTAGACTTATTGCATAATAGCCCAGGGATTGTTATTTACGGGTTCGACAAACCCTATATTCACCTCTTCGACTCTACCCAGACACTTATAGATTATCAGACCAACGACTACGAAGGAAATATTATTGATTATTCTAAATTCTTAGAGGCAGGAACTTACTATATAGCTATATCAGATTTTGAAGCCTATTTTAGTGAAGGTACATTGCACGAATATGCTCAAAAAACTAAAGAGATAAGTGGACATGTAATGAAGTTTATCTTAAAGCCTAGGATATATACCTCAGAATGTGAAATTGAAGCTTGTATAGATAGTACGGCAATAAATTTCAATCCTATCGCTACAGAATCTAGTGACCAATGTGTTTATGGAATTACAGATCTGGGGATAGTAAATTGTAATCCTTTAGAATTAGAATCTGAAATTACGAGTAGTAATGAAGTCGAGAACTCTTCTTATTTAAGCTTCGAAATTTTAGAAGATGCTGATGTTATTATTGATGTTACGGGTGGAACAACCCCCTATTTATTGAGTCCGTCTGTATTGCTTTTTGATGAAAATAAAAACCTCATACAGACAAGCCTTTCTAGTTCTTACAGCAACTTACAAAGCGCTCATTTTTTAGAACCCGGAACTTATTTTGCTGTAATTACTGGCGGAGACCCTGATTTCGAAATCGGAAGTCTGAGAGATTATTATGAGCATATAAAAAATGAGAATCAAAATACTGGAAGTTTCACAGTCCAACTAACGGCCTACGATGGTAGCTGTGAACACGCTGGCTGTACAGAATTAAATGCATTTAACTATAATCCTTTTGCCACTGTAGATGATGGTTCTTGTCATACCATTCAAAATTACGACACCCTACTGTGCGGTATAACTACAAACTTAACACAGCCACAGTATGGAGGTACAGGCTACGAAAACTCACACTACAGCACCTTTAATATTCAAAATCCCGCTGAAGTATTTTTCACAACAGAAAGCTATCATGAACTGGACTTTATACTATATGACGAGCAAAAAAATCTCTTTAACAGTTATGAATACAGAGGAGATAGCTTAAGAATAGAATTTCAACCTGGCCATTATTACCTAGTTGTATTTTCTCCCAATAGTATAATGCCTGGATTAGCCACTACATTAGAAGGACACTACGAGCAAATGAATTACTATTATTTGAGCTCAACAGCATTAGACGTAGCATTTACCTTATACGACGGCACCTGTACCAATGAAGCATGCAATAATCCGGAAGCCATAAACTATTCCATGTTTGCAACTACAAATAGTAATTGTCATATCCCCACTGTTTATAATGAGATAAGCTGTGGTACTACACTTAGTATTTCAGATAGTACCACTAACCCAACTGGTATTAACAATGCCAAATACTACACACTTGAACTCTTAGAAGACCTGAATTTAAAATTCAACTTTGAAGCTAATGGTAGTTACTTTTATCCAGAATTATTCATTTTCAGTGAAGAGGGAGATTATATAAACTCAGTACACTCTACCCAAGAGTACAGTCTCCTAGGCGACACCATAGCACTTGAATCTGGATCTTACCAACTTATTCTTAGCGATAAATGTTATTCCTGTTCATCTAATAACTATACAGTACTATACAATCATTTATTATATGATTACTATCAAGACATCGGACAGTTTACTTTAGATATTTATGCCATAAACAATAGCTGTGCTATTTCTGGCTGTATTGACTCTAGTGCAGTAAATTACAACTCTCAAGCACAACTCGACGACAGCTCTTGTTATTACCCAGAATTACTTAGTGGCCTTGGCTGCGACACAAGCATAGAGCATCTAGGGCAAAACAATAGCTTAACAGGGCTGGGAAACACCAGCTATTTTACTTTTACTGTACCAGACACTAGTACTGCATTTTTAACAATTGATGGAGAAATGTCAGAACTAAATAATTATAATTTCACCCCACATCTTACCTTATTTGATGAACAGCGAAACTTGTATCAAACAATAGAAGCAAATACACCAAAATATATTTACAACCAAGAAGTACTCCTGCTACCAGGAGTATACTTTATGGCCATTACTTCTAACTCTCCAAATTCGTTGCAAAGCAATTTAACTGCCTATTACAAGCAACAACTACAAGAAACACATCAGGTTGGCTATTTCAATATAGAGCTTAACCTGTACAATAGTTCTTGTACCCCACAAGGTTGTACAGACACATCGGCGCCCAACTACAATTCAATTGCATTAATAGAAGACGGTTCATGTGAATATCCTGTCTCATTAAATGAACTTAATTGTGGGCAAACAACAACCTACAACTATTTTAGTTCCGATGAGGAGCCTTATGCGTATCTGAGTTTTAATTTGAATGAAGAAAGTGATGTTTTTTTAAATCTTGAACCAGATACAAACACCTATTCCATTTATGTATTTGACCAATCCAATCAACTAATTAATTACTTATACGAATACCAAATACCAGCAAAAAAGCTACAACTCCAAGCAGGTGAATACCATTTAATTATCTGTGAACAGAGTAATAACAACTACACAGAACAATGGTTTGTACATCAATTAACGAATCAATTAAGGACCGAAAATCAACATTTAAATTCGTTCACCCTAGAATTAAACAGTCAGAATACAAGCTGCGAACCTATGAATTGTGTTGACTCCTTAGCTATCAATTACAACCCATTTTATGGTCAATATACATGTCAGGAACTTATACCACTAGGTAGTTTAAACTGTGGAGAGGAACGAACAGTAAATGACACTATTTTTGAGACTGACCTCATAAAATCAAAGTTTTACCAATTTGAACTCTCAGAGGCATCGCAACTTAAGTTTAGCATAAACTATATATATGGCCGTACTTTAAGACTCTACGATACATCCAATACATTTATCGCAAAAAAGAATTTAACTATAGTTCCGAAGAATATTCAATCGATTTAAATGCCGGGACATATTACGCAATCGTAACAACAAGTTGGTCATGCTATGCAGCCGATGACATTAGTATAGACGAATATTTCCAACACTCTCTAGTTCATGAACATAGTACAGGTGAATTTGAATTTTCTCTGTTGGCAAATAGCAGCTCCTGTGACACCTATGGGTGTACAGATTCATTAGCAGTAAATTTCAATCCGTTTGCAAGTCTTTCAGACAGTACTTGCTTTTACCCTCAATTAATTAGTACTCTTACCTGTGGCTTAGAGTCTATCATCATAGATACTACCCTATTTGGTATAGAGAATGTAAATTACTATCAATTAGAGTTAACAGACAGTTCTGAGTTTAATATCAATTTAATAGGCTCTACAGAATGGCCAAACACTTTCATTAGACCTACCCTAATTTTATTTGATGAGGACAGGAGAGTTCGCTCTATTGAAACACATCAGGAATCTTTTTTGATAGAAGATTACCATATATACTTAAATCCTGGAACGCATTATCTCGCCGTACTTAACAGACACCAAGAACTTACTACTGTTCAGTTAAACTCAATAGAATACATGCACCAACTGACACCATTAGTAATGAACAGCGCTCAACTCAAAGGTGTATACGATCTAAATATTATGTATCTAGAAAACGAGTCTATTTGTACCGCAGGATGTACCGACACAAATGCTCTTAACTATAATCTACTAGCTACAGTAGACGATTCTAGCTGTAAGTATCCCGAACAACTACTAATTGATTGTGGAGAAGTACTCAACCAAGGTAATTACATTACGAACCACAGTGGTGAACACAATAGCAACTATTACAGATTTAACCTCAGCAACACATCTAGCCTCTCGTTTTCTTTCGATCAAACACCGAGCATTTCTATTTATACTGCGTATTTTAGATTGTTCGACAACCAAAACAACTTACTTTACACAGTTCCACTTACTCAAGCAGAGGAGGAACTCATACTTAGCCCTGGCACCTATACAATTTGTATTTCTGGGAATTATACCGATGAGTATGAGCTAGGGTTTAATCTAAATGAATTTTACTTTGACAATAGCAACAGCTATAACGCAACATTCTATTACAACTTAAATCTCGGGTATTATGACGGTACATGCAACCTAAGTGGTTGTACAGATAGTTTAGCGATAAACTTCAATCCATTTGCTTCCCTAAATCAAGACTGCCATTTTGTAACTCCTCTTGATACCCTGACTTGTGGGCAACAAGTGGATACCTTACAATACTTAACAGAAGTTATAGGATTTAACAATTCCAGCTATTTAAGTTTTCACTTAGAAAATGATGCTTATACTCAATTTACAATTAGCGAAACAAATACCACTAATTTTAGAGCTTACCTCCTTCTCTTTAATGAGGAAAAAGAATACATTAAAACCTTTATGTATACCGATCCGAGTTATTTAGAAGTTGCTGAATTTCTACAAGCTGGAGAATACTATGTAGTTATTACAAGGACAAATCCAGAGTTTTATGAAGCTAGTTTGCTAGACTATTATAATACAATGCAGACCAACACACAATACACTGGGGACTTTTTATTCTCGATACTCGCTTACGACCAAAGCTGTGAGTTTTATGGATGCACCGATAGTATGGCGCTAAATTATAATGAACACTACTCTAGTGATGATGGGGGCTGTGATACAATTATTAATTTAGGTTTACTCGATTGTGGGCTAACACACAATTACAATGACTCTACCAGCACTGAGGGTTTTACAAATTCAGATTTCTATTATTTTGAATTAGCAGACTCTACTGAATTAGAGGTTGGTATTACAGTAAACTTTCCTCTTTCCAGCAATCAAACGCCTACTCTTTATGCGTCTATCTATACCCAAAGTGGCGATTTAGTTCAACAACTAAGTAATTACTATGTGGTGCACGAAAGCATTAGCTTAAATGCTGGGGCATACTATTTAGTTTACCATAATGGACCACTTTACGGAACTCTAAATACAATAGATCTGTATTATAACTTAGCAATAGAAAGTTCTCTTTTTCCCTCCGAGTACAAGCTCTATTTAACTGCACAATCACCAAACTGTGATTACGCTGCCTGTACAGACTCTACTGCAATAAACTACGACGCACTAGCAAGTACTCTAGACAATTCTTGTTTATACCCTAGCCCATTAGGCACTCTTATATGTGGAGACAGTCTCTTCCAACAAATGAATATAGAACAGCCATTGGGATTCGAAAACACGAATTATTTAGAGTTTGATCTTGCAAGCCCATCCAATTTATCTATACAAAACATTAGTGTTTATCAGGGTTTCACCTATTTAAACATCTTACTCTTTAATGATCAGCAAGAACTTATCTACAAAGGTAACTTGAACAACTATAACGAAAGCTTAGAATTGAATGCAGGTACCTACTATTTGACTAGTACATTAAGTAGTCCTGGTTTTGAAGAAGGGAGTTTACAGGATTATTTCACCAGTTCATTTTATGAATACCACTCTTATGGAATGGCTGATTTCTCTATTCTTATTTTTGATGGAAACTGTGACTATACAGGCTGTACAGATGAGTCTGCTATTAATAATCAATACTATTATTCGGTAAACGACAGTATTTGTTATTATGTAGAAAGCTTAGATACTCTATACTGTGGTAATACCGAAGTGCAAGGAAATATAGTCGAACAAACTGGATTTGAAAATACTGATTATTATGGTTTCTTTATAAATGACAGCTCAGAAGTTACCTTCAATTTAGATGGGCTTATTTCGGAAACAAATGCAGACCATAGGCCTAATATAAATTTATTTAATGGAGACAAAGAGTTAATAGAAGCAAAAGGCTACGATTACTATAACCATATAGCAGATTACTCTGTATTGCTAGCACCCGGCCAATACTATTTCTCTGTTTACAATAGAAATTATCCCTTTACTGAAGAAACTTTATTTGAATTTCAGGCCACCGCTAGTACTACAATAATAATTGGCTTGGAGTACACATTAAATCTAAGTATAAACGATGGCTCCTGCCCTATTCTTGGTTGTGTAGATAGCCTTGCTTTAAACTTTACAGAGTCAAGCGAATTAGACAATGGCTCTTGTTTATATCCTACTGCCATAGAGCTTAACTGTGAAGAAAACTTCGAGCATATAGACACCATAAATTACGATCTACAAGATGTAGGGCAGTATTATACATTTACAATATCCGAATATTCATCTCTACGATTCCTTGTTGAGGAAAACCAACCTACTTACTTAAACAACCCTGAACTAGCTCTATTCGATTCTACAATGATGTTTATTCAAAAATTTACACAAAACGAATCTAATGGAGATTTAATTTTCGAAGTTTTTCTGGAAACAGGAACTTACTATTTCGCTATTAAAGAACAAGTACTAAACTTTTCATCTGGTAGCTTACAGGACTTTTACAACTATGAATATCTTATTACTGATAACGGAAGCTATAGCATAGAAATAGATTTAAACAATGGATTCTGTGATACGTATGGTTGTACAGACAGCCTAGCAGAAAATTATTTTGTGTTTGCAAACCTTCACGATGGCTCATGTAATTACTTTATGGGTGAAAAAGATTCGATTAGTAGTTGTGCTAGTAAATTATTTGATTCAGGAGGTGAAGAGGCATACAGCGATAATGAAGAGTATATAATTACAATTTATCCAACGGATACGAATTCAAACGTATCCTTATATTTTGAATTCTTTCAGCTCGAAAACTACTACGATTATATGTGGATATATGATGGTGTGAATACTTTAGCGCCACTACTTGTAGACGATGCCACAAATTCAGACTTAATGCAGCAGACTATTAGTGCAACCGAAACTAATGCCTCGGGAGCATTAACAATAAAATTCGCGTCTGACTATGCTGTGAGCTACGGAGGTTGGGAAACTTCTATTAGCTGCTTTACTTTGATATACGGTTGTATGGATAATTTGGCATGTAACTATAATGAACTAGCAAATATTAACGATGGTAGCTGCTATAACTATAGCAGCCAAAGTGTTTATAGCTCCATAGACTCCACTATTACCATAAGCACAGATGCTGAAAACCCAATCTACAGCTGGTTTCTTGATGGAGAAATACTGGAAGAAACTAGTCACCAACTACAAATCTATGAGAACGGATATTATACTGTAACGATAACAGATGCTAGTGGTTGCGTAAAAACAAATTCTACCACTATAAATAACTTATCCTTAGATAACCAAGACAAAGACCTAATTCAAATTTCACCAAATCCATCTATTGGGCTATTTAGAATTGAAGCTTCTCGTTTTATTGAAAGCCTAGAAGTCCATTCAGTATTAGGGAAAAAGGTTTTAGAAAAAAATGTTAATTCAAATAGCTGTAGTATAAACCTAGAGGGTCAAGCGGAAGGAATGTATTTCTTAAACATTTTTATTGAGGGGGAAAGAATCGTTAAGAAAATTCATAAGAAGCTGTAATGTTTTTTTTTGCTAGTCTAAACCCCAAAAGAATATAATGAAATCACAAACCTAAGGGGGTAAAAACATATTATATATATTTGTATAAAATACACATTATGAGAAAAAACATAGACCTAGATGATTCTATACTTCGAAAAGTGAAGTTGCTTTCAGTTTTCGAAGATATAAGCGTTAAATCCTTAATGGAAAAAGCTATTCACTTTTATGTTGAACACAAAGAACAGGAGCGTATAAATAGCCTAAGTAAAGAAGAGAAAGGAGACCTAGGATTACTGTTATTAATCCAACAAGTCGATGCAAAAGAGACTGTTACTGAAGAGGATGTTTTTGATTATTTAGACAAGTAATGGAGCTGATTTATCTAAACTCTTTTTTAAAAGATCTGAAAAAGGTAAAGGACAAAAAGCTGCTTCAAAAAGTAAAAGCTGTTTTACTAGAATTAAAGTCAGCTGAAGATTTAAGTTCTATAAAGAACCACAAAAAACAAAGCGGGCATCCTTTTGCTTACAGAATTAGAATTGGTGACTATAGATTAGGTTTATTCTACTCTGAAGAGAAGCTGACAATAGCTCGTTTCGTAAAGAGGAATGATATTTACAAATTGTTTCCGTAGATTTTAGCTTGAATAATATCACACAAACAACTCTTCGTCAGTAGCAGCAATCAGTTTCTTCTCTACAGAAAAATCATACATATACTTAATAGCCGCTTTTCCTTTTTCACCTAAAGAAAGGCTGTAATCATTTACATATAAGTTAATATGCTTTTGCATCACTTCAGCATCCATTTCTTGAGCGTGCTTCTGTACAAAGTTCAAACTTTCAGCAGGATTAGCGAAGGCATATTCCAAGCTTTTACGAATAAGTCTCTGTACTTTTTCTTGCAGGGATTTATCTAAATTTCTTTTAATAGCTATACCTCCTAATGGAATGGGCATGCCAGTATTTTGCTCCCAGTACTCACCTAAATCCCGTACTTTTTCAAAACCTCTATCGGCATAAGTAAAACGGTTTTCATGAATTATAAGTCCAGCACCTACTTTATTGTTTTGTATAGCCAATTCGATATCAGAAAAAATAATTTCTTTTTTATTCTGTAAATCTGGAAAGGCATAATTCAAAAGGAAATTTGCAGTGGTATACTTCCCTGGAATGGCAATTAAATCGGTTTCTGTTGGATTTGCTGAGCCACAATTTTTAATTAATAAGGGGCCACAGTTATTGCCTAAGGCAGATCCAGAATCCATCATGATATACTCTTCTAAAATATGCAAGAAAGCGTGATAACTTAATTTGGTAATATCCAAGTCTCCACGAAAAGCCATTTGATTGAGCTCTTCTACATCAGCCATATGCACTTCAAACTCTAATCCTTCGGTATTAATTTTACCATGGATAAGTGCATCAAAAATAAAAGTGTCGTTTGGACAGGGAGAAAAACCTATGCTTAACTTTTTCATTAGAGGAGCTTCAATAGTTCTGTATTTAAATTATTTACTGCCAATGGGATATTCCAAGAAGCCCTATTCCTACGTTCTACATAATTTGAAATAGACCGTATTTGAAGACAGGGAGTTTTTGCAGATTTACATGCGTAAAAAAAGGCTGCTCCTTCCATACTTTCTACCTGTGGAGAACAACGAATTATTGTCTTTTGTATAGTCTGCTCACTACCATGTACCGTATTTACAGTAATTCCTTTTACCTTGGGATATGATAAGCTTATACCAGATTGTTTATTATTTAGCAGTCCCGCCTGATATGGGAATTCATTAGAACTCATTAGGTTTAAATCTATAAGCGACATGAAATTCCCGTTATCGTCTGCGCCCATTTCAGAGAACTGATCTTCTACCACCTCTACCACCGCACCTAGAGGCAGGCTTTTATCAAAGGACCCAGCAATACCAGCATTAATTACAAACTGATACTTATTAGTGGCCAATACAGTAGCCAGATGAAAAGCAGTAGCTACCATACCTACACCAGTACAGACAACATCTACCTCTTTACCATTAATACAATAGGTATAGAGAGAATTACTAAAAGTCTTTTTTTGAGCCCTTTCTAAAAGAGGTTTTATTTCTAAAAGTGTGGCTACAACAAGTAGAGTTTTCATATTTTCAAAGGTAGTAAATTGTTGTTGTATGCAGGTTTGTAGTTCTAGGTTTTAAATATTCGAGTACAACAACGAGTAGCTAGCCACAAACAAGCAAAAAAGTATATATTTGCAGGGTAAAAAATTACAGAAACGATGATCTACATCACCAGAAGAGAGCGCTTTTGCTCTGCACATAAATTAGTACACCCAGAGTGGGATGCCGCAAAAAACTTAGAAGTTTTTGGCCCTTGTTCAAACGAAAATTGGCACGGTCACAACTTTGTTCTTTTTGTTACCGTGAAGGGAGAAGTAAACCCTGAAACCGGTTTTGTAGTAAACCTAAAAGATTTAAGTCCTGTAATAAAGGAGAAGGTAATTGATAAACTCGATCATAAAAACATCAATTTAGATGTTGATTTTATGAAGGGTAAAATGGCCTCTACAGAAGTTTTGGCTATTGAGATATGGAATCAACTAGCCGTTCCTGTAAAAAATATGGGTGTAGAATTACACTGTATTAAAATTCAGGAAACAGAAAATAACTTTGTTGAATATTTCGGTTAATAATTATGGCTTATAAAAAAACAGAACACTACGATGAAGCTTGTACAGATGCTTTATCTGGGCATTTTAAAGAAGTCTTAACACATATTGGTGAAGACACCGAAAGAGAAGGTCTACTTAAGACTCCTGAGCGTGTTGCTAAGGCTATGCAGTACCTCACTCAAGGTTACGACCAAGACCCCGCTGAAATTTTAAAATCAGCAATGTTTGCAGAGAAATACGATGAAATGGTCATTGTTAAAGACATAGAAGTATATTCTTTATGTGAGCACCATATGTTGCCGTTTTTCGGGAAGTGCCATATCGCATATATCCCTAGTGGACATATAGTAGGCTTGAGTAAATTCCCTCGTATGGTAGATGCTTTTTCACGTAGACTTCAGGTACAGGAACGATTAACCGATCAAATAAGAGATTGTCTACAAGAAACACTAAAACCTCAAGGGGTAGCTGTATGTATTGAGGCACAACACTTATGCATGCAAATGCGTGGAGTACAAAAACAAAATTCAGTAACTACAACTTCAGCATTCTCGGGTGCTTTTATGGACGAAGACATTACACGTCAGGAATTCATGAGTTTAGTTAAAGGATTGAGTAGATAATTATAGTTACTGGTAGCTAGTTGTTGGTTGTTGGTGAGAAGCATAAAAAAAACAGCTAATAGTGTACGCTAAGGGCTTAAAAATAAAAATATGAAAGCATACGTTTTCCCAGGTCAAGGAGCTCAATTCTCAGGAATGGGTAAGGACTTATACGAAGCTTCGGCAGAAGCAAAAGCACTTTTTGAACAAGCCAACGATATTTTAGGCTTCCGTATTACAGACATTATGTTTGAAGGAGAGGCTGAAGAGTTAAAGCAAACGAAAGTTACACAACCGGCAATATTTTTACATTCTACAATATTGGCGAAATTATTAGGTGATAGCTTTAAACCAGAAATGGTTGCAGGACATTCTCTAGGAGAGATTTCTGCACTTACAGCTTCTGGAGTTTTAGCTTTTGAAGATGGTTTAAAATTAGTTTCTAAAAGAGCATTAGCTATGCAAGCTGCTTGTGAAGCAGAACCTTCTACCATGGCTGCAATTTTAGGCTTGGAAAATAATGTTGTAGAAGATATCTGTGCTAAGGTAGATGGTATTGTGGTTGCCGCAAACTATAACTGCCCTGGGCAATTAGTAATTTCTGGAGCTATAGACGCAGTAAACGATGCATGTGAACAGCTGAAAGAAGCTGGAGCTCGTAGAGCTCTTGTTTTACCTGTTGGTGGAGCATTCCACTCTCCTCTTATGGAACCAGCAAGAGAAGAATTAGCAAAAGCAATCGAGTCTACTAGCTTTAATAAACCCAGTTGTCCTGTATACCAAAACGTAACGGCTACTGCTATTACAGATCCAGAGGAGATAAAGAAAAATTTAGTAGCACAACTTACAGCTCCAGTACGATGGACTCAAACTATGCAACAAATGATTGCCGATGGTGTTTCAAGTTTTACAGAAGTAGGTCCTGGAAAAGTTCTTCAAGGATTGGTAAAAAAAGTAGACCGTAAAATGCCTACTGAGTCAGCTGAAGTGTAGTTGATTGGTTGGTGGTTGGTGGATGTTGGTGGATGGTTGGTGGATGGTGGATGGGGTCACTTAAACTCAGGTAAAAAACGACTTATCGTAATTAATAAAGTCGTTCATTGTTTATTTAAGCCCAATAACAATCAACTATAAACGTACAACTAAGTATTTAACAAAGCCTGTAACTAATCAAGTTTGGATTTATAGTAATTGATAAAGCCGTTCAATAATTTCTTACAGGTAATTATATTTTCTTGTATTCTTTGTGTAGTTACTTTATTTACGAAGTTTTGATCTTGAGAAATATAAAGCTGAGTTTCTAACTCATATAGCGAACCTCGGGCAATATAGAGGAAACGAATAGTTTCTTTAAAACTACTCCTGCCACATCCTTCGGCGATATTACTAGGTACTGAGACTGCACAGCGTCTCATTTGATTTGTCAGACCAAAACGCTCATCTACTGGGAAAGACTTACTAATCGTATAAATAGAATTTGTTAAGTCACGACTTTTCTGCCATACCTCTAAATCGGTATACTTTTGAATTACATTCATATCTTATCATTTTAATTATTTATTATAACTCTCTAAACCCAACAACAAACAACCATAAACAAACAACTAAGAACTACAACAAGCTTCTATTTTTCAAGTCTCCCGAATCAATTAATTTTTGAAGATAAATAGACTTAGAAACTTTTTCTTTTATGAGTTTCATATGCATCAGATGATGACAATCTGAACTGACCCAAGAAACTAAATTAGCGTCGATAAGTTGCTCAGCAGTTTTCTTTACTTCTGGTCCATAATGCCCTATAAGAGAAAGCATATTTAGTTGAAGGTCTACACCACGCTCAGCTAATTCTCTAAATCGAGCTATACCTTTATTCTTTTTTGTAAAATATGGATAACGTTCTGGATGAGCCAAAATTGGTTGGTACCCTTGGAGTTGGATTTGAAAAACAACATCATTTACATTTGTAGGTTCTTCCAGAAAAGAAAACTCAAATAGTAATTTGTTTTCGGAGATACAGAGTAAGTCCTCCTCTTTTAATTTCTGTAAAAATTCAGAATCAGAATAGTATTCTGCTGCCGCAGAAAAAGCGATGCTACCCCCTAATTTCTTATCTATTTCTAGCGCTTTTGGTAATATAGTTTCGGGAGAGTTTTGATAATAGTCACTCATTATATGAGGAGTGGTAATAATTTTCTTGTAACCTAAATCTTTAAATCCTTGTAGCATAGCAACAGTATCCGCCATTGATTTAGAGCCATCATCAATACCAGGAATGAGGTGTGAATGCATATCTACAGCAATCTGAGAGAAATCTATATCAAGCTCCTCTTTCTTGGAAAATATATTTTTAAAAATCGAAATCATCTTTTGATGTATTGCTTTTCGTAGTAAGCTTTATAATCTCCAGAGGTAATACTCTTCATCCAGTCATTATTTTCTAGGTACCAGTCGATAGTCTTTGATAAGCCTTCTCGGAAATCCACAGATGGACTCCAACTCAACTCCTTACACAACTTTGTGGCATCTATAGCATAGCGCTTATCGTGGCCAGGTCTATCTTTTACATAGGTAATTAAATCAGCTGAACTTCCTTTAGACCTATTAAGCTTGGTATCCATCAACTCACACAAAAGGTGAATTAAATCTAGATTTGTCCACTCGTTTAAACCACCAATATTATAAGTTTCTCCTTCTCTACCCTTATGAAAAATAGCATCAATTGCTGTAGCATGATCAATTACATACAACCAATCTCTAGTGTATTGTCCATCGCCATAAACAGGAAGCGCCTTTTCCTCCACTATATTATTAATAAATAAGGGAATTAATTTTTCTGGGAATTGATTAGGCCCGTAATTATTAGAACAATTAGAAATTACGAATGGTAATCCGTAAGTATTCCCATAAGCTCTAACAAAATGATCGGAACTCGCTTTTGAGGAGGAGTACGGTGAACGCGGGTCGTAAGAAGTAGTTTCGGTAAACAACCCTGTTTTCCCTAAAGAACCATACACCTCATCGGTAGAAACATGGTAGAATAATTTCCCGTTGAAATCTCCTTTCCAAGCCTCTTTGGCAGCGTTTAATAAATTTACGGTACCCAGAACATTAGTTTGAATAAATGCCATAGGATCTTCAATAGACCTGTCTACATGTGACTCGGCAGCCAAGTGAATAACGCTTGAAATACTGTGTTCTTCAAAAAGGTCTTTCACTAGAGACTCATCACAAATATCTCCTTTCACAAAGGTGTAATTTGAAGCATTCTCTAGATCAGAGATATTCTCAAGATTCCCCGCATAAGTGAGTAAATCTAAGTTTACAAACTTATAGTTTGGGTATTTTAAAACCATCAATCGAAGTACGTGAGAACCGATAAATCCTGCCGCTCCGGTAACGAGTATATTTTGGGATGATGTCATGGCTATAGCTTTTCAAGGCTAAAGTAAAAAGAAAGTAGCTAGTAGTTGGTATCTGTTAGCTAGTATTTAATGATAAGGCGAAAAATTGTAAATTCATGAAATAGTCAATTAATATAACTATGCATAAATTTAAAGATTTAGGAGTCTGGTAGAAAAGTATTTTACGGTGTAAGCAGATATACATATTTGGAGAAAAAATTCCAAGAGATCAAAAATACTCCCTTACAGATCAGATACAAGAATGTGTAGTTTCTATACCATCAAAGATAGCTGAAGGTACAGGCAAGAAGTAGGAAAATAATTTACTTTAGACTAGCGAACAGATACATTCGACCAAAAATCAATCATAAAAATTCCAAATTAAGCTCAGTCTAAAAGTAGGCTTTGCCATTGGGTATGGGTTTAGGATATATTGTTCGCCTTGCCATAGGGAATTAAAGTGTTCGTAAGCTAAATAAACCTTAACCGTTTTAATTTTAAAATTAGCAAACACATCTAAACGCATACTTCCTTCTGTTTGGCTTTTTGAATTCATATAGAAATCCCCTAATAAAGGAGCGTATGTAATTCCTGGATGTGTAGATCTATACAAAGACCTCACTCCTATTTGGGTTTCTGTAGCTTGTTTAAAGATATTACCCTGCCAATAAATTTTTTGGTTTACTAACAGATTAGCCAAAGGTAAATTATCGCTGGAGCTATTTTGATAAGCAGTTACACCATTCCAATGTAATTTACCAGCATTTAAATGATGTATTACTTGTGCTTGAAACACATTTACATCTTCATCAGCAATTGTTCGTACACCCGCAGAGTTAAAATAATTAAAGCCTTCAATAGAATGGTAGGCTGTACTAAACTTAAGGTTCTCGCCTATATAAGAATCCCATTCTATAAAGCGATCGATTATTGGATTACTATTTTCAATAACACAAATAAAATTTAAATCCTGATTGAGTATAGATGCATTATCCTGCATCCAGTTCGGGTTAGTTCTATGGTAAGCTAATTTTATTTTATTAGAAATCCCTTTTAGATTAATACCCTGAGTATAACTTGCCAATAAAGTAAACGTTTCCAATTCTGCTTTTCCGTATTCAATATACAGGTCATTTTTGAATTTATAGGACTCAAAAGAAGCAAAAGCAGTCCATTTATTAACCGAAGATATATTAGACTTAAAGCTTTGTTGTCGAACTCCTATGCTTGAAGACTTATCATCTGTAATTTTCTGAGACCATTTTAAGGTGTTTTTTACATCCGAAAAAACTCTTTGATAAGTAGAGGCGGAATCTAAACGAACTGGGTAAAAAAGAGAATCATCTTGAAGACCTACGTAGAAAAGAGAATCCTGGGATAAATTAATTTCATAAGAGAGTTTTGATGCATCACCAAAGTCATAAGAATGTGTCCAATCTAATCCTATATGCTTAGTACTACTTTCTAAGTTCACCCAGTTAACAGGTAACAGATCCCAGTTAGTCTGTGCTCCAGACAAGAATAGGCTATCATCAGATAGCCCCCCATTCCATTGAGACTCATTTTTAAAGGTATATAACCGAATTTGAGATTCGTAAGGGATTACTGGATGTTTGAAATTTCCTTGAAGCGAAAACTTTGTGTATTTATTTTTTTCATGTGTTAGGTAGCCTAGCGAAACCAAACGATCGTAATCTAGATTTACACTTCCATATTTATACCTTCTAGAATGAGTGAAATTTAATCTTTGCCCTTCGGAATAAGCTTGAGAATAAATAATTTGAGTGTGTGGGAAGTTTTGAGCGTAGTACGGTGACTCGAAACTCTGAGGAGCGCCAAAATCTATAATACGATCTCCAATACGTATATCAGCAGACTGATTGGCTTGCCAAAACCAGCCAATTATAGGTGCTCCAAAATTAGTTTGTGGGCTATTTCTAAGAATATCAAAGCCTAGTAATATTTCTTCATCTCTATCAGAAAATGAATTACAAGACTCCTTATACCATAATGTATCTAGTTGGAGATTGCAAAAAGAACCAGTTGTATCTGACTCCTGTGCATACAGGAACATAGAACAAAAAAGAGGAATCCATTTGAGTAATTTCATTCGGCTAAGATAGTAGAAAAAGGGAAAAGTGATTTAGGGAATAGGAAAATATGGTATTTATAAACGCAACACAGTAACGTACAATAAACTTGTACATTATTAAGTGGTTTAGTATATTTGATTAGAAATAAATATTCCATGGAACTCAAATCAATCTCAACATTTAGAAGTAATATTTTTAACTATATAAAAATGGTTATTGGCGACAATACTCCTCTGAAAGTTAAAAGTAAAAGTGGCAACGTAGTCATTCTTTCCGAAGAGGACTACAATGCTATGCAGGAAACCTTTTATTTATTAAAGTCTCCGAAAAACGCTCAAGTATTATTAGATAGAATAAGTGACTTTAAAAACGATGAAAAATTTAATGTAAAAGAATTTTAATGAAAGTATTATGGCATGAAGATGCTTGGAAAGAGTTTGAATACTGGCTTGACAAGGACATTGCTAAGTCAAGAAAAGTCAGAAAACTCATACAAGAAATCAAACGATCACCTTATAAAGGAATCGGTAAACCAGAAGCACTGAAACATGGATTGAGTGGCTGGTATTCGAGACGAATAAATATTGAACACCGTTTAGTATACAAAGTAGAAAACGATACTTTATACATTCTCAATTGCATGTATCATTATTAAAATGTGGACTGAACACATGCCTTAAAAAGCAAAAATAATATCTATCTTCACATTCAATTTAATTTCAATTAAATCATATTCGAATGAATAATCAAGACAGCCAGCCGCAACTAGTAATCGATGCGGTATCAAAAAACTATTTAAGTGAAATTCAAAAATGGTCAAAATTCTTATCTATTGTAGGTTTTATTGGCCTCAGTCTTTTTGTTCTCATATTAATAATAATGAGTTTTTTCATATCTGAAATTGATAGTAATAATGACGACTTCGTTTTAACTAATGGATTATTTCTGATTGTATATTTATTAATAGCTGCATTATACTTTCCTCCAATTTACTATATGTATAAGTTTTCTCGTAATATGAACTTTGCATTATCTAATGATAGTAACAAAAACATGGTTGAAGCTTTTAAATATTTAAAGTCACAATTTAAATTCTTTGGAATTTACACTATAGTAATTATTATTATTTATGGTATTGGAATGATAGGGGCATTATTATTCATGTAAAACAAGTTTTATTCATAAAAAAAGCCCATTAGAATTTCTAGTGGGCTTTTTTAGTATCGTATAAATCTTACTTCGTTAAGTCTGTAAAGTGTTTGTAGAAACGCGAAATTGTTTCAATTCCTTTAAAGTAATTGAATACACCGTAGTGTTCGTTTGGCGAGTGAATGGCATCAGAATCTAAACCGAAACCTAAAAGAATAGATTTCACATTTAATTCTTGCTCAAACAAAGCTACAATAGGAATACTACCTCCACTACGAACAGGAACAGGTTTCTTACCAAATGTATCCGTCATAGCCAAGCTAGCAGCTTTATAACCTAAATCGTCTGTTGGCGAAACATACGGCATCCCACCATGGTGAGGCATTGTTTTTACAGTAACAGACTTTGGCGCAATACTTTCGAAGTGCTTGCAGAATAATTCTGTAATTTTATCTGGATCTTGCCCTGGCACTAAACGCATAGAAATTTTAGCGTAAGCTTTAGAAGCAATAACCGTTTTTGCTCCTTCTCCTGTATAACCTCCCCAAATTCCGTTTACATCTAAAGTAGGACGAATAGAGTTACGCTCCATAGTTACATAACCATCTTCTCCGTGAACATCGGTAAGCTCTAATGCTTTTTTATAAGCATCTAAACTAAAAGGTGCTTTTGCCATCTCTGCTCTTTCTTCTAGAGAAAGCTCTATTACATCGTCGTAAAAACCAGGAATGGTAATTCTATTTTGCTCATCCTGAAGAGAGGCAATCATTTGTGTTAAAATATTAATCGGATTCGCTACTGCGCCACCGTATAAACCTGAGTGTAAATCGCGGTTAGGACCTGTAACCTCTACCTCTACATAACTCAGGCCACGTAAACCGGTAGTTATAGATGGTATGTCGTTAGCCAACATTCCAGTATCAGAAATTAAGATTACATCAGAAGATAACTTCTCTTTGTTTGCTTTTACAAATCCATCTAAAGACTCAGAACCTACTTCTTCCTCTCCTTCGATCATGAACTTCACATTACAAGGTAATGTTTCTGTATTCATCATCAATTCGAAAGCTTTCACGTGCATATACATCTGACCTTTATCGTCGCAAGCACCACGCGCAAAAATAGCTCCCTCAGGATGTGCTTCCGTTTTTTTGATAACTGGTTCAAAAGGACCGCTTGTCCACAACTCAATAGGATCTGCAGGCTGTACATCGTAATGACCGTAAACCAATACTGTTGGCAAGGATGGATCTACCATCTTCTCAGCATATACGATTGGGTAACCTGGAGTTTCGCATACCTCAGCTGAATCTACTCCAGCTTCTAATAAACGAGCCTTAACAATCTCTGCAGTTTTTAATACATCTTGCTTATAAGCAGGGTCAGCAGAAATTGAAGGAACACGCAGTAAGTCCATTAATTCTTCTAAGAAACGGTCTTTGTGCTGTTCTATATAGTTTTTGATATTTTCCATGTGCTTGAATTTTGAGCAAAAATAAGGAATTGTTATTAGTTGAATGGTGTAGGTTTTTAGAAATTCCTTAAAAAAAATCTACTAATGAGTTTGTAATATATTTCATAGCTTCTTCATTTAATTCGGTATGAATAGGAAGAGAAATCACACTTGAACACAAACTATTGGTTACCCTAAAATCGTTTTCTGTAGCCATCTCTTGTTTATAAGGACCGAAACTATGTAATGGTTTTGGATAATAGACTTTAACTGGTATCCCTTTATTATTCATATAGGAGATCAACTCCTCTCTATTAATTTTGGAGTCTAACTTTAAAGTATACTGATGAAATACATGCGTGGATTGTTCACTTCTATAAGGAATTACTAAGAACTCACAATCGGCAAAAGCAGTATCGTAATAATTAGCAGCCTTTAGTCTTGATGCATTATATGAATCCAAATAAGACAGTTTAATATTCAACACAGCAGCTTGGATAGAATCTAAACGAGAGTTTACCCCTACACATTCGTAAGAGTACTGAGTATTCATTCCGTGATTAGTAATTGATTTACACTTCAAGGCAAGAGAATCGTCGTTGGTAAAAATGGCGCCACCATCTCCAAAACAGCCTAGATTTTTAGAGGGAAAGAAAGAGGTTGTCCCTATATTCCCCATAGTACCTGCCTTAGCTATACTACCATCAGAAAAGGTATACTCGGCACCTATTGCTTGGGCAGCATCTTCCACGACAAACAAATTATTTTTCTTAGCTAATAGTAGAATCTCCTCCATAGGTGCACATTGGCCAAATAAATGTACGGGTATAATGGCTTTGGTATTTGGTGTAATTGCTTTCTCAATAGACTCAACACAAAGCATAAAAGTTTTGGGATCTACATCCACAAGAATAGTCTTGAGCCCTAAAAGAGCGGCAACCTCTGCAGTAGCCACAAAGGTGAAGTCAGGACAAATTACCTCATCGCCCTTTTTAAGGCCCAAAGCCATTAAGGCAATTTGCAAGGCATCGGTACCATTCCCACAGGGAATAACATTGGCAACAGATAAATAGTTGGCTAGCGAGGAGGAGAACTCTTTCACTACTGTACCATTTATAAAAGAGCTAGAATGCACTACCTCTTGTATAGCCTGATCAACTTCTTTTTGTATTTTAATGTATTGACTGTTTAAGTCAACCATTTGTATGTTTTTCATAACCGTCATTCAGATTCAGTAAAGATACATTTTGAACACAATATAATCCAATCAATTTTGTTTGTACAATGGACTGAAATATTTTTACTTTAGCAGTATATAAATCGACGATGAAAACACGCTATTTACTCTTATTATTTATAGGCCTACAACTAAGCCTTTTTGCCCAAGAAGATCTATCAAAAGAAGCTATCCGCATTCCCATGATCAATCTTAATGCTAGCTTTCATATACCTGGAGGAGATTTAGCAGATCGTTTTGGGAACAGCAACCTTTTTGGGGTAGGCTTCCATTTAAAAAACAAAAACAACTTTTACTGGGGAGTAGATGCCGCAGGACTAGCGGGTTCTACCCTATTAGAAGATGACATAATTAACATTATTACTGCAGACTCTATCGACATTATAGACGTAAACGGAAACACCGCGAGTATACGTTTTTGGGAAAGAGGAGCTCAGGCTCAATTTGTAGTCGGTAAAATTATACCTACTCTAGCACCTAACAATAATTCGGGTTTCTTTGTACAAGCTGGACTCGGATATATGTACCATAAAATTCGTATTGAGGATATAGGAAATCAAGCACCACAACTAAATAGTGAAATGCTTAAAGGATACGACCGCTTAAGTATGGGAGTAAGTATCTCAGAATTTATCGGTTACAGGTATTTTTCTAATAGTCAGAAAATAAACTTTTTTATAGGTTTAGAATTTATCCAAGCTTTTACACAAGATGTGAGGATGTACGACTATAATGCTCAAACCGCTTACGAAGACAATAGACTTGACTTACTAAGTGGGCTAAAATTTGGCTGGACTTTCCCTCTATATAAAAAATCGGACGAAAAATACTACTATTATTGATTCCTAAACTCTACCATATAGGCATAAAACTCTATGGATATGCTATTCGTATTGCTTCACTTAAGAACCACAAGGCCAAACTTTGGATTGAGGGTAGAAAAAACACCTTTGCGTATTTAGAAAGATCAATCACTAAAAATGATGAGGTAATTTGGATTCATGCGCCTTCACTTGGAGAATTCGAACAAGCTAGACCCTTAATAGAAACTCTGAAAAAGAACTATTCAGAATTTAAAATTTTAGTCACCTTCTACTCTCCTTCTGGCTACGAGATTCGCAAAGACTATCCGCTAGCAGATTATATATGCTACCTTCCTTTAGATACTCAAGAGAATGCAAAACGTTTTATAGAATTGGTAAATCCAAAATTCACCTTTTTTGTAAAATATGACTTTTGGGCAAACTATTTAAATGAACTACAGAAGAGAAAACACCAACATTATGTGATTTCGGCAATCTTTAGAAGCAATCAATATTTCTTTAAAAAGAAAGGTAAATGGATGCTTGAAATTCTAGCTAAAATAGATCACTATTTTGTGCAGAATGAAGATTCTAAATACATGTTACTTACCCGAAATATTACTCAGGTAAATACTACTGGAGACACCAGATTCGACAGGGTGATAGACATTACTAATAAAGCTAAAGAGCTGCCCTTACTTAAACTGTTTAAACAAGATAAACCGCTATTTATTGGTGGTAGCACCTGGCGAAAAGGGGAAGAACTTATTGTTGAGTTTGCTAAACATTACAGTACTAGATTTAAATATGTGATTGCCCCACATGAAATAAACCCCGAACAGATTGAAAAACTAAGAACCCTTTTTAATCTCAAGGTTTTACTTTACAGTGAAGCTACAGAACAAAATATAGCTACTGCAGATGTACTCGTTATAGATAATATTGGACTACTAAGCTCTCTTTATGCTTATGCCGACATAGCCTATATTGGAGGAGGCTTTGGAAAAGGAATTCACAATACTTTAGAAGCGGCCACCTTTGGAATGCCAATTTTCATAGGGCCCAAAAACGAAAAATTCCAAGAAGCTAATGAATTAAAAAATATTGGAGTTGCCCTAGAAATTAACTCGGCTCAAGAACTAATAGCTCACTGCGACCACCTTTTTACTCGCCCTAAAAAGTGGAGCGAACTAAAAGCTAAAAGTAAAAGCTATGTTAAAGAAAGATCTGGAGCTACCCATAAAATTATAAACCATGTGTTTAAGAATCGATAAACTAATATAGTATTAAAAAAAGGCTCATTTGAATTATTCAAATGAGCCTTTTTTGTTGCTGTAGGAGAAGGAGTCGAACCTTCACGGAGTGGTTAGTCCAGGGATTTATGCCAAAATCTCCACCCTCGAGACAGGAGGGCATGTCTGCCAGTTTCATCACCCCACAATGTTTGTTGCGATTAACTGTAGTAAATATAGAAAAAACAATATTAAATTATGATAAAAACATACTTATAGATGAATTTTTACATTATTAATAATTTAACTTATATTTGATTATCATATTGAAAATTAACAAACAATTCTATGGACAAACCTTATCAAATTGACAAAGTAGATCGAAGTATTTTATCAATTTTAATGAAAGATGCAAAGACTCCCTACACCGAAATAGCAAAAAAAATAC
This sequence comes from Flavobacteriales bacterium, assembly GCA_965183875.1. Lineage (GTDB taxonomy): Bacteria > Bacteroidota > Bacteroidia > Flavobacteriales > UBA7430 > UBA6772. The sequence continues at coordinate 730 of CBCYMK010000005.1, read as the reverse complement.
TTGTTTCTGCAGGAACCATTCATGTACGCATGAAAAAAATGGAAGATACAGGGCTTATAAAAAAAAGTCGCTTAGACCTAAACTATGAATTATTAGGCTACGACTTAACTGCGTTCTTAGGCATCTACTTAGAGAAAGGATCAAACTACAAGGAGGTAATAAAACAAATGGAAGGTATCCCTGAGATTGTTGAAGCCCATTACACTACTGGTGTATATAGCATATTTGCAAAAATCACTTGCAAAAACACCAAACATATGCGGCACGTACTTAACGAGGATATTCAATCGGTTAAGGGTATACAACGTACAGAAACAATTATTTCATTAGAGCAGAGTATCGACAAGCAACTAAAACTATAAACTAATAGCTTCGTACAAAAGCCTCATCCATCAAATCAACTACCTCAACGTTTAAGTCAGCCCATAATTGCAAGAGTCTAGTTCTTTTGTTTTTAGAAATTGCTGGATTTAACAATACAAGTTCTGGAGAGAACAGCTTATTTACTAAGGCCACATCATTTCTATATTTGTCCATAAAAATAATGTTTATAGAATCTCGATAATCTGCATTAAGCTTCTGATTGGAAATAAAAAGCAAATCCTCCTCGAAGAACTGAAGCCTATTTTCAGTTATAGAACAAAATTCATTTTCATAGACGGTATTTGCAGCTATAGAATCCACACAATCTATAGCATTCATTAAAGTATAGCTCCCTAATAAATACGAA
>CBCYMK010000004.1:0-77868 GCA_965183875.1 Flavobacteriales bacterium | reverse complement strand
TTCTACCAAACAGACTTTAACAATCAAGTGGTGGTAGACATAGAGCAGGGAGACAAAATTAGGATCTATAATTTAGAGGGAAACTCGTATTCTACAAGTCTACAAATTGATGCTTCTATAGAACCTGCCGAAGGTTGGGAGTTGAAGTTTGCTCAAAAGTGGAACGAGACCAAAACTACTTATGGTAGCGATGGAACAGGGCAGGCAAACTTTATGCCTTTTGTAGCAAAATACCGATCCTTAGCTCAGGTGTCTTATGCTGCTTGGTTAAATAAGTGGGATATAAACATTACAGTACAAAATATAGGTCCTAGTAGGATTCCTGCTAAGGGAGTAATTGACGAGTCGTGGTCGCCAAACTTCAACTTAGTATCGAGTCAGTTTTACCCGTAGGTTTAAAAAATTCGATTGGTATATTGGGGTAGAGAATGCATTGAATTTTACCCAAGACAACCCAATTAGAAGTGTAGAAAACCCATTCTCAGACGACTTTGATGCCGCTATGATTTGGGGGCCTGTAATGGGAAGAAAATTCTATTCGGGTATAAGAATGACATTTAACGATTAAACAAAAAAACATGAAAAAATTTAGCATGGATATTAGCCGTAGTACTAACAACTTCTACGATGGCACAAAACAAAACGAAAGCCAAAAAAGTTGAAACTGTAGAAATTCAAACCTCTGCCGTTTGCGATATGTGTAAGGAACTTATAATCGATAAAAACTTAGTTTTTGAAAAAGGTTTAAAATACGCTGAAATGGATGTGGAAACAGGAGTACTAACTGTAAAATACCGCAACGACAGAACCTCTGCTGCACATATTAGAAACCTTATTAGCGATTTAGGTTATTCTGCCGATTCGGTTAAAGCCGATCCTGTAGCCTACGATAATTTACATTTTTGCTGTAAAAAACCTCACGAATAAAATCTTAATACGTGACTAATAAATTAGGCTTAAGAGAAAACCTACCGCAATTTTTACTACTGGTATTGGTAAATGCTTTTGTAGGGGGTATGGTAGGATTAGAACGCTCTATACTCCCACAAATAGCAGAAGTAGAATTTGGAATGGTAGTAAAAACTGCCATTCTTAGTTTTATTATTGTCTTTGGAATTAGCAAAGCCCTTACCAACTATTTTATGGGAAGGCTCGCAAATAAATACGGCCGGAAGCGACTTTTAGTTGCCGGTTGGTTATTTGCAATCCCAGTACCTTTTTTATTGTTTTACGCTCAAAGCTGGACTTGGATTTTATGGGCAAACGTGTTTTTGGGCATCAACCAAGGATTGGCTTGGTCGAGTACCATAATCATGAAAATTGATTTAGTAGGTGCTAAAAACAGAGGTCTTGCCATGGGAATAAATGAGTCTGCCGGTTATTTAGCCGTTGGATTAATGGCTTTTTTAAGTGCTTATATTGCCACAGAATACGGGCTCTACCCCTACCCTTTTTACCTCGCTTTTGCCTTAGTTGTTTTAGGCCTTTTCTCATCTATACTATTTGTAAAAGACACCCAGTCTTTTGCTGTATTAGAAAGTCAAACGAGCAGCCAACCGAAACTAAAAAATGTTTTTAAGGAAACCACCTTCTCTAATCCTAACCTTTCGAGTATTACACTCGCTGGGCTAGCGAATAATCTAAACGATGGGATGATGTGGGGCTTATTACCACTCTTTCTGTATTCTCTTTCTTTTAGTATAACTGAAATCGGTATTCTTGCAGCTGTTTATCCAACTATTTGGGGAATAGGACAGCTATTTACGGGTGCTCTAGGCGATAAGTATTCTAAAAAAACACTACTTGTATTGGGCATGCTGGTGCAAGTAATTGGAATTTTTATGATTGCCTACGCTAGTAGTTACCTTAATGTTTTTATTGCTGCTGTATTATTAGGGATAGGAACTGCTTTGGTATACCCAATATTTTTAGCTGCCCTAGCAGATTTATACACATCCCGAACAAAGAGCAGAGTGTATAGGGGTTTACCGTTTGTGGAGAGATTTAGGTTACGCTATAGGAGCATTAAGCTCTGCCATAATTGCCGATATATATGGACTGCAAGCTGCATTTATTGTTATTGGATTTATCACGCTTATTGCTGGAATACAAATTGGCCTTAGAATGAAGAGCTAGCTAGGAATTAATTGTTAGGCAGGAAAGTGACTGGTAACTAGTCGCTGGGAAAAAGACGAAGACTAAAGAAATTATTATTAATAACCAGTTGGGGATTACTTTATCGCTCCGACAACTACCATTCCCTCATAACTCTTCACTCATCCCTATAGCTATCGGAACTTCAAATCAGCACATCTTCAAATTAATTAAAAAGCATTTGATAAATCTCTTCCGCCTTACCATTTCATCACTTTAATAGCAAACTTGACATCATTACCAAGATTTGGTATATTTGACTAAATTATATTCACAATGGCAAAAAACACATCCATAGCACTCGGTAATCACTTTGAGACATTCCTCCAGGATGGAGTGAAATCTGGGAGGTATAGTTCTGTAAGCGAAGTGATCCGCTCAGCACTGCGACTACTAGAAAGCGAAGAAAAAAAAGAGAGAGAACTGATTAAAGCACTAGAAATTGGTGAACAAAGTGGTTTTGTAGAAGATTTTGACTCAAAACAAAACCTACTTGAATTACATCGTAAAAACTTATGATTGAAAGTAAGTATCGGATAAGTAAAGAGGCTATTACAGATTTAAATGCTATTTGGCTCTATACTTTTAATAAATGGTCTAAACATCAAGCAGATAGATACTACAATTTGATCCTTGGAGAAATAGAATTCATTGCAGATAATTATCTAACAGGCAAATCTATAGAACTAACGAGGCCTAATTACCGATCTACCAAAATTAAATCTCATTTGATTTTCTATCGAAAAAAAGAGAATGAAATAGTAGAAGTAGTTAGGATTCTACACCAAAGAATGGATGTAAAAAAATATCTGAAATAAATTAAATTACTAGTAAATACAACTCCAAATTAAAAATACTAATTAAAAAGCGTTTGATAAATCTCTTCTACTCTACCAAACTCTATCACTTTAATAGCAAACTTTCCATTCCTACTTTGTTATAACGAGAGATAAATATTAGATCCGTGCATTTGAAAAATTTGTACATTTATCTGAACAATAAAAAGAGGTAATCCAATTAGGTAATTGATAAACATAATTGGTTTAACATATATTGGCAAGTAAAATGATACTAATAAAAGAAATAATGAAAAGTAATTTACCTAAGGAATCAGTCATAAATAAAATATATGAAATCAGAGGTCAACAGGTAATGCTAGACCAAGATTTGGCACAACTTTACGGAGTAGAAACAAGGGTTTTGAATCAAGGTGTGAAAAGAAATCCTTTACGCTTTCCTAATGATTTTATGTTCAAACTCTCCGATGACGAGTGGCAAAACTTAAAATCACAAAATGTGACATTAAGATGGGGAGGTAGAAGAAAAGCCCCTATAGTATTTACAGAACAAGGAGTTGCAATGCTTTCAGGAGTACTGAAGAGTGATAGAGCAGCATTGGTAAATGTGCAAATAATGAGAGCATACTCTAAAATGCGGAAGTTAATCCTGACAATTCAGCAATTATATATTAAATTTGGCGATAGGATAACCTTGGATATAAACGACTCCACTTCTGATAGAACCAACAATAACGGATGAGAAGCAGACAGAGTTTAAATTACACTCCCGTTGGGGATTACTTTATCACTCCGACAACTATCATTCCCTCATAACTCTTCACTCATCCATATAGCTATAGGAACTTCAAATCAGCACATCTTCAAATTAATTAAAAAGCGTCTGATAAATCTCTTCGACCTTCCCAAATTCCATCACTTTAATAGCAAACTTTCCTTTTTCTACTTTGTTATAACGCGAGATAAATATTTGATCGAAGCCTAATTTTTCAGCTTCTAAAATACGTTGTTCAATTCGGTTGGCTGGACGAATTTCTCCGGACAAGCCTACCTCACCTGCAAAACAAATTTTATCAGAAATTGGCTCGTCTTCGTTAGAAGATAAGATAGCAGCAACCACACATAAATCTATAGAAGGGTCGTCTACTTTTATACCTCCGGTAATGTTTAGGAACACATCCTTAGAACCAAGTCTAAAACCACATCTTTTTTTCTAATACAGCCAAGAGCATGTTTAATCTGGCGTAAATCGAAACCTGTAGCAGAACGTTGTGGCGTACCATATACAGCTGTGCTCACTAAGGCTTGAACCTCAATTAACATAGGGCGCATACCCTCTATAGTAGCCGAAATAGCCGAACCACTTAAGGCTTCGTCTTTTTGAGAAATAAGTATTTCAGAAGGATTGTGCACTTCTTTTAAACCGTGGCTTACCATTTCGTATCATCCCTAGCTCTGCGGTAGAACCAAAACGGTTTTTCTGGGCTCTTAAAATTCTATAAATATGGTTTCTATCTCCTTCAAACTGAAGCACCACGTCTACCATATGCTCCAGTATTTTTGGTCCTGCAATATTTCCATCTTTGGTAATATGCCCTATTAAAATAACAGGCGTGTCTGTTTCTTTAGCAAAACGCAATAGCTCTGCAGCAGTTTCTCTAATTTGAGAAATTGATCCTGGCGATGACTCAATAGATTGCGTATGTAAAGTTTGAATAGAATCGATAACCAGTAAGTCTGGCTTAATCGTTTTTATATGCTTAAAATATTTTGTGTTGCTGTTTCGGTAAGGATATAACAATCCGATTCGCCTTCGCCCAATCGCTCGGCGCGCATTTTTATTTGCTTATCGCTCTCTTCACCAGAAACGTAAAGTGTTTTACAGTTCTTTAAACTCAAAGCCAATTGCAGCATTAGGGTAGACTTCCCTATTCCGGGTTCTCACCTAATAGAATAATTGCTCCAGGAACTATACCTCCGCCTAAAACCCTATCGAGTTCTTGGTTGTAGGTAGGGATTCGCTGTTCTTTCTCTATAGAAATATCGCTACTTTGAGTGCTTTTATTTTATTGTTGGATTCAGATTTCGACCAAATTTTTACAGGCTCTTTCTGAATAACTTCTTCTACAACAGTATTCCACTCTTTACAAGCACCACATTGCCCTTGCCATTTAGGATATTGAGAACCACAACTCTGACAGAAATATGCAGTTTTCACTTTTGCTTTAGCCATCTATTTCTGTGTGATTTTATCTATTAATTTTGAACTTGAATACCCTTCTACAAAATCAATGGTTTTTACTTGCCCACCATTCTCTAAAACAATTTCATGCCCTACAATTCCTTCTAAAGTATAATCGCCACCTTTACTAAAACATCGGGTTTTACCCAGGTAATTAAATCAATGGCGTTTCTTCATCAAAGAAAATTACGGCATCAACAAATTGCATAGCCGCCAAAATGGTAGCCCTACTTTTTTGATCTTTTACAGGCCTAGAAGGTCCTTTGATTCTGGAAACAGAAGCGTCGGTATTTAAGCCAATAATAAGCTTGTCGCCTAAATCTCTTGCTTTCGCTAGGTAGTCTACATGTCCTAGATGCAACAGGTCGAAACAGCCATTGGTAAATACAATTTTTTGATCGTTCTTACTCCAGTCTGTTATTTGAGATTGTAAAGTATCTGTGGTATAAACCTTAGCTTGAAGCTTGTTCCATTGATTCATTGTGGGCTGCTTTTCTTTTAGCGAAGATAAAACAATTGCCGCAATAATACCGGTGATGAGAATCATTATTGTTTGTGCAGAATGGATCAATACCGCTAAGGTAGCTCCAGTAGTCTCCGTAAGTCCTATACTTACAATTCCTAGTGTTACGGCTGCATGGTATGGCCCTAAACCTCCTTGTACAGGAACAATCATTCCTAAGCCACCAATTACAGTAATGTATAAACCATCGGCCAAAGTAAGGTGCATTGTTTCGGCAATACTAAAGAAACAGATATAGGTCATTAGTAAATACATACTCCAAATGAGCAATGTATAAACTGCAAACAAGCCCTTTTGTTTCATGTGAAAAGCGGTTTGAAAACCTTCCTTTACACCACGGGCTAAACCTACTATTTTTTGGTAGACACTCGATTTTTGAAGCTGTTCTCTAAAAAGATAAATGAGTACTGGCACAGCAACTACAAATGCAATAAAAACAAGCTTCCCGCTGCTTATTTCTCCTGTAGGAGTACTGCTAAAAACAGTGCCAAAAAAGGCTGTAAGTGCTTTAAACTTCAATAAAAAACTCAAACAAATACAGGTAAGCAAAAGCACCAAGTCAATAGCTCGTTCTAAAAGAATTGTACCAAATAATTTATTTACTGGGATTCCAGTAACCTTATAGAGACTGGTACAACGGACCACCTCTCCTGCTCTAGGGAAAATGAGATTGGCAAAATAACCTGCAGCATTGCTTGAGTAGCGTGATTAGCGGAGGTTTTATAATTCATAGCCTCTAATAAAAGTAGCCATCGTAAACCCCTAAACAAATAGGCGGTATAACCGAAGATCATAGAAAAACCAACCACTTATATTCTGCGTTGCGTAAATCAGCAAGCATTTTTTCAAGGTCTTTATCTTTAATACCGCAAATAAAATAGCGATACCAATTCCTAAAAAGAAAAGATACTTTAGAGTGGAAAGCAATTTCGCCTTCATATTAAACTAGGGTGTTTGTTTCCTCGTTAGGAAAAATAAGCGTGGGCTTAAACAACTTTGCTTCTTCAAAGGCATGCTTGCATAAGTGATAATAATAACGATATCGCCTGTTTGAACTCTACGCGCAGCAGGTCCATTCATACATATTTCGCCTTTCCCTCTAGCGCCTTTAATAGCGTAAGTCTCTAGTCTTTCGCCATTATTGATATTCACAATTTGCACCTTTCACCTTCAATAATATTTGAAGCGTCCATAAGATCTTCGTCTATGGTGATACTACCGATATAATTTAAATCGGCCTGAGTAATTTTTACTCTGTGAATTTTTGATTTTACTACCTCTATATTCATTGGGCAAAATTAATCATTTTAATTAATTTTCAACAAGATGTTATCGATTAAACGAACCTCACCTACAAAGACTGCTATACAAGCTATATGTACTTTTCTTTCGCCCCAACTTTTGGAAGCTTCCAAGCTGGTGGGACAAGAGATTTCAAAATACTCCAAGTCTAAGTCTTCATCTTCAAGAAAGCAGTTTCTACCCAACACTTCAGCTCAATAATAGAAAGCGTGCTCGATAATTTTTTAGCTCACTTAACCTTTTGTAAATTCGAGTTGCAGCCTTTATTTGCTTGTCTGTAAGGCGCATATTTCTAGAGCTCATAGCCAAACCGTTGTGCTCTCTAACTGTAGCACAAGGAACTATATTTACTGGGTAAGCTACCTGCTGTACCAAGGATTGAATAATAGCTAACTGCTGAAAATCTTTCTCCCCAAAATAAGCATTCTGTGGATTTATAAGCTCAAACAATCGCGACACAACCATTGCTACACCTTCAAAATGTCCAGGCCTATTTGCGCCTTCCATCACCTTGTCTAATTGCCCAAAATTAAATGATTTAGAAATAAACCCTTCTGGATAAATAGCCTCTTTAGTAGGTGTAAAAACAATATCGCAGGAAACACTTTCTAAGAGCGCTAAATCCTTCTCTAAAGGGTTAGGGTACTTTTCTAAATCTTCAGTATTGTTAAATTGTGTAGGATTAACAAATATTGAACAGATAGAAAAATCATTCTCCTGAACAGATTTCGCTACCAAATTTAAATGCCCCTGATGTAAGGCACCCATAGTAGGTACAAAGCCTAAGCTTTTATTTTTTGGTAGCTGACTTAGTATTTGGGCTAAGTCTTTTAGCGTAGAAACGATTTTCATTTGCCTTAATATTCAGTAAAATGTGGCGTCAAAGCTAAGTAAAAACTTAATAAAGTGGAGAAAATTTTGTATTTTCGCCCTCTTATTTGAAGAATAAAGAAACTAGCATTATGGCTAAGAAAAGAATATTATACGTATCCCAGGAAATTACTCCCGTATTTACCTGCAAATGACCTCTCAAAAACAGCTCGCTTTTTACCGCAAGCAATGAATGAATCGGGAATTGAAGTCCGTTTGTTTATGCCTCGTTTTGGGTGTATTAACGAAAGAAGACATCAACTACACGAAGTAATTCGTCTTTCGGGAATGAATTTGATTGTAAATGATATCGATCAACCATTAATTATCAAAGTTGCTTCCATACCTCAAGCTAGAATGCAAGTATACTTTATAGATAATGAAGAGTACTTTAAGCGCAAGTTTACTACGGTAGATAAAAAAGAGAAGTTCTATTGACGATAACGACGAGAGAGCGTTATTCTTCTGTCGTGGTGTAATAGAGTCTGTAAAGAAATTAGGCTGGTCTCCAGATGTTATCCACTGTAATGGATGGATGGCAAGTTTCTTACCTATGTACTTGAAGAAATTCTACCATGATGATCCGATTTTCGAAAAAACGAAAGTTGTATTCTCTTTTTATGACCACTCTTTTGAAGGGAAGCTAAATGAAGGGCTAGCTGGAAAAATGCAATTTGATGGTTTTTCTGAAGAGGAAGTTGCAGGATTTGATGCTGCAGACAACAAGAAACTTATCGAAACTGCAATAAAATATTCTGACGCCGTTGTTAAGGGTAGTTCGGAGCTTGATGCTGACCTTAACGACATGATAGAGTCTGCGAAATTGCCTACTTTAGAATTTACTGATGGTGAATACAAAGAGCAATACAAGCCATTTTATGAAAGCTTATTTGAGGATTAATTTATGCTAAAATCCATTTTTAAAACTGCTACCCTCGTAGTTGTTTTGTGCCTATTCTCTGCTTGTAAAAAAAATTGGAATGAATTGGGCTCTCAGCTGATTTCTCAGGGAGAACTTACATTGAAATTCGATAGCTTACAGATAAAAGCCAGTATTCATAAAGAAGATTCTTTATCGAGCTTAAACACCTCTACTTCTTTTTTAGGCTCTGTAAACGAAGCTGATTTTGGTATTAGCAACGCCTCCGTATATACGGAGTTTAGAATGCCTTCTTCTGATGTTAATTTTGGAGAAGGAGCGCTTGTAGACTCTATGATATTGAGTTTCAAGATAGACAGCTATTATGGCGACACTACCTCTACCTTAGACATAAACGTTTATGAAATGTTAGAGCAAATTTCAAGCTCTACCACAAACAGCGAAGGCGAAGACAGCACTATTACGATTTATACTAGTCATGATTTTGAAATAAACAATAGCAGTCTTTCTACTCTTGCTTACACAACTATGCCTTCTAAAAGCAAAACAGTTGCTATAGAGATGGAAAATGATTTTGCACAATCGTTCCTCGATGCAGACCCAACAAACTTTGAAGACAATACTGCTTTTCAAGAATTCTTCAACGGGCTTTATATCACTTGCGCACAAGTGGGTACTTCGGGTATATTACTTGAACTAGACCTATTAGATGTGGAGAGTAAAATGACGCTATATTACCACAATACAGAATCTGACTCTCTGAGTTATGATTTCCAAATTAACAGTAATGCAGATAGGATGACACATTGGTCGCATGACTACACATCAACCAATATCGAAGCCTTACTTAGCGAAGAGGAACTTGAAACAGCATATATTCAAGGTGGAGCTGGACTTAGAACCTATTTAACACTACCATCATTCGAGCACTTAAGAGATTCGAATTATGTAATTCACAAAGCTGAACTTACAATCCCTTATTTCTTTTCTGAAAGCGACACTCTTTTTAGTATCCCAAACAAGCTAGGCTTAGCTGCTGTGAACAGCCAAGGGAAACTTGAGCTGCTTACAGAAGATCAAAATATTCAAGGAGCAAGTTATTTTAATGGGAATGCAAACGTATTAGAGCAAACCTACACTTTTAATATAGCACGATATATCCACAAGGTTGTGGCTGAAGGATATACAGACAAACTAGCTTTATACGTTCCCTCTTCTGTATTAAACCCAGAAAGAGTATTACTCTCAAATGATGAGGAGAACGCAATTAGCCTCAGGCTATTTGTATCTAAATAATACATATATTTAAGATCAATAAAATTCCTAAAACAAAATAATTATGTGTGGTATTGTAGGATATTTAGGCCCTAAAGAAGCCTACCCAATATTAGTAAAAGGTTTAAAACGCTTGGAATACCGCGGTTACGATAGCGCTGGAATTGCCTTACTAAACGACAATGGGATTGAGATCTTTAAAAAACAAGGTAAAGTAGTAAAGATGGAAGGTATTGTACCTTCGAATAAACCCAAATCTACAGTAGGAATTGGTCACACACGATGGGCTACACACGGTATTCCTAGTGATGAAAATTCTCACCCACATTATTCTCAATCAAAAAAAATAGCCATTATTCACAATGGTATTATTGAGAACTACGCCAGCCTTAAAGAAAGCTTACAAAAGAGAGGATTTATCTTTAATAGCGATACAGATACCGAGGTTTTAGTAAACTTGATTGAAGACATTAAGTTGAGCGAGAATGTAAACCTTGCCGAAGCTGTTAGGATAGCTCTTAATCAAGTTGTAGGAGCTTATGCTATTGCAGTAATTGAGGAAGGAAATCACGATCAAATTGTAGTAGCGAAAAAAGGAAGCCCACTAGTAATAGGAATCGGAGAGTCTGAGTATTATATCGCTTCTGATGCAACTCCATTTATAGAATACACTAAACAAGCCGTTTATTTAGAAGAAGAAGAGTTAGCAATTTTATCCCTTTCTAAAGGAATGGAGTTAAAAAGTATAACTAATGAAATAAAAACGCCTTATGTACAGGAGTTAGAAATTGAATTAGAATCCATAGAGAAAGGTGGTTACGACCATTTCATGCTCAAAGAAATTAACGAGCAACCTAAGTCCATTTTCGACACCCTTAGAGGTAGATTACTAGTTGAAGAAGGAACCATACAACTAGGAGGCTTTAATGAGTTCGAAAATAAATTCCTCAAGGCTGATAGAATAATTATTGTAGCATGTGGTACCTCATGGCACGCTGGCTTAGTAGCTGAATACCTCATAGAAGACCTAGCACGAATTCCTGTAGAAGTAGAGTATGCTTCAGAATTTAGATATAGAAACCCTATTATAACAGAGCGCGATATAGTTATTGCGGTCTCTCAATCTGGCGAAACTGCCGATACGCTCTCTGCTATAAAATTAGCAAAGGAAAAAGGAGCTACTATTTTCGGAGTATGTAATGTAGTAGGATCGAGTATTGCTAGAGAAGCACATGCAGGAGCCTATACCCATGCAGGACCAGAAATTGGGGTTGCCTCCACTAAAGCATTTACTGCTCAAGTAACTATATTTACGCTTATTGCATTAACCTTAGCACGTAAAAATGGCTCTATTACAGAGTCGAAATTCCGTCAGCTCATAAACGAGTTGGATGCCATGCCAGACAAGGTTGCGGAAACATTAAAAATTGAGGCACAAGCAAAATACATTGCAAGTGTTTATAAAGATGTGCCAAACTGCCTATTCTTAGGTAGAGGGATAAACTTCCCAGTAGCATTAGAAGGAGCTCTTAAACTAAAGGAGATTTCATATATCCATGCAGAAGGCTATCCTGCTGCAGAGATGAAACACGGGCCTATTGCTTTAATAGATGAAGAAATGCCTACTGTGGTAGTAGCTACAAAAACAGAGCACTACGAAAAAGTAGTTAGTAATATTCAAGAAATTAAAGCGAGATCAGGTAAAATTATAGCGGTTGTTACTCAAGGTGATACGGTAATAAGTAAAATTGCAGATCACGTAATTGAAGTCCCTGACGTTGACGAAAGATTAAGCCCTTTAGTGACAACTATTCCACTACAACTTATCTCATATCATATTGCGGTAATGCGAGAATGTAACGTAGATCAACCACGTAACCTTGCTAAAAGTGTTACTGTAGAATAAAACAAAAAAGGCTTCCAAATGGAAGCCTTTTTTGTGGGTTTTATATTATATGTTTTAGACAGTTAGATCGGGTACCATATCACTAATATTAGTCAATTTTCTAAATCTGATTTATTTTAGAGAAGTTTTAAGACTCATATTTATAAACTCGTTCTCCTGTGTCTAGATCTTCAAAAACAGACCACAAAGTATCAAGTTCTGATATACAGATCGAATAAGTAGTGTCTGCTTCTCTTAGCCATATAAGTTTATCTCCATTATCTAAACTTCCAGAAGTGAAGAATTTCAGATTAATACTATCATTAATATAATGGTAACAGGAATCGTTTAACATCATATAAAAATTACCGTTACTTATATCGTGCATCCCTTCGCAATTACTAATATTTAAATAATAAGAAGTATCATTTTCTGTAATATACAGCACCTTACTTTCTAAATAAACACCCCCTTTGGACTCGAAAAATATTGAATCGTTGTAAACAGATTTATTATTAGTATAATCCTCCGGATCGAGATAAACTACATCTTCTATATTGTTTGGCTTTGAGTTTTGCGCACAACTCCAACAGCAAGTAAGTATTAGGAAACATAAAATAGTTCTCATAAATTTTGAAATTTTCAGCACTTAAAGGCCTTTGATAATATTAGTAAAACATCTGCAATATAGACAAATACTCTTTTTAGTGAATGAAAGTACGGTTTACAAGTCTCACTTTGTTAAGGTAAATGATCTAGCAACCATTTAGAATGGAGTCTTGCTGTATACCCTTTTCATCAAAGTATTTAAAGTCACTTGTAGGCTTACCATTAAGATAATGTTCTTCACTTTGCAGTTGTCCATTTTCATAATAGCGCTGTTCGAGCCCCTCTTTAATGCCGTTTTTATAGAGGGTTTTATTCTTCGTTAAGCCGTTTTCGTAGAAGGAAATAAGTAAGCCTTCTAACTGTCCATTCCAATAAGTCATGCTAGAGTATAGTGTACCGTCATTATTGTAGTAGGAACAATTTCCATTGCGTACACCATCTATATAACCAATTGTTGACTTAATAGCACCGTTGATATAGTACTCGTGTTTAACTTCTTTTTGAGCAAAAACAGAAGTGCTCAGAATTAAGAAAAGTACGATGAGATTTTTCATACTTTAAAGATAGTGTGTTTTAAGTAGTTAGAGAAGTAAGAAGGTATAGTAGTTATGAGAATTTGATTTTCTTCCGATAACTATCAATTTCTGTCTCCCGTTTCCTTACTCCTATATTCTGAAATCTACTTCCCGTTAAAATGGGTCATAGTTTGTGCAGCGCCAATAGAAACGAAACTCTTCGCCATTTCTGTGGCAATTTCGAGGCGTTCTTGTAATTGAGACTTTTCTTCTGGAGACCATTTACCTAAGACATAATCCACTTGCTTACCAGCAGAAAACTCGCTACCAACACCAAATTTAATACGTGTAAATTTGGGGCTGTTAAGTGTTTCAATAATATGCTTAAGTCCATTGTGTCCACCAGCACTACCTTTAGTACGCATGCGTAAAGCTCCAAAAGGGAGTGCAAGGTCGTCGGTAATAACAAGGATGTTTTCTGGAGCAATCTTCTCAGATTGCATATAGTAATTTACTGCTTTACCACTTAGATTCATATAAGTGGAAGGTTTCACCAAAAGAACGGGTCTACCTTTAATTTTAAGTTTTGCCGTATCGGCATAACGATTGGGCTCAAAAGAAATATTGGACGCACTAGCGAGTGCGTCCAATATCTTAAAGCCTATATTGTGTCGAGTATTAACATACTCATCGCCAATATTACCTAAACCTATAATTAGGTATTTCTTCATACTTATTCTGCAGCAGGAGCTTCAGCAGCAGGAGCCTCAGCACCTTCTTCTTCTTCTTCCTCAACAGCACCACGAGCAGTTTTCACAGCTACAATTACTGCACTTCCTGCAGTTAAAATATCGAAGTTAGCTACATCTAAATCTCTAACGTAAACTTTTGTACCAATCTTCATTTCTGAGATCTCAATAGTTACATTGTCAGGTAAGTTTTCTGGAGTAGAACGTACGCTTAATTTACGAAGTGTTTTCGTAAGCCTACCACCATTCATAACCCCAATTGGGTTACCTGTAAATACAACAGGGATTTGAGTGTTTACTTCTTGTCCAGGAACTAACTCGATGAAGTCTACGTGTAGAACTTTATCTGTTACCGGGTGGAATTGAATATCTTTAATAAGGGCATTAATAGTAGTACCCTCAATATCAATCGCCACCGAGTACACATTCGGTGTGTAAACTAGGTTGTTTAAAGCATTTTCTTTTACCGTAAAGTGCTGATTTGTTTTCCCTCCGTATACTACGCAAGGAACGTTTCCAGCAGCTCTAGATAATTTAGCTTCTTTCTTCCCCAAATCTACACGCTTTGCAGCGCTAATAGATACTGATTTCATTTGATTTGTTTTTTGGTTTGTAATTAATTAACTAATAAAGTTTTTACTAATAGACTCGTTAGATACCACGTTTTTAATAACGTTAGCAAACATAGGAGCTATACTTAACACCTTCACTTTTGGACTCGGCTTACTCGGAAGAGTATCGGTCACTATAAGCTCTAGCATTTGTGAGTTTTCTATACGTTCGTATGCTTTACCTGAAAGAACAGGGTGTGTACAAACTGCTCTTACAGATAGTGCGCCGTGTTTAAGCATCATGTCTGCAGCAGTAGTAAGAGTTCCAGCAGTGTCCACCATATCGTCTACCAATACAACGTGTCTACCTTCTACCTCACCTATTACACGCATATCGCCAATTTCATTGGCCTTTTTACGGTGTTTATAACAAATAACCATTTCACATCCCAAGTGCTTAGCATAAGCATGAGCTCTTTTAGAACCTCCCATATCTGGAGATGCGATAGTTAAGTTTTCTAAATTTAATCCTCTAATATGATCTATAAATACTGAAGATGCATACATATGATCTACAGGAACTTCTAAGAATCCTTGGATTTGATCTGCATGTAAATCGCATGTCATAACTCGCGTAGCACCAGCAGCAGTTAACATATTAGCAACCAACTTAGCTCCTATAGGAACTCTTGGCTTGTCTTTACGATCCTGGCGAGCCATTCCGAAATAAGGCATTACTGCAACAATTTGTTCTGCAGAAGCACGTTTAGCGGCATCAATCATTAACAACAACTCCATTAAGTTATCTGATGGAGGTGGTGTAGACTGAATAATAAAAACTTTTGCACCACGAACAGTCTCTTCAAATGAAGGGATAAATTCACCATCGCTAAATTCAGAAATAATGATATTCCCTAAGTCAACACCATAATTTTTAGCAATTTGCTTTGCCAAATCTATTGTTGCTCTACCTGAAAATATCTTTACTGCTTCCGCCATTTTACCTAATACTTTGATTACTGAATGATTAGCCATTCTTTAAGGGCTGCAAATGTAAGGAAATTAATTAAAAATTGAAGGTTAAAAATTGAATTATTCACCCTACGTTACTAGCTACACGTATTGGATTGATTAAAAGACAAAAAACCTTTTGAGGGTGTTAAACTATTATTACTTTTGCCACGTCTTACAAACCTCATATGTCTTGGTGGTGGTCCCGATAGCTATCGGGATGGTAGGCAAGGATTACAAAATGCCTTGGTGGCGGTCCCGATAGCTATCGGGATGGTAGGCAAGGATTACAAAATGCCTTGGTGGCGGAATTGGTAGACGCGCTGGATTCAAAATCCAGTTCTTTCGAGAGTGTGGGTTCGATTCCCACCCAAGGTACAAAAAGCCCAACTCAGCGAGTTGGGCTTTTATTTTTATATCTTTGATTTTCAAATCAATCTATTGTTATGAAAAAAACCCTCTCCACCCTCTTATTAATTAGCCCACTTTTATTTATTTGTTCCTGTCATGAAGAAAAGGTGAATGGTTGTACCGACACAATAGCGATAAATTTTTCTTCTGAAGCTACCATAAACGACAACTCTTGTATATACGATTCTGATGGAGATGGAATTTATGATGAAGATGAAACCGTAGGTTGTGTTGATGAGACTGCATGTAATTACTATAGTGGTGCCACAGATGAAGGAATCTGTGAGTATCCAGAGTACGGCTTTAATTGCGACGGTGTTGTTGTTCTTGAAATTGGTGATGAACTTCAAGGTGGACTCTTATTTTATATTGATGAAACAGGCAAACATGGTTTAGTTGTAGGAAAAGAAGACTTAGGGGAATTTATGTGGGGCTGTTTTAACACCACCATTATTGGGGCAGACATAATTGATATCGGAGGTGGCTTACAAAATACTTTAGACATATTAGCAGACTGCTCAGACAGGCCAATTGCTGCCAGTGCAGCTCATGAGTATAATGTTGGTGATTATACAGATTGGTACTTGCCATCAAGAAGAGAGTTAATAGAAATCTACCTAACCGTTGGACAAGGTTCTGAAACTGGAAATATTGGAGGGTTTGTAAATTCTTGGTATTGGTCGTCTACGGAGGATGAAATTCCTGAAGCAGCCTATTGTTTTAGTTTTATTTTTGGTGCTATTGGAGGTAACCACAGAGAGGGAATGCTTAATGTTCGTCCAATTCGATCCTTCTAGATAACTGTAAATATGCTTAAAACACAGCCCCAAATAACCTACTAAACGAAGAGTTAACTTTTGAAATTTCTCGTTTTATTTGTTTTATAAGGCATTTGAAAGAATTTCGACATTTAATTCCAAGCAGGTAGACTCCAGTGAGGTTGACCAACCAAAATACAACACAGAATTATTTCGAATTATTCAAGAGACATTTCAATTTAAGTCGATTAATTAGAATAATCGCAAAAAACTACTAGCCTAAAAACAGGTATTTCATTGTATTCTTTGCCTAACAACTGACTTTTAGACACTTACTAACAACCTCTTCAACAATGACTAATAAAGGGATTTTCATGCTTTTCAACAAGTGAGTGTTAACAAGATGAAAATCAATAAGTTCAGTTGCGAACATTTTTTTTGAAATTGGGATAGGTAAATAATTACTAACTAAATCTCTTAAATTATGAAAAAGTTAATTACTACTGTATGTGCCTTAGCACTAACGTTTAGCGTTGCAAATGCACAAGACAACACACCTAAGTCTGGTGACTGGTCTGTAGGAACAAGTGCAGACCCAATATTAAACTATGTTGGAAACCTTATTAGCGGAACAGCAGAAGCTCCAGGAGTAGATTTTACAGACGGAATGAGTCTTTCTGGTAAACTATTTACAGATGACATGACTGCATGGAGAGCTAGTGCAGACCTTTACTTTACCTCAGATTCAAATTCTACAAACCCTTTTAGACTAGGTCTATCTGCAGGTAGAGAATTCAGAAAAGGTACAAGTAACCTACAAGGGTATTATGGCTACCAAGGTGGACTTGCAGTATCAAGCAATGAAGATGATGCAGGCGAAACTTCTACAGACATTAGTGCTGGTGCAAGTGGATTTGTTGGTGTAGAATACTTTGTAAGAGCAAAAATGGGTATTGGAGCTGAATACTCATACGGATTAAACTACGCAGACTCTAATGTTTCTCTTGGAGGATCAATGGGATCACTAATGCTGAATTTCTATTTCTAGAAGTATTAAGAATAACAAAAAAGGAAGCGCTAGCGCTTCCTTTTTTTTGCTTTAAAAACATCAAGTATCTACTCAAGACACTTAACTCGAATTAATGCTTCTTCATTGGCTTGTAGAAAAGTTACCGTATCATACAGACCACTTCTACCTTTCAATTGTATCCTAGTAGTATTTGGAGAATAAGCCCCCTCATTTATAGCCTTCACTCTTATAGTATTCAATCCACCCTTAAGAGTAAGCCTTATTTTTTTCTTCCTTTTCTTAGTGGCAAACCTATCTAAAACGATACTTCCGTTACAATAAACGGAAATCTCATCACCATCAATAATACCGCTATCCCAAACAAATAAAACCAAGTCCTTATTCTCAGTTTGAAAAGACAATCCTTTGTCAGCCGACAAAACCCTAACCTTCTCTTTCTCTTCAATTACCTGTTTACTCAAAATCTCTTCTACTACAGGAGAAACAAAACTCATACTATCTATCAGGACTATATTACCACTTACACAAACTACGCTATCGGAATAAAAACCATCAAAAACACCATTAAGGTATCGTAGTCCATTTATTTCCTCTAACTGCAAGCGCATCTGTAATAAGCAGAATTCGTTTTCTGAAACCACAGACCTTGTAGACATGACATCTATTTCATTCAATAAAAAAACACCGGACTCTTTTTTACCGACAACTGTACTTTTTGTTTCGTCTAAACCAAAAGGATCAACTACAGAATACCCTGTTAATAAACCTTTTTGCTCAGTAAATTTTAACTGATATGGGGTTTTAGTATTGTCGGGCAACTCAACATAACCAGAGTAATTATAATTTTTATCCTGAGCCATAACACAGCACGAAATAAAAAAAAGTAAGCAACAAAGAAGATTTCTCATTTTAAAAACATAGTTTTATAAAAGTTTTAACCAAAATAAATAATTATGACAACAAAAATGAAATCTTTTTTAATCTTATTTGCTTTACTTACAAGCACCTTGAGCTTTGCAGGTATCCCAATTAAAAGAACCCTAACACAAAACAACTTAGAGCAAATAGACGACAGCCTAAGTCTAAGCACAGAAGAGGCTTCTGAAATGGAGCAAGCACCGGCACAAATGGATGTTACTGTATTTTTACTGTGGTTTCTTTTTGGCGGATTAGGCGTTCATAGATTCTATATGGGAGATATAGGAATTGGTATTTTACAACTCTTAACCTTTGGTGGTCTCGGAATCTGGTGGCTTATAGATGGAATCAGAATAATAACAGGTGACTTATCATAATTCACTCATACTAAAAAGCCTTCTCTAACGAGAAGGCTTTTTTTGTATCTTCGAAAAAACTAAACCAATGAACTTAGATAAATTTTGCCAAAGTTGCATGCTTCCAAAAGACCATGAACTTTTTAAACAAGCAACAGAAAGTGATGGGAATAAAAGCGAACTCTATTGTTCACTTTGCTATGACCAAGGACACTTTTTAAACCCTGAAATTACTTCGGCTAAAGAGATGCAAGAATTTGTAAAAAACATACTTAAAGAACAGGGAATTGGAAGATTAAAGCGATGGTTTTACACCGTTTCTATTCCACAACTAAAAAGATGGAAATAACTGCATTATGAAAAAACTAGCAACATTTATTATCGGATTCTGTATACTTCAATCGTTTTCTTGCGAAACAGATCATTACAGTGAGAAGTACCTAATAAACCTAAGTGATCACACACTCCAAATCTCAAAAGTAAACTCCGATTACTATAGTATAGACACATGGGAACTCTCACCACTAGACTCAGCGCTTGTACAAAACACTTGGAATTGGGGCAGTAGAGAAGAACAAAACCTACCCTCTTGCATTATAGAAGAAATAGACTCTATTTCTGTACTAAACTTGTCTGATTCTATACTTATTTTTACGGGTGATTTCACCGATGAAAACAGATGGTATTCTGAATTTACTGATGGTCGTTCGAGTAAACAAAAATGTACTTTTGCCTTTGTAAACAACGACTTTATAGAATAACTAAGCTAAACATATCGATGAAATTAGATTTGTTAACGAGCTCAAATTCACGCTCTTTGGAATAATTATTGATTAATTTAGAGTCGAAATAAAAAAACTACGCTATGAAAAATCTTTACATACTGTTCATCTGCTTATTTTCTTTAAGTTTTGGAACCTTACAAGCCCAAAACAACTCCGACTGTATATGTACAACAGAATACGATCCCGTTTGTAGTGCCGATGGCATTACCTATGGGAATTATTGTTTGGCAGAATGCGAAAATGCTGACATCGTTTTCGATGGCTCTTGTGCAGAACAAAGTATCGATATTTCAGCCAATATAGGCGAACCTTTTTCATATACTCATAACCTAGGACAAAACAGTACTGCTACTGATGGACCCTACTGGACAGTTGGAAACTCTCCAGATTGGGCAAACACCATCATAAACACAGATTGGAATGCAAATTCACTTACTGGAAGCTTCATTCTTACCATAGAAGGGACTCCTACAATAAGTGACTTAGGCATTAATAGCATTGTTGTTAATCAAGTAAGTTCGTGGACAGGTGAAGTAGTTAGTTCACAAACATTCCTCATAAATATAATAGACAATACCGATTGTAATTGCCTAATGCTCTACAACCCAGTTTGTGGTGTTGATGGGCAAACCTACGGAAACTCCTGCGAGGCAGAATGTGAA
Source organism: Flavobacteriales bacterium (assembly GCA_965183875.1). GTDB lineage: Bacteria > Bacteroidota > Bacteroidia > Flavobacteriales > UBA7430 > UBA6772. The sequence goes on along the minus strand of CBCYMK010000004.1, from coordinate 57,585 downwards.
AATGTTGACATCGCTTATGAAGGAGAATGCCAAGAAACCAACCCTTGTTTAGGAGAATTAGAAATTATAGAACAAGAATACATTGCTGGTTTTGCAGGAATGATGTTGCACCTACAAGTACTCAATACTGGAAACGATCTTTCTACCACCATGGCATCGGTAATTTTAGCCAATACCTGTGCTAGTACCGACCAATTTACATTCGAAAGCTGGGCTACAGGAGATGTAGTAGATATGTATTTTAACTACAACTGCTTGAGCATGGCTCCTTATATAGACCCTTTTGAAGCGAGCTTGGTAATTAGTGGAACAGGAAATTGTGCACAAGATGTACCTTTTGTTTTCGACCCACAAGGAACTAACAATACCGAAGGATGTACCAACAGCGATGGTACTTTCTATGCTGAAGGAAGCTCATGGAATATGGACGACTGCACTTTCTGTTCTTGCGAAAATGGAGAAATCTTTTGTGCTGTGGTAGATTGTGCCATGCCGCCATGTGATGACCCTATTTATATAGACGGACAATGCTGCCCTACCTGTGAGGAAGAAATTTACGGTTGTACCAACCCAATTGCTATAAACTACAATCCAGAAGCAAATATAGAAGATGATTCTTGCATACTAAACCCTAATGAGGAAACCTGCACCTACTATGGTGAAACCCTTCAACTGGGAGAAACCATGACCGTAAATGGAGAGTTATGTACTTGTCAAACTTTCATAGCAAACGAATGGGGCTTTAACGGTGGAGCGCAAATGTTCTGTCAGCCACTTACCGATACTTTAGGATGCTCGTCTGATGCCGGTGATTTTTATCCTGTAGGAGCATTTATGGAAGGTGAATGTGAAACTTGTATTTGTGAAGAAAGCATGCTCATGATTTTCCCTCCACTACCTCCTTCATGGAATTGTGAGGAAATTGCCGATTGTGGTGAAAATGAGGTTTACGGATGTACCGATCCAGGTTACATAGAATTTAATATAGATGCTACAGTGGATGATGGATCTTGTAATATCGAAGTTGATTGGACGAGTTTGTGTATTTATGATGGGCAACAATATTATGAAGGAGATACATATATTGAAGGTTGTTTGACTTGTTATTGTGGATATGATCAACTTGATATGATCTTTATAACAACTTCTTGGCAATGTGGAGAAATAGCCGATTGCGGTGGTAACAATATTTATGGATGTACAGACCCCGCTTATTTAGAGTTTAACCCAAATGCTACTATAGACGATGGGTCTTGTACCATAATTATTAATTTTGGTATGGGATGCTATGCTAATGACCAATACTATGAGATTGGTGGCGTTATGGATGGGAATTGTGAAAATTGTGTTTGTACAGACCTTAACTGGTGTGGTACCGAACCATTTACGCCTATGGGTGGATGGGTTTGCGAAGAAATTGCAGATTGTGGAGAAAATGAAGTTTACGGCTGCACAAATTATATGGCTTTAAACTATAATGAAAATGCAACACACGATGATGGCTCTTGTGAATTTAACCAAGACTGTGAATATGGCGAGTTAATCACCATCAATGTTGAAAATAACTACCCTACGCATTTTACGGGCTGGGATTTATCTGGCACTTACTACGCTTTTGGTGGCGGACTTACACAGATGTGTTTATGGGAAGGTTGTTACCAGTTTGGAATGAACAGCGGCACACCCGAGCATTGGGAAAATACAAGCGTATTAATTACAGACAGTAATGGAAATGAATTGCTGAATTTAGAAAATGGACATATTGGCTCGGCTTCATTTGGAATTAATATAGATGAAGAATGCAATGAAATGGTTTATTACATCCCAGGATGTCTCGATCCAATTGCTTTAAACTACAACCCAGAAGCCAATTATAATGTGAACTGCCAATACGATGGTTGCTATTTATCTGGTGATGGATTCATTGCTTTTGGCGAAACACTTACCGAAGACTGTGAATCTTGTTATTGTAACGAGCCGATCCTTTTGGATAATGGAATGCTTTCTAACCCGTGGGTAGATTGCGAAGAAATTGCCAACTGTGGCGATGGTTGTGAATTTATTGACTGTCCTTTTGGTTGTGAAAATGGAGAATGTATAGAGCCAAATGAATTTGGATGTACTGTAGATAATGGTGAAATATACCCACTAGGATATGTGATGGAAGGTGAATGTGAAACTTGTATCTGTACGGAACTTGATATAATGATCTTCCCTCCTGCTATCTATTGGAGTTGTGAAGAAATTGCCGACTGTGGCGATAGTTGTGAATTTATTGACTGTCCTTTTGGTTGTGAAAATGGAGAATGTATAGAACCATATGAATTTGGATGTACTGCAGACAATGGTGAAATATACCCACTAGGATTTGTGATGGAAGGTGAATGTGAAACTTGTATCTGTACAGAACTTGACATAATGATCTTCCCACCAGCTTCGGATTGGAGTTGTGAGGAAATTGCCGACTGTGGAGGTGAAATAGACACCACTTGTATATGCCCTATGGTTTACGCACCAGTATGTGGAGCTAACGGAATTACCTACGGAAACTCTTGCGAGGCAGCATGTGCAGGCGTAACAGAATACTACGAGGGAGAATGTTTACCTACCTCTTTCTGTGAACTAATAGAAGTTACTACAGAAACCATGTACGATAATAATGGTCAGGTACAATTGAATATTACCGTTTATAATAACAGCGAAAATGCAATTAACTACCCGCAGTTTAATGTTGGGTCTATAAACGCTTATATAAACATTAGCCCAATTTTTGAAAACGCTTATTATATTGGAGCAGGTGAAAGTACTACCAACAGCTATCAAGTAACTGGAGGAGGTAATATGGCAATGATGGTTGAAGCATCTTATTATGTTTCACAATTAAACCAAAATGCTGCCTGCGAATACCCAATTACATTTACCTACGAACCTTTATGGGCTGCTCAATATTGCTATGAAAATGGAGCAGCTTATGCTATAGGTGATGTTCTTACTGGAGAGGATTGGTGCGAAACCTGTATCTGTACAGAAAGTGATGCAACATCGCCAGCAGAAGGCCCATCATGGGTTTGTGAAGAAATAGAAAACTGTGGAGAAGACGCATGTAATCTTATAGACTGTGCCGAAGGGTACGAATGTGTAAATGGAGATTGTATTCTTGTAGAACCACAAGAATATGGATGTATAGACGAAGAAGACAACTTCTATTCGTTTGGTGAAACCATGGAGCAAGAATGCAATACCTGTACCTGTAGCCCTGGATTCAATCCAAATGCCGAAGGTTTCTGGATGTGTACCATGATGCCATGTGAAGAGGAATGTGAAGAAGGGCAAACCTTTTATGAATTACTGATGACTTTTAACGGCATGGATGCGGGATCGTTTACAGTTACGGTAGGAGATGAAAGCTATACTATTGGGCAACCAGAAAGTGGATTAACTGCTACACTAAACTTCTGTGCTGGAGAAGGGCACTGCATTGAAATATTCGCACTTCAAACAACAATGGGACCACCATTTACACACAGCTTATATGCTGATGGTGTATTAGTGAGTGAAAATGAAGAATCCTATAATTGTGGACCAGCTTTAGAATATGGCTGTGAATTTGAAGGAGAACTTTACGAATTTGGCTCTAGCATAGATCAAGGTTGTAATACCTGTTTCTGTCAGGCAGGATTTAACCCTAATGCAAACGGAATATGGTCTTGTACCGAAATGGCTTGTATTGGCTGTACCGACCCAGAAGCAATAAACTACGACCCAATAGCAGATAGTGATGATGGAACTTGTGAATATGAAAACAACGCTACTACACCAGACTGGGAACACCCAAACACAGGCGCTAACCATACTTTAGTAGTGCCAGAAGGCCTACTCGTAGAGTTGGATGGTGCAAATATAGAGTTCGGTGACTGGATAGGTGTATTCTATACGCTAGAGGAAGAATTAGTATGTGCTGGATATGCCGTTTGGGAAGGTAGCACCACTGTAATACCTGCTCAGGGAGACGATACAACTACCGAAATTCAAGATGGATTTAACAACAACCAAGAATTCCAATGGTTGGTATGGGATGCTTCTAGCAATACCACTTATAGCATGGATGCTATATATGACACAAATATGCCAAACCAAGAACTATATACTAGCAATGGGATCTCTGCTCTAGTTTCGCTTAATGCACAAGAACTAATCTCAGAACAAGAACTTCAAATGACAGAAGGCTGGAACTTATTTTCTACCTATATGCTAGCTGAAGTGATGGATGTTGAAGAATTATTCAATCCTTTTGTAGAAGATGTTGTAATTGTAAAAAACAATATAGGTCTTGCCTATTTACCTGAATACAACTTTAATGGTGTTGGAAATCTACTTGCTGGACAAGGATATCAGGTAAAACTAAATCATCCTATTAACCTTGTTGTAGAAGGTAGCTACTTGGCTCCAGAAGATAACCCGATAGATTTAATAAATGGCTGGAACTTAATTGCATACCTGCGCACCGAACCAGCAGATGTTATTGCAGTGTTCGAAGACATAGAAGAACTGGTTATTGTAAAAGACAATAGCGGTATGGCCTATTTACCAGAGTACGGATTTAACGGGATTGGTGATATGGTAGCTGGACAAGCGTACCAAATTAAGGTACTTACATCTCAACAATTGCAATACCTAGCAAACGACCAGTCTTATAGATTAGAATCTACTGTAGTACAAAACAATTTACAACACTATAGTAAGCCATTAAATACAGGGTCGAATATGAGCCTTGTCATTGAAGCTAATCAATTAGAGACTACCTTAGAATACGGCGATGAGCTAGCGGTTTACACAAATACAAATCGCCTGGTGGGTGCATTTACTTACCAAGGGCAAACAATTGTCATTCCTGTATATGGAAATGATAAATACTCTAAAGAGCAAGATGGTTTATTGAAAAACGAACCCTTAACACTCAAGTATTGGTCAACGGAAAAAGAGGAAGAAATTACACTCAATACGAGCTGGGCTTCTTCTACTGGTTTGTTTGAACAAAACAGTATTCAAGTAGCGAGTATTAGTACGGTTAACAGCAATACGGCTAAGTTTGAGTTCAATATTAACCCTAATCCGGCTAAATATTCTACTGAATTAAACTTCGAATTATCTAGTAATTCTTTGGTAAGAATACAAGTATTTAATCTCCTAGGAGACTTAATACACGAACCTAAAACAGAATTGTTAACTAAAGGCTTACATCATATAAACCTAAAAGTTGAGGAGTATCCATCGGGAACCTACTTAATAAAGGTGCAAACAAAAAACGCTGTTTCTACCAAACGCTTACTAGTACAGTAACAGCAGTAAATACCAAAAAAAATCCAGCTTTATAGCTGGTTTTTTTTGTTTCAAAAGTACTCGAGATTTCAGTATATTTGCAAAGTTTTTACTTGGTCCTACTAAAGCAGTAGCCAAGAAATAAACTACTGTTTGCTAGTACTTAACAAGACTATGCATAGGAAAAATCAACATCCCTGAAAGAAAATACTTTTGAAAAAAAAGAACTTAATTATCTTCGGTACGCGTCCGGAAGCCATAAAAATGGCTCCTTTGGTAAAAGCTTTTTTAGCCAACGACGCTTTTGAAACCAAAGTTTGTGTTACCGCACAACATAGAGAAATGTTAGACCAAGTGTTGTCATTTTTCGACATTACACCAGATTTCGACCTAGATTTAATGAAGCCTAACCAGAATTTATACGGCTTAACAGCGGATATAATCACAGGCTTAAAACCAATTTTAGAAGATTTCAAACCTGACTTTGTTTATGTACACGGAGACACTACCACAACTATGTCTTCGAGCATAGCTGCCTTTTATTCGGGAGCACAAGTATGTCACGTAGAAGCAGGATTAAGAACTTTTAATAAAAGAGCTCCTTTCCCTGAAGAAATAAATAGATGTGTTACAGGCTCTGTTGCAGACTACCACTTTGCACCTACCACTACCTCAGCTCAAAACTTACGCAACGAAAATATAAGCGAAGAGCATATCCTAATTACAGGAAATACTGTAATTGATGCATTATTAGATTCTGTAGAACGTGTAGGAACCCTAGAGAATGAAGAAATCACAAGTCTAAAAAAACTTGTTGACCCTTCAAAAAAACTCATACTCGTAACTGGACATAGAAGAGAAAACCACGGACAAGGAATGATTAATATCTGTGAAGCCTTGAGAGAGATTTCTGAAACCCATACAGATGTACAAATTATATACCCAGTTCACCTAAACCCGAATGTGCAGAAACCTGTATATGAGATTTTAGGAACCCAAGAGAACATACACCTTATAGATCCGCTGGCCTACCCTGCTTTTGTATGGTTAATGAACCAGTCGGAACTAATTATTACAGATAGCGGTGGGGTACAAGAAGAGGCTCCTTCTCTAGGAAAACCTGTATTAGTGATGAGAGACACCACTGAAAGACCTGAAGCTGTAGAGGCTGGAACAGTAATTTTAGTAGGTACTAATACAAGTAAAATTGTATCTGAAGCAAATAGTTTGCTAACAGACAAAGCTAGATATGCCGCTATGAGCACCCTTCACAACCCTTACGGAGACGGGAAAGCTTGTAAAAGAATTGTAGAATTTATTCAAAATTTATAGAATGATAAATCAGCCAGAAGTTGTAATGATTGGACTGGGTTATATAGGACTGCCTACCGCAGCCTTAATAGCTCAAGGGGGAGTATCTGTTCATGGAGTAGACATAAACCCTAGCGTGGTAGAAACTATTAACGCAGGAAAAATACATATCGTAGAGCCATCGTTAGATTTAGCCGTAGCAGAGGCGGTAGAGAAAGGATTTTTAAAAGCATCTACCAAAGCCGTAGAAGCCAACAATTATTTAATTGTTGTTCCCACCCCTTTTAAAGGAAAAAATGAGCCAGATATTTCCTTTGTTGAAGCCGCTACAAGAGGCATACTTCCACTATTAAAAGAAGGCGATTTATACATCATTGAATCTACCTCTCCTGTAGGAACTACAGAAAAAATGATGCGTTTAATTTATGAGGAAAGACCAGAATTAACCGGCAAACTACATATTGCTTACTGCCCAGAACGCGTATTACCTGGTAACGTAATGCACGAACTGGTTTATAACGATAGAGTTATTGGCGGGGTTGATGAAGCCTCAACAGAAAAAGCAATTGCTTTTTACAGCAAACATGTAAAAGGAGAATTGCACAAAACCAATGCACGTACAGCAGAGATGTGTAAGTTGGTAGAAAACTCTTCTAGAGATGTACAAATTGCTTTTGCTAACGAACTCTCTTTAATCTGCGACAAAGCAGATATTAATGTGTGGGATTTAATTAATCTAGCCAATAAACACCCTAGAGTAAACATACTACAACCTGGATGTGGTGTTGGCGGACACTGTATTGCTGTAGACCCTTACTTTATTGTTTCGGACTATCCAATGGAAACAAAAATTATTGGAACAGCCAGAGAGGTGAATAACTATAAATCTTTTTGGTGTGCCGAGAAAGTGCAGACTGCTAAATTGGAATTCCAACTTAAAGAAGGAAGAAAGCCTAGCATCGCTTTAATGGGCTTAGCGTTTAAGCCGAACATCGACGATTTAAGAGAGTCTCCAGCGAAATACATAGCTCAAAAAGTATTGCAAAATGCGAATAACGAGGAGTATTATATCGTTGAGCCGAATATAGAAAGTCATACCGTTTTTAAATTGACCGACTATAAAGAAGCTGTAGAAAAAGCCGACATCATTGTATTCTTAGTAGCTCACGATGAATTTAAAGACCTTAATATTCCAACTGACAAAATCGTACTCGATTTCTGTGGAATAAAGAAATAAGAGAATGATAAGAGCAATACTATATAAACTTAAAAGCCATTATTCATTAGGAATAATGGCTTTTGGTTCTTTAAGTGTATTTATTGCAAATCTATATTTCAAAGAGACACTGAGCTTAGATCAATACTATAATTACTCCATCCTAATTGTATTTATAGCGCTTATGAACTCTTTTGGCCTCTTAGGGCTCGAGCAAGTATTTATAAGAATCACCAAAATTAAAGAGGGTGTTTTAGAAATCAGTCAAAAGAATATAAAGGCTATTGGGGCTTTTACAGTTTTAAACTCCTTTCTATTTAGCTGGCTACTAAAAGCAAATTACGGATTTACTGAAAACTTTTTCTTGATATCCATAATGAGTGTCTTTGTAATAAGCCTTCTCTTTTTCTACAACCTATTTAGGTTGAATAGCAATTTTGTTATAGCTCAGCTAGCGGCAAACTCCTGGAAATTATTTCTTGGTATAGCTGTAATCTACACTGGCCTAATAAGTAACAACATTCAGTTTAATCAATTATTCTTAGGGCTCTTAGGAGCTTTATTAATTACAACTACATTTTGTGTCTACTTAACAAAAAACATAAAATTTGTTTTTGTAGACCTTATGCCTTTAAAGGAAATATCAAAATTGGCCTTTCAATTTTTTCTATCTCTACTAACACTTTCTTTTATTGCACAAAGCGACAAATTAATAGTAGATAAGTTTTTTGGGCCCGAAGAATTTGTAAACTATTTCTACCTGGCTAACCTCTTTCTGTTTCCCTTCTCTTTCATCCAATCTTATATAGGGTTTAAAGAGGTTGTGGTTATGAAAAAAGAAGCGAATTATAATTTATGGAAAGCTTCGGTAAGAGTGCTGATTTTAGCCCTAGTATTTGCGGCATGCCTATTTGGTATAGTTAGTTTTTTTAATTGACCTAAACCTAATAGACATTAAGCTCGAGGCAAATAAAAACGTGATTCTATTGTTTTTAGCGACTGGAATTTTACGTTTAATTTATGCGATTTACTCTGCGTACTTCAGCTGTTTTGCATCGGTGTATATCCTAAAAAGAGCCAACCTTACTTCTATTAGCCTGCTAGCAGCTCTAGTGATACTCGTTTTTAAATTTAATGAAAACGTAGTTGATTTAGCGCTTTTCCTTTGCGCTATATGGGCTGCTAGATTGTTTACCTGGGCGTATTTTGCGAAAATTATTCAAGACTCGCTTAAAATAAACAAACACTAATATGGCTGTATACGTCTACATACTTCTCTTACTGGCCTACTTTTTATTAGGCTATAATATTAAAAGAGTCAATTGCCTTAAAGCATTTGTACTACTTAGCTTTGCCTTACCTTTTACCAATTTCACCCTCAGACTTTCACACCAAATACCAAGTCTCCGTTTACCTACTCTTCTTCGTAGGTGCAGTATCTCGAATTTTACCAAATCTTAATTATAAGGACCTTATACATCGTTTTAGTAAACCTATATTATATGCATTTACTGGAATAGGGATCCTATTTATTATATACCTACCGCTAAGCATTCATCACAGTACAATTGACATTTTAAAAGACCTAAAACCTTATTTATACCTAGGTCTTTTAGTGCTCTTTTTAAATGAGTACCGAGGCTATATACAAGATACATTAAGCGATAATTTTATTCTTAAGTGCCTGCAAATCAACTGTATTATTGCAGTGCTTTTTTATGCTGCAATGCACTTTTTCAACCTACACCTCTTATTAATCGACGATCCATATTTTATAAACAACGAACTTAGGTATACGAATTTAGCCTCGTATATTATCCCGTTTCTGTTTCTATACAAAATTACCTCAGCGAACAAGATTAAACTTAAAGAGGGCTTATACATGCTAATTCCCATGCTGTTAACTGGGAATAGAACTATTATTCTGGTTACCGTTTTTGTAGCGCTCTTTTATTATTTTATTAAATGGGATATAAAAACAAAACTTAGAGCTTTGGTGATAAGTCCAATCGTTGCTGTGCTAATTTTCTTTTCTATTTCCTCTTTAAGCGAAAACTCGAGTCTATCAAGATTTACCAAATTAGTGAATATTGAGTATTTAAATCGCGCAGTAAGCACTCGATTAAAACCCATATTGGTAAGTTTTGAAGACTATGAACCTTATCAGTATATTACAGGTAATGGTTTTGGACACAGCTACTATATACCCTGGTTTGAGTACAGAGAAGGGATAAAGAATTACAATATTTACCTGGACAACCTATACGCTACCTTATACGGGAAATTTGGAATACTATTTTTTATACCCATACTCTTTTTTGTAAGCATCTTAAGAAAATACAGCTCTAAAGAAGTATTCATATACCTACTTGTTTACTTTCTATTATTGGGCTTAACAAATAGCTTTTTATACCAACCCTACCTACCATGGTTTATTTTTATCATGGCAATAACAATAAAAAACGCTACTGATAAATCATGAAAGTCCTTCACATAGTCTATCAGTCCTTGCCAAACATTTCTGGCTCTAGTATAAGAACACGAGATATAGTAGCTTCACAAAAAGAAATAGGACTTTCTCCAGTAGTTATTTCTAGCCCATTTCAGAACGGGGAAAGCACTAAAAACCCGGAGTATATAAACGATATATTACATCACCGAACCTACAACGATAAGCCTGAACATTTAGTTACAGAAGCAAAAAGCTCACTGTTTAAACGAATAAGTAAAGCTTTTTCCATCTTTTCATTTTACACTAAAGTTGAAGCAACAATAAAAGAGGAAAAACCAGAAATACTACATGCACACGCTACTTTTTTTTGTGGAATTGTTGCTGTGCTACTAGGAAAAAAACACAAAATACCGGTTGTTTATGAACTAAGATCGCTGTGGGAAGAAAGGGAAAAAAAAGAAGCTAAGACTATTTTCTCTAAACTACAACCGCTACTCATTACCAGTATTGAAACCTACGTTATGAAAAGGGCACAGTTGGTAATTGCGATTAATAAAAACTTAGAGGTCAACATAAACCAAAGGGGGATACAAAACACCAAAATTATAGCAAACGCTGTTAATACAAGTAGCGTAAAGCCTATTAAACCCACAACCAACGCTGCACCAATTTCTTTTGGGTATATAGGCTCTGTTAGTCCTATTGAAGGATTAGATATAATGGCTAAGGTGTGGTCAAACATTGAAAACAAAGGGCTAGACAATCAATTTCATGTATACGGAAAAGGGACCTTTTACAAGCCCTTAAAAGAGCTAATTAGCAGCCTAAATTTAAAACAGTTCCACCTACACGGCTCAGTAGACCCAGCTGAAATAAACACTGCTTTTAATAATATAGACGTAATAGTGAACCCCCGTATAAAATCAAAAATTACGGATACTGTAACTCCTTTAAAACCCTTAGAGGCTATGGCCTACTCTAAACTAGTTATCGCTAGTGATGTTGGTGGGATGAAAGAATTGATAGACCACCAGAAAACAGGCTTACTGTTTAAAGCAGACAATACTACTGACTTAGAGAAATGTATTACTGAAGTTATTACCGCAGGCATACCCATAGAAATCGTGCAAGACGCCAAGCAATACGTACTCCAAAATAAATCTTGGCTACAAAACGCTAAAAGATATCAGTCTTACTATAATGAGTTAATCGCAGAAACTACTTTTTAGCCAACAACTTCAACGCTTTCTTTTGCTGCTGAATCGCACAGAAAACAAAAATGATAAATACAATACCATGGTGACGTTGGAGGTAGGATTCCGACATAAAGACCAGCGCTAAATAAACCAATAGATAATTGTGAAGTTTTAGGAATGGCTTTTTAGAATCCCAAGAGTAGAGGAACATACCAAGTAATAAGAGTAAACCTAAAAAACCTAAACCTACAAAAGTTTGTATATATTGATTGTGGGCATTGTACTTACGGCTAGCGTTTTTTAATAATCCATGCTTTAAATTTGAGGCAATAATACTGGATTTCACATCACCTAAACCATTACCAAAAAGCATATTTTCATTAGCCTGATAGGCTGCAGTCCACTGTTCTAACTTCCCAGTACCAGACTGCACATACAAACCACTGCTGTATTTCATTCCAAATATCTCGGCAAATCGATAACGGGTAGCCCGAACAGAAATCAATAAAATAAATACAAGCCCTACCAAAATAAACAACTTTAAAAAAGCCTTAAAGAAAGAGTTGTATAAAGTAAGTTTCCTAAAAATAAAGAGCGTACTCACAAACAGTAGGGCTACAATAGGAAGTCTACTAGATAAGTGGATGGTGTAAAATAATAGAAACATTATTACCAAGGCATACACCAAATTACGCATCTGATTTAAGCCAATTTTATCAATCAGTAATAAAACACAATAACTAGTAAACAAACTCATATAAGGAGGGTGAACCCCTATAATAGCTCCTAAATTTATATACGAAAAGTCCTTACGAAACCACAAAAATAAACTCTGATCATTCTGTAATAAATTCCAAATGGTAGTACTCTCACTGTAAAGTGCAAGCAAACATACCCATGCTATAAAATAATTCTGCGCCCGCTTTATATTTAACAAACTAAAATTTACTTGTGTAAAAACAAACGGTAAAACTAAAAACAAACTATGCCCTAAGAGAGTCTCAGTACCAGACTTTAAATCTGTAGTATAAAATAAACTTATGCAGGAGAAAAAAAAGTAAGCCAGTAAAAAAGGGTAAAACTGCAACTCTTTGAGTTTACTAAATTGAAATTTTGGCAAGCTAAACAGTAGTACTAAAAGAATAGAAATAGAATTATAACTATTTTTTAATGGCAGCGTAATAAAAAATAAAACAAGAAGGAGCAGTTCGGTAGAGAACCCTAGTCTTTCCTTGAAACTTCTTAAGGTATTTGGTAATCTCATTTTCAATGCCTTCTACAAATAAACATAATTTGGTAGTGGATAAAACTCAGCCTTCTGTAACAATTTTATTACTTTTGCGAAGATAAATAAAACGATTGTTTTATTACCTTTATTGTCCTTATAACTAATGTCGAACAGAATACATATACTCAACACTTCGATTGATAATTATACTATGAGCGAAACGCTAAGTATAATTGATAGAAGCATTTCTGAAAACCGTAGCCTGCACCATGTAGTGGTAAATGCTGGGAAAATTGTAGCAATGCAGGAAGATGAGCAATTAAGACAATCTGTAAACGAAGCCGATTTAATTAACGCCGACGGACAAGCAGTGGTATGGGCTTCAAAAACGCTCGGACAGGCCTTAAAAGAAAGAGTTGCTGGAATAGACCTGATGTCTGAGCTAGTACAGCTGGCATACACTAAAGGATATAAGATATTCTTTTTAGGAGCCAAAGAAGAGGTGGTTAAAAAAGTGGTAGATAGCTATAGTGAACAATACAATTCATCGATCATTGCGGGCTATAGAAATGGGTATTTTTCTGCAGTAGAGGAAGAAGGCATCGCAGAACAAATTGCCGATAGCGGTGCGCAAATACTTTTTGTAGCTATTAGTTCTCCCACAAAAGAAAACTTCTTGTATAAACACAAAAAGACATTGGCAAAAGTGAATTTCGTAATGGGCGTTGGAGGTAGCTTCGATGTTGTTTCTGGACTTGTTAAAAGAGCTCCTATATGGATGCAAAATACAGGTCTAGAATGGTTTTACAGACTTATTCAAGAACCACAAAGAATGTGGAAACGCTATTTACTAGGCAATTCAAAATTTATATTGTTAGTAATTAAAGCTTGGTTAAAAAAATAGCAGGCTTCTAAATCGTAGCTTGTACCACCAACAAACAAAACTGTGCATAGAGGATATTCCAATTTACTAAAACCCGTAATGACCTTAATCGACCTGTCGATTATAAATGGGGTAATGTATTATATGAACCCGGGCTTATACCTAGACTTGGTTTATATATTATTCTTTAATGCTGCATGGATGTTAATTTCATTCAACAATCAATTTTACAACCTCTATAGAAATGCACGGCCTTCAAAAGCAGTTTACCTGATAATAGCTCAATTTTCTACTTTTTTCCTTGCCTACTTCACCTATTTCGGAATCTTTAAAGAAGGCGATGCCGTAAACGATCAACTCATCACGCTACTCTTACTTTACTCTCTTATAGTACTAACAAAACTTAGTATTGTACTACTGCTTAAAGGTTATCGTATTGCTGGGGGGAACTATAGAAATGTTATTATTGTTGGGGAAGATGAAAGCGTTGCTGTTCTACGAAAATATTTCAATTCTCGTTTAGAATTAGGGTATAGACTAAAGGGTTACTTTTCCGACACTAACAGCAAGGCAGATAAATTCCTTGGCAACACCCAAGAGGGCTTTAAGTTCGCACTAGAAAACAATATCGACGAAATTTACCTATCGATGAATTCGGTTTCTAAGGAACTCATCAAAGAGTATGAAATATTTGCAGACAACAACCTAATTACACTAAAATTAGTCCCCGACTATAAAGGGGCTTTTAGAAAAATGGGGGCTGTACAATACTACGATTACCTACCTGTAATTTCGTTCCGAAAACTACCCTTAGACGATGTTTTCAGACGCCTAATAAAACGACTATTTGATATTGTATTCGCTAGCTTAGTACTACTATTACTACTTTCCTGGTTAATCCCTTTGATTGCATTGTTAATACGTTGGGAATCTAAGGGACCTATTTTTTTCAAACAAGATAGAGATGGGTTAAATGGAAAAGCTTTTGGCTGTTATAAGTTTCGATCGATGAGGACTACAGAGGATGCCCATAAAATTCAAGCCACTAAAGAAGACCCTAGAATTACTAAAATGGGAGCGTTTATGCGAAAAACCAGCATTGACGAATTGCCACAATTTATTAATGTTCTGCTTGGAAACATGAGTGTTGTTGGCCCACGTCCGCATATGCTACAACACACACAAGAATATTCTAAAAGTGTAAACAAGTATATGGTGAGGCATTTTGTAAAACCAGGAATTACAGGCTTAGCACAGATTAAAGGATACAGAGGAGAGATTAAAATTAATGCCGACATTAACAATAGAGTAAAACTAGACATCTTCTACCTAGAAAATTGGTCGTTAATTTTAGATATCAGAATTGTTATACAAACGGTGTCTAATGCTATCAGAGGAGAAGAAAATGCCTATTAATCACACTTCTTAGTATTATATTAGTAATTAACAGAAATAACATACATGCTTCATACAGGTCAAAATAAAAACAAACAACAAAAATACGATATAGCCTATTTGAAGATGTCATTGGAGTGGGCCAACCTATCCTATTGCGAACGTAAACAGGTAGGAGCACTAATAGTAAAAGACCGCATGATTATTTCTGATGGTTATAACGGAACTCCTTCAGGTTTTGAAAATGTATGTGAAACAAACGACGGGGACACCAAGTGGTATGTGCTTCACGCCGAAGCAAATGCGATCTCTAAGGTTGCACGATCAACTCAAAGCACCGAAGGTGCCACCCTATACCAAACCTTATCACCCTGTAAAGACTGCAGTAAATTAGGTGTACCAATCTGGTATAACAAGAGTCGTTTTTATACATAAATATAAAGACACATCTGGTATTGATTTTTTAGAAAAAGCTGGAGTAGAAATCGTACATATCCCAATGGAGAACTTACAAAATGAACAATAGTAGCATCCTTAAAAGACCCTTATTAATTCTATTCATTTTTACACTAGGAATATATTTGGGTAAATACATTTCTAAGGCACCGTCATATATTCAACTAAACTCATCCAACGAGTTTCCAAAGCTTGTAGAGCTATTAGGATATTTAGAGTACAACTATGTAGACAAGTTAGATTTAGACAGCTTACAAGAAGATATTATTACCAAAACCCTAGAAAGCTTAGATCCACATTCTACCTATATACATGTAGACGACCTACAAGGGATTACCGAAGGAATGCAAGGAAATTTTGAAGGAATTGGTGTAGAATTTCAAAATTCAACACGATACTATAGTAGTTGTTAGTCCTATTTCTGGAGGGCCATCTGAACATGCAGGTATTCGTTCTGGAGATCGCATTGTAAAGGTAGACACACTAAATGTAGCTGGGGTGGGCTTTACAAATTCCGATGTGGTTAAAAACCTTAGAGGAGCTAAAGGCACCGAAGTGAAACTATTAATCAAAAGACCTAAGCGCGCTAAACTAATCGAGTTTACTATTGTTAGAGATAAAATCCCTATTACCAGCGTGGATGTATCTTATTTAATGGACGCTGAAATTGGCTATATTAAAGTGAATCGATTTTCGGGTACTACTGATGCTGAGTTTACCCAAGCCTTAGATAAGTTAAAGAATGGAGGGATGAAGAAATTAGTCCTAGACTTGCGCTCCAACCCAGGTGGATATTTACATGCAGCCACTGCAATGGTAGATGAGTTTTTAAGCTATGGAGAAATTGTATATACCCAAGGGAATTCTAGATCTAAAAAAGTTTACCATGCCAGTAGTTACGGTGGATTTCAATCGCAAGACTTAGTTGTTTTAGTTGATGAGGGTTCGGCTTCGGCTAGCGAAATTGTTGCAGGTGCACTACAAGACCACGACAGAGCCTACATTGTAGGAAGGAGAACTTTTGGAAAAGGCTTGGTACAAGAGCAAAGTCAAATGAGCGATGGTTCGGCTTTTAGACTTACCACAGCACGTTATTATACCCCCTCGGGGAGATCTATACAAAAAACATATTCTAAAGGTACTGAAGCCTACCATTTAGAGTCGCTTAATAGATATGAAAACGGTGAACTCTATTCGCGGGATAGTATTAAAATAGCTGACTCATTGAAATACTATACAGATGAGGGTAGAATCGTATATGGAGGAGGAGGAATAGCACCAGACTACTTTATCCCTTTAGACACTACTGGAAGATCTGATTGGTTATTTAAAGTACTTGCTGCAAACTTTATAAGTGGATTTGTTTTCGATTACGTAGATAAGAATACAGACTTTTTAAATTCATTTTCTAATCCAAAACATTTTGCTGCTGACTTCACCGTTTCAGAAGATTTATTTGATTCTTTTATCCAAGAAGCAGAACGCAACGAGGTACCGACTAATAAAGCTGAAATAAGCCGATCTAAGGACTGGATCATAAAAAGACTCACTACAAGTATAGCTAGGCAAAAATGGAACGATCTAGGCTTCTTTACCGTTCTTAATAATTCAGACCCAGCCGTGCAAAAAGGTGTAGAATTACTGAGGGACTAAATACATCGCTAAATAAAAACAAAAAAAGGCTGCTTCTTTCGAAGCAGCCTTTTTGTAGTTATAAGTAAAGACTAATAGAATTTAGCTCTGTTATCTTCAATCTCAGCAAGCTCTTTAAGCGCATTAGTAGCTTCAAAGTTTGCTCTAGGTTGTAATTGACCTTCTAGTTGTTTCTTTAAAGAAGTTAAATCTTTTGGAGCTGTAGAAGCGATAAAATCATCTGCGTATACAACATACACTCCATTGTTTCCTAAAACAGGATTAGACATTTGCCCTTTCTCCATTCCATAAAAAGCACCTACTACATTTGGTTCGAATCCACCAGGAATAGCGTTCGAAGAAAAAGCCATTGTATTAACTTGTTCTGTAGTTAAACTCATAGCAGTAGCTAAATCATCAATCGTTTTAGCAGAGGAAAGATTACTATTGAATTCAGCCATTAAAGCTGCTCCACTCTTCTCTTTTTTCACTGCAATTTCAATTTGAGTACTTACCTCTTCTAAGCTTTGAGTTCCCTCTTCAGAAATAGCTGCTAACATCATTACCACTATACGACTATTTTGGTCGTCTAGCTTTACCATATTTACTTGAGTATTTTCGTTGAATGCCCAAAACACAAGGTTGCGAGCTTCTCCTAATCCAGAGATTGTTCTATCAGCATCTAAAACAGTAGACGATGTTAAGGCAACGTTTTTTTCATCTGCTAAAGCTTCAAAGCTTTCAACATCAGTAGCTGCAGCCATCTCACTTGCTTGTGCATAAATTTCGTTAGCTGTCTCTTCACTTGCGTCCATTGCAATTTCAATTATTGCTACTTGAACAGAATCGTTACGACGGTCGTTTAAACGAGCAATTTTAAAGCTATTGTTCTCTTCATAAGGTCCAAAAACGAAACCTAATTCAGCCGTTCTCATTTCTGTTTCTATAGCAGGAGACAATTGTCCTTCAGCATAAAAGGTAGCATCAAAAGATGTATCAGAATATCTGTTTACATAAGCAGCAACATCGGTAGTAGTCTTAAAACCACTTACTGTTTCGTTCACCTTAGCTGTTTTGTTGTAAACTTGTTTATCCTCAACTAAATCTAAAATACGCGCTTTAGTAGCCTTTTTATCAGCCTCAGTTGGGGCAATATTGAATACAGCAATACTCAACTCACGACTAGCATCTTGTGGATAATCTTCTAAATGAGCGTTATAATATGACGCTATCTCAGCTTCTGTTACCTCAATAGCGGTATCGAATGCTTTAAATACATAACGACCGCTAGCTTGCGTACCTTGCTCGTTATAGTAAACATCTGCATCAACTGTAGATGCGTTTTAAACCCTGACGGATTAAGTTTACATATTTCTGTCCTAAACGTTCCTTGCGAATTACGTTTTCAAAATACATCCATCGTTGTGGGTCGTTATCGTGAATTTGTTGGATCACTCCAGCTAATTGTGCCGCTGTAACATCTTGTCCTGTAACACCAAAAAATTGTTTTGCTGTAGCAGACATCTCAGCAGACTTATAACCAAAAGTTAAACCAGCTAGCTCTTCAGCGCTAATAGCTAAACCTAATTCGCCGTACTGTTCGCCCATGATCACATCATTCACTTTGTCGTTCCACAAATTATCTCTCAAAACATTACGGTCTTGACGAGAATTAAATATGCGGTCTAAGTTTTGTGCTTCTGTTTCGAAATCTCTGTAATCGATAACTTCATCGTTTACTGCTCCTATTACGCCTTGCCCTCCGTTGAGAAGAGAACTACCAGAACTCATTAAATCTCCTAAAAGAAATGCTCCCATAGCAACTCCAATTCCTCCCATAAGAAGACCAGAACGCTTTCTTAAATTATCTAGTGATATCATTATCAGTGTGTTTTTCGTTTGTCAAGTCAGCGAATATACAAATTATTAAAAAAAATACACTTTTATAGGCTGCGTAATAATTGCACTTTTTCTATTCTAGTATTGTTAACCTCTAAAATTTCAAAATTATACCCATTTATTTCAATACAATGACCTACAGAAGGGATGCTTTCGCAATAGAAAACAACTAAACCATTAAGGGTTTCATACTCCTCAGATTCTGGTAAATTAAGTTGGTATTTTTGATTTATATAATCGATTTCTAATCTACCTGAAAAAACGAATGTGTTGGGGTCTATTTCTTCCTCGGGCAAATCTATACTATCGTGTTCATCTTCTATTTCACCAAAAATTTCTTCTACTATATCCTCAACTGTAAGCAAGCCCGAGGTGCCTCCGAACTCATCAACTACTAAGGCAACACTTTTGCGCTCCTTAATAAACAAATTGAGAATATCGTTTGCAGTAATCGTTTCTGGAATTAAAGCAATAGGCAACAGTATAGATTGAATGTTTGGTGGCTGCTTAAAGAGCTCGTATGAGTGCGTAAAACCAATAATGTGATCTATGTTTTCTCGGTAAATAACAATTTTAGAAAAGCCTGTTTCAATAAATTTATCTCGTAAATTTTCGATACTATCATTTAGCTCCATAGCAACAATTTCATTTCTAGGAACCATGCATTCTCTCGCTTTTACAGTAGAGAAATCTAGGGCATTTTGAAAAATCTGAATTTCTGAGTCTTGCTCTGCTACCGATTGAACACCACCAGTACGCTCTTCAATATAACGCTGTAAGTCTACCCTACCAAAAGCTGTTTTTTTATCCAATTGCCTTACCCCCATTAGGTGTTTGAGAATAAAGTTTGAGATACTTACTACCATAGAAACAATTAAGTAAAGCGAATAGTAAAACAACCATGTAGGAACAGCAAACAAGCTCATAAACTTATTCGCGTTCAAAGAAAAAATAACCTTGGGGATAAATTCGGCAGTTACCAAAACAATAGCAGTAGAAAAAATAGTTTGCAAGAACAACACTAAGCTATTAACCTCTGTAATCTGTCTTAAGAAAGGCTCCAAAACTAAAGCCATTTCTATACCGTAAATAACCAATGCAATATTATTTCCCACTAACATAGTGGCAATAAACCTAGACGGGCTTTTTAATAAGGGTGATAAAAGACGCGCATTAAACTCACCGCGCTTTTTCATTAATTCTATGTGTAGCTTATTAGACGCAACAAAAGCTATTTCCATGCCCGAAAAGAAGGCAGAAAGTAAAAGAGAGGTAAATATTATCGCTAAACTACTGGGGTCCATTAATTGTTAATCTTCTTGAGAATATTGTTTTTTGCGTACACGGTGCATAAAGTAAGCTAAAGCTGAAGCCCCTAAATACATTAAACCATTATTGTGGTCACCTAAAATAAAAATATGGTATAAGGCGTCTATCAAAGCGTAAATCGCAAACACCAACCATAATAAAATAAATATTTTTTGTGCTTTATTCTGCATGATCTAAATTTATTATTCCTCTACTCTTCTTAAGGGTGTATTCACTAAAGTATATATCCGACTCAAAACCTTCACCCATTATAACCTGACCATCTTTGGTGATTTTAACAAATTCGTCGGTATAAATAAGCTCTTTAGCTTCGTCCCAAATTAAATATTCCGTTTCTAGTTTTTCTCCTTTTACATTTTGTAAAAGCACATTACCTTTAGCTTCTATAAGCTTGTCTTTTAAATGCTGTATTGCATAATCAGCCCTAAGGTAAGCATCTTTTTCACCTAAAGTCTCAAAGGATTGGAGCTCTATCCCGATAGGAAATTCAAGGTAGGCTTCTTCTCCGTCAAAACGAAACATTTCTGGTGAATTTAATTTAAAAGAAGCTTTTCCATTTTTAGTATAAAACCACTCTACCTCTGTGGTAGAAACCGAGGGCTCGTTAAGCTCCTTTGAAAGAGCTTCCATTTTTACAGGATTTGTTTTACACGAAAAAAGCATTGCAAAGCCCACTAGGGCTGCAATGCTTTTTTTTAAACTGTGTGTATAAAGTCTCATAATGAGTTTGTTTTAGCTAAGCTAAAGTACTTATTCTGGAACCTTAACATTTACCGTTTCAGTATACCAACATTCAATTTTGTAAACTTTTACATCTATCAAACCTTCTGTAAAAATATCTGTTTTACTTGGCATTTGTTCTGTATACTTTACAATTCTATCTGTTGCCTTCGCTTTTACAGAAGGGTCAATTTTTACAGCATACTCATACTTGTCTATTGCAGCCCAGTAACCTACTCTTTTAAGGAATTCTGTTTGTAACTCACCACACTTACGAGAAGTTTTAGCATAGAGGTCTCCAATTAAGATATAAGGCTCTCCCCATCCGTAACGGAATGAAGCAGCTTTTAAAGCATAAGATTTAGCCGACTGATTCTTATTCATCGCTCCGTAAGTTTGAGCTAAACGATAAGCGTATTGAGCTTTATTTAAATTATCTTCTTCGTTGTCTAAAGCGTAAGAATAGAAGTCTAAAGCCTTGGTATAATCTTGACGTTTTAAAGAACGTATTCCCATATTGGCTGCTGCAGATGGCGAAGGATCGATATTGTAAAGAGCTTCAGAGATACTAAAGAATATATCAGCCTCTGTACATTCCTTTTTGTTTAACAATTTAGCTGCGCGTTTCATCCAAGCAACATCTTCTTTATTTGCCTCAAAGTTTTTGGTGTACAACTCAACTAGTTTCTCACATGTAGCATGTGGAGCTAAAGTTTTTTTCCAAATTCCCTTTTACATCACCTAAGGTTTTAAGTTCTTTTTTGTTCTTTCTCAAAATCTTTGAATCTCTAGAACTTAGACCTTCACTCTGTTCAGCGTTGTAAATATCTTGAGATAATTTTGCTTCTTTATAAGCTATAACTCCAGAAAGATCAGAGAATAGAGCAATTAAATCCCCTACCTTAAGTACTTTTGCTTGCACTAGTTTTGTGGTAGCAATAAAATAGTAGTTCAATACTCTAGCAGTACTTTCGTTAGCGGCCATATTAAACGCTTCTGCCAAAACATCGTGAGATGCCTGTAATCCCTTCAGTGGTCCCTTTCATGTATTTATACATATCGGCACCTTTCATACCTATTACATAGGCTTCCTGACCAGTATAGTAGGTATTTCTTTGATCGTAAACCATCATTAAGGAATCTACTAAAGCTGTTTTACGAGTTTCCTCAGTAACTGTTTTAATTAAACCCTTAATAATTTTAGGTCCGTGTATATAAATATTCTTTGTACGCTTTGGAGCGTTGTCGAATAAATAAACCCAAGATTTATAAGCATCTGAATAATTTTTCTGCTTATAAAACTCTGTATAAATAGATAAATTTTGCTCGCAAGCATCTTTATCTGTACCGTATTTTAACAGCTCCGCCTCGTCTTGAGCAAATGCCGAAAACGAAATTGCTACTAGGGTAAACAAAGAAAATAATTTCACTCTCATAGTGTGTATTTGTTAATCTATTTTACGTTTTGTGAACCACTTATCGTTGAATGTAAAGGCTAAGTGGAATTTAATGTATTTCTCCTCTACTAAATTGTTCTCTACCAACCCTCTTTTACCAAGTTGCACACCGATATTAGCTATAGTGTTTGAGCGTTTTAAGGGTAAGCCTAAACCAAAGCTTAGGCATAATTCGTGTATGTTTTTTTGACTAGTATTACTGTTTAACTCTGATACAGCCAGGTAACCCGTATTGTAGTTTACCCCCATTCTGTATTGAATGTTTTTCCAGTAATGGTGAACGTCTTTATTGTTGGGTATAATCCACGCACCTAACTTAAGTTGTGAAGCATTTTGCATAGTAGAGATTGGGTCTCCAAAAAGGCTCAACTTCGACCACTCCTTAAATTCATATTCCCCAGAAATAAACCAGTGATTCTCATCACCCACAGACAAGGCAGCACCAAAAGTCATAGGCAATGTTAAACCACTAGACGAACTGGTGTCTATCGCTACAGTATCTCTTACATATTCAAAGTTATTTACAATATTATAGGAGTAAATACCACCTTCGTTACTTGCCGCTAAATTTGCTTGTGGACTAAATGTCGCTCCAAAAATAACTTGTTTATCATTTAAATTAGTTTGGTATTGAACACCAGTATCAAAAGAAATATCTTTCACGGAGTAGAGACTCTCATCTCTTCTATTAATAAAACCTGGTTCATTAGACCATAAATTTCTTCTCGTAGTAAGGGTACCAAAAATAGCATTTGCAGTAACACCTACAGAAAAGCCTTTAAATAATTCAGCACCTACATTAAAATAAGCTCTGTTTAAACCACCCGAACCTATATAATCAATGGTCGTATTTAAAGTGTCTGTTTCATCAGCCCACACCTTATCTTGCGACAATTTATAGCCTTTAAAAGAATAAGGTAATAAACCTGCACTTACCCCAACACCTTTAGCTACAGGAAAGCCTAAACTTAAATAAGCCATTGTAGAGGTAAAAGCCTCTTGCGAGTAGTTAGCATCTTTTAAATATAAAGCAGATCCATTTGCGCCTACCTCAAAAGAAGTTAAGCTTAAAGCACTCGTTGAAGCTGGGTTTAGTAGGTTTAATTGATTGTTTGAACGCAAAGCAATACCGAGCCCACCTAAATCCTTGTTTAGGGCAAAGCCTTGGTTTTGAAATTCACCTAATCCAAAAGAAGAATAGGGAGAAAACGTATTTTGCTGAGCCATTAAAAAAAGTGGCAAGCAAAGCAAGGTAAATAATAAACTATTCGTTCTTTTCATGGCTGTTGTGTTCCAGTATAAAATGCATCCCTTTTAACAGGATATCTGCGTCGGCAAAGATGCTATTTTTTAATTTCTTATCAAAGAAAGCCATATCGCCTCCTGTAAGGATTGTCTTTACTCGTGGGTAACGCAATTTATAAGCATCTATTATACCATCTATTTCCATTAATACTCCGTTAACAACACCAGACAATATAGACTCGCTTGTAGTTTTACCAATCAAACTCGATGGTTCGATAAGCTCTATAAGGGGTAATTTTCCGGTAAAACCATTAAGGGCTTTTAAACGCATTCGTACACCAGGAGAAATAGCCCCTCCTTTATATGCAGCATCTTTCGATATAAAATCGAAGGTCATACAGGTCCCAATATCTATCACTAAAACATCCTGCTTAGGAAAGAGTAAAGTTGCTCCAGCAGCTAAAGCAAGACGATCGGCCCCTAGAGTTTTAGGTGTTTCGTAGTGGTTTATATAAGGCATTTTGAGATCTGAGTTCAAATAACTAAACTCTAAAGATCTTTTATTAAACAAATTCTCTAGGGCGGTAGAGATAGGTTTTACCGTACTAATAAGTGTCTTTTTTATTTCAAAATCGAAAGAATTTAAAATATTTTCAAACTCATTATCAGTACAATACCCCTTATTTTTCAATAAACCACTGCTAAATATAGCATACTTGATTCTTGTGTTTCCAATGTCTAAAATGAGTTCCATAAACTGTATTTATTTTACAAAAATAATAATAATGTAAATTAATAAGCATTTTCTTTGATAGATAAAATCCTTGTGTCTATATTTGCATCCTCAATAATGGTGCTATAGCTCAGTTGGTAGAGCAATGGACTGAAAATCCATGTGTCCCTGGTTCGAATCCTGGTAGCACCACTAAAAGCAGAAGCCCTATACGAAAGTGTAGGGCTTTTTGCATTTTTAAATTGTGCTTGCACTAAATTTAAAAATACAAAAAGTCCGTATTCACGAAGTGAAAGGGCTGCTCTTGGAATGGAACAGTAAGAAGTATACCAATACGAGTTATTTAATTTTATGTTCTAATAAGAAATCGAATCTATAGTGGGCGTGAGGTAGTTCTTCATTTTGAGTCAAAAATGTACCTTTAAAATTATTCTGCTCTGCAATACGCATCATTTCATTAATAGACCAAAACTTCCCCATTTTAGGTTCATTAAAAAGCCATTGTTTAAAATAAAATATTCTCTTTGGAAGGGTGTTATAATACGACCAAAAGTGTTTTTTATCTGGTATATCGCCTAATAAAAGTAGGCCATTAGGTTTTAATAATTTTTTCATTTCTGAAACCACTTTTAAGCCCTCATCAAAATTAAAATATTGATAAGAAAAATTAAGTACTATTTTATCGAATTGCAGTTGAGTGGTTTTAGTAATAGAAAGTGCATCTCCTACAAGGTAGGATGTATTGGCTTGGGTAGAGTTTTCTTTAGCGGTATTAATTAATAGAGTAGAAAAATCAACCCCCAACACAGAACTACAGTGTTTAGCTAGTAGATTTGTAATTAGTCCATTTCCACAGCACACATCTAGAAGTGTATCGCTACTCGATAGGTTTAATAATTCTACGAGATGAAATTCAACTGATAAAAGCCCTTTATCGTGCTTATTAGAATTTCTTTGGACTTGATTAAGTAGTGACTTATCTAGCGCTGTGTTGTTCCAATAATTTTTCCAATAAGACATAATTATTTCGATATTTAATGGGTAAAATTACTAAATATCTTGGTTAAATTTTAGGTAAAAAAATAAAACCCTATCGAAAGACAGGGTTTGGGATAAATTTCTTTTAGCCTTTATTTTTTTCTTAAAAATAGAATACAAAACTATAAGAGTGATAACACCAATAAAACTATTATCACCTAATTGCTGTGAGGCTTTAATAATATTACCTACTGGATTCCAGCCAAACAAAGTCGTACCGACCATTAACTGAACCACTATACCTAAACATAAAAAAGGTACGGCTGTATCTACAGCATAGCCAATATATTTTTTAATGTCCTTGAGTTGATTTTTAAACTTTTCTCCCATTCTATTTTAAATTAAATAATTAAAGCCCTACAAATGTAGGGCTTTAATTATGTTAATTATTTTTTACCCATAAAGGATAAAATAACTAGTAATGCTATTAGACCTGCAAGATCTGCAGCTGCAAACCTACTTACCAATTCGGTAATAGAACCAATTACATCCATTCCTGCCCAGCCAATTCCTAAGATTTGTGCCGTTATACCTAGTCCAACTAAAGACATTAATAAAGCAGTTAAACCTGAGATTAAATCTCCTAGCATTTTAAAAGCGTTAGCCATAATAATAAGTGTTTTGGTTAATACACTCAAATATAGAAAGATAGATTGTAGACTTCAAAATATAGGATGCATTACATCCTTTAATTTAAACTATATAATAAACTAATAAATTTACTACTCATATTCTTTGCGAAGCCTTACTATATTTAAATACCTACCTATTTAATAAGCTGATTATTAGCGTTTTCAATTTAGGTTATTAACAGGGCATTGTTATTAAGTAAAATAAGCTACAAAGCCCTATATAACTGATATTGTGATTAATAAATACAAAAAAACAGGGTTTATACCCTGTTTTTACATATTTGTATATTTTATAATAAAAATAGTACTAGTTTAAGTTTAAATCTGCTTGAATTGAGGTTATCTTTTTTTCCAATTTTGACTTTACCTGTTCGTAATCTGATTTTGAATTCAATTTTTCATTAACCGAAAAGTAGAATTTTATCTTTGGTTCTGTACCAGAAGGGCGTGCAGTAAGTTTAGTTCCTTCAGCAGTAATAAACTGTAATACATTAGACTTAGGTAAGCCAGTATTTTCAGTTTCTAAATAATCAATAAACTCAACAACCTCTTCACCAACTATAGTTTTAGGGGTATTAGACCTTAAATCTTCTAATATCGAAGCTATTTCTGCAGCCCCATGTCTACCTTTTTTAGTAATTGAAATAAGGTCTTCCAAATAAAAGCCATGTTCCATATACATATCTTGCATTAGGTCAAATAAGTTTTTACCCTTATTTTTTGCCCATGCTACCATTTCTGCAATTAAAGCACAAGACATAACAGCATCCTTATCGCGTACAAAATCTCCCGCTAGATATCCATAACTTTCTTCTCCACCACCTATAAACTGTTCTTTACCTTCCAACTCTCTAATTATAGCACCTATATGTTTAAATCCAGTGAGTGTATTGTATACTTTAACTCCATTAGCAGTAGCCATAACATCCATTAAATTTGTAGTTACTATGGTTTTAGCAATAAATTCTTTACCGGTTATTTTACCTAATTCTTTCCAACGGATAAGTAAATAATTTACTAATAGTGATCCTGTTTGATTACCATTTAAAAGAACAAAATCTCCCGATTTATTTGGAATAGCTATTCCTACTCGGTCTGCATCAGGATCGGTACCCATTACTAATTCGGCTCCTTTAGTTTTAGCTAAATCAATTGCTAATTCTAAAGCTGATGGTTCCTCTGGATTAGGGGATTTAACAGTTGGGAAATTACCATCTATTATATCTTGTGAGGCTACGGTGTGAACATTATTAAAACCAAAAGCTTTTAATGCTTTAGGAACCATAACAGATCCAGTACCGTGAATTCCAGTAAACACAATAGGTAAATCACATTGTTCTTTTATAGCCTTAGGAGATAAGCTAAGTGTTTTTAAACGATTAATATACTTAGTATCCATTTCTTCTCCTAAAGGTAAAATAAGCGCTTTATTGGCTTTAAAATTAACATCTTTAATAGATAAATTTCTAACCTTATTAATGAGTTCTTTATCAAAAGGACTTACAATTTGACAACCATCGTCGCCGTATACTTTATAACCGTTGTATTCTTTGGGATTATGAGAAGCAGTAATAACAATTCCGCTTTTACATTTGAGTTCTCTAACAGCAAAAGAAAGCTCTGGTGTAGGTCTCAATGCTTCAAACAAATAAACTTTTATATTATTTGCCGATAAAACCTCAGCTGCAGTTTGTGCTAAAAAATCAGAATTATTTCTACAATCGTAAGCTATAGCAACAGCAATTTCTTCACCAGGATACATTTCAATTAATGTATTTGCTAAACCTTGTGTGGCTTTTCCTATTGTATATTTATTAATTCTATTTGTACCAACCCCCATAATACCGCGCATACCCCCAGTACCAAAATCTAAATCTTTGTAAAAAGATTCTATTAAGTCTTCGCCTCCATTAGAAATTAAAGAACCTACTTCATTTTGTGTAATACTATCGTAAGATTCCGAAAGCCACTCTTTAGCAATATCTATAATTTTTTGATCCATCTATTCTACCGTTTTATATTTAAAAACTACATTTAATAAGACGCCCGAAAGTAAAAGTAAAATTCCTAAAATACTCATGAACGAATAAGTTTCTCCAAAAAACAAATAACCATATGCAAAGGCAAATAAAACACCTATATATTTATAGGTCATTATAT
The DNA here is from genome assembly GCA_965183875.1 of Flavobacteriales bacterium. Taxonomy (GTDB): domain Bacteria; phylum Bacteroidota; class Bacteroidia; order Flavobacteriales; family UBA7430; genus UBA6772. The sequence continues at coordinate 29,284 of CBCYMK010000004.1, read as the reverse complement.
TCCCTGCTCTATCGCTTTGAATTCCTTTAGTCATATATATTTGGGCTACCTGCGTAATTATACCTAATAAAAGTAAATATATCCAATCTTTTCCCTGAGGAGATACCCAATTAAAATAGGATAAAACTGCCATTATTGGACTTGCTACTAAAGGAAAATAAAAAACAACTACTAAGGGATTTTCTGTGGTTCTAAGTAATCGTATACAATTATACGCCAGTCCCGAAAAACAAGCAGATACTAAACCTATACCTACATATTTAAAAGAAATTAACCCTGAAATATCGAAACCTTTTAAGGTTAAAACACCTAAAAAAGCTAAAGAAAAAAATAACCATTGTCTATTTTTAATTTTTTCTTTTAAAATCCAAATAGCAAAAAATGCGGTAAAAATGGGCGATAAATATTGAATGGTTACAGCACCAGCTAAAGGAATATTTTGAAGCGTTATAAAAAATAAAGTAAGTGCTGTAACTCCAAATATTCCTCTGGCTAAAAGTATTTTTCTATTATTTCCAAATAGGGGTATATTCTTCTTTTTTAAACTTATTAAACTAATAAGTAATGAAACTATTGAACGAAAAAATACCAATTCAAAAACAGGAATATGAGGTAATGCTTTTACACATAAATGCATTAATGAAAATGCAAATGAAGAAATAAGCATATACTGCGCACCTTTATTCATTGTTGTAATTTTTGCGAATATACTAAATAGAAAACTTCATTCAATTTTTCTTCTACATTCAAAAAAAAGCCTCGATAAATCGAGGCTTAAATTTTATTAAAAGTTTGTTTTAAGAAACTTTAGTACTTCTTGTTTTCCTTTTGGCTTGGCTACTATTTTCATATTGCTATCTAAAACAAACCAAGAGGGAGTTTTATTAATTTTATAATCTAAACAAACTGGTGATTTATAATTTCCAAATTGGGAAACATTTTTCCAATTAAAGTTTTTCTCTTCTACTGTGGTTTTCCATTTTTTTGGATTTACATCTAGTGCTACCCCAATAACTTCTAAACCTTTTGGTTTATATTCATTATAAACGGGAACAAATCCAGGAAGATCTCTCATACAATGAGGACAATGTGTAGCCCAAAACATAATAATGGTATACTTATTATTAGCACAAGTGTTTTTTAGGTTTACATCATAACCATAATTACTTTTAATTGTAAAATCTGGTGGAGTACTTCCTATTTGTAAATTTTTTATTAAATCTGCCTTTTCTCTTAGTAGATCATTTATTTCTATATCTCCACATGCTTCTCCATAAAAATACTCTTCCATTATATAGGTAGCTACATCTTCTAATCCAGATCCATAAAAACCATCTAATAAATTATAAAGCGCAAATTCAAATACCTTTTCATTTACTTTAGCCTTCTTCATTATATCGTCTACTGCATTGTAATACCCTACTTCGGTATGACCACTATGCTTAATTATATAATCTTGAAAACGTGTAGCATATACATCAGAACGAATGAAATTTTCATTTGTAAAATCTAAATCATCAAAATACTTAGCTTTATCTGTTGGATTACTAGCTAAACTTGCAACTTTCGCTTTAGAGAAATAAGTAGAAGGATATTTATTTATCACATTCTGTACAAAATTAAAAAGCTCTTTTTCTAACTTATTAACCTCATTTGTCATCTCATTTACTTTTGCCTCGTTACCCTGAGATCTAAACTGTCCTCTTTGTTGTTTTAAAGCTTTAATTTTTTTCTGTATAGATCCGTCTTTTTTCTTGAACTCCCAGTAAGCTTTATTTTCATTAGACTGTAAAACAGTTAAACCTTTCTCTAAACGAACTTGAGAAAAAGCTAAACTTACTACCGATTCAGAAGGATTTAAAATTACATCAACTATGTTATTTTCGTTTCCTAAAGCAATTTTATAATAGCCTTTGCCATGCTTTTTATAAGCAAAAGAAAAGGATCCATCTGCCAATACTTTAGTACTGTCAATTTTGTATTTATACTTCCCTTCGGTACGGTATAAATCTACTTGCTTATTTGCTTGTCTTTGAATATTTAACTTACCTTTTAAAGTTTGAGCTTCTGAAACACTCGAAAAATTAAAAGCTAAAAGCGTGTAAATAACTAAAAATATATTCTTCATTTTCTTGGGAATTTTGGAGCACTAAAGTAGTTAAAAAAATCAATGAAAAACAAAACTACTCTTAATCACTAAATTCTTCTAATTATTAGAAAACTTAAATAAAATTTAACAAAACTCAAATTCAATTTACCCTACCCTTATATATAGTATATATTTTTTTAAGTTTTCTTCTTTTTAAAAATTGAAAAATATATGTATATATTATGTGCTGTTCATAGCTTGTATAAAATTATAGACATCTCTTAGTATTTATTAGATATAAAATAAATTACACAATTTTTATAGGCTTATCAACATATAAAACTTTTGTAAATCAATATTTTAATAAGGTAATTAACAGTTGTTAATAACCGTAAATCACAGTTATTAATTAATAAATATTTTATGTTTTTATTGTTCATATCTGTATTAGTTAATCTTATTTATTAATGATAAAAATGAAACAAGTTGACTTGACTTTATCAATTAATTATTGCCTTATAAAATTCAATTTAATAATACAATACAAACTTTTTACAAAGCATTAACGAACCTTAATTCTCGCTAATAAAATAATGTTAATAAGTGATTCTTGTAAATGAGTGGTTTACGAAGACTATTAACAATTATATTTAGGATTGTTTATAAGGTTAAAACAGCGCTAATATGTATTATATTTGTCCTCTAAAACATATATTATGAAAATTGCTATTGCCTCAGATCACGCAGGAGTTGATTATAAAGCTCGTTTAATAAGCTATTTAGAATACAACGGTTTTCTTGTTACCGACCTTGGTCCTATAACGGAAGATAGTGTAGATTATCCAGATTACGGACATAAAGTTGCCGAAGCTGTAAGTTCTAAAAGTGTAGATTTTGGTATTCTTTTTTGTGGGAGCGGGAATGGTATAAATATGAGTGCTAATAAACACCAAGCTGTACGCTCTGCTTTGTGCTGGAAAAAAGAAATTGCTGAATTAGCAAGACTTCACAATGATGCTAATATATTAACTATGCCTGCTCGGTTTATTTCTTATGAGGAAGCACAAGAAATTACAGCCTTATTTTTAGCTACCGATTTTGAAGGTGGACGACATGCTAAACGCGTTAATAAAATAGCTTGTTGTTAATATGAAAAAGTTTCTATTAAGTATTTCCTTAGGATTAAGTTTTTGTGTTGTTGCTCAAGATAATACCGCAATAAATTTTGCCAATACTATTAATGCAGATGATTTAAAAGAACATCTATATATATTAGCTGGTGATTCTTTAGAAGGGAGAGAAACAGGAAAAAAGGGTCAAAAATTGGCTGCTGATTATATAGCTACTCATTTTGAATCTATTGGTATTCCTCCATATAATGGTGATACGTATTACCAGGAATTTCCTCTTTTAAATCAAACTTTAGTAAATAGTAGTTTAACTATAAATAAGGAGTTAACTTTTTTAGAAGATTATTATACTTCTCCTTTTTATGGTTCTACCTCTTTAGATTTTGAATCTATACAGTGTATAGGTTTTGGTATTGACGAATTAGATTGTTCGGACTATAGAATGATTGACGTTAAAGACAAGGTAGTTTTAGTGTTTACTACGGATCTTTTGACAGATAAAGAAAAGTCAAAAATTGCTTCTATAGATAATATAGATTGGGAATATCAATTAGAAAAAGCTTATCAACATGGAGCTAAAGCAGTCTTTTTTGTAGATAAGAATGTAAAATCTAAACTTAAGCGATACGGTGCTTATTTTACCAAAGAAAAAAGAAATGTATTTATTGAAGAAGCGAAGTTTAAACTTCCATTTGCTTTTATAGATGCACAGGATTTACCAAATACTTTAGCTATCTCTACTAAGAAATTACTAAAAAAGGTAGCGCGTTGTAAATACCCTTCTTACAATGTAAAAGGTAGTTTTACTACTGAGGTAAAAGAAAACCTACTACAGGGAGAAAATGTTTTAGGTTATTTAGAAGGTACCGACCTTAAAGATGAGCTTTTGGTTATTACTGCTCATTATGATCATTTAGGTATTCACGATGGAGTGATTCATAACGGAGCAGACGATGATGGGTCGGGTACCGTAGCGGTACTAGAATTAGCCGAAGCTTTTGCTTTAGCTAAAGCCGATGGAAATGGACCACGTAGATCTATTTTATTTATGCCTGTAGCAGGAGAAGAAATGGGATTACTTGGTTCTTCTTACTATGCAGAAAACCCTGTTTATCCCCTAGAAAATACTATTGCCGACTTAAATATCGATATGATTGGTAGAATGGACGAGAAACACGATGGCAACCCAGACTACGTTTATTTAATTGGAGCTGATAAGCTGAGCACTGAATTGCATAAGATTTCTGAAGATGCAAATACTTATTATACACAACTAGAGTTAGATTATACTTTTAATGATCCTGAAGATCCAAATCGCTTTTATTACCGCTCAGATCACTATAATTTTGCAAAGAATAATATCCCTGTAATATTTTACTTTAATGGGGTGCATGAGGATTATCATAAATCTACAGATACGGTAGAGAAAATTCACTTTGGGAAAATTTCAAATATTTCTAAACTCATTTTTCATACTGCCTGGCAATTAGTAAACCAAGATAAACGTATTGAGGTTGATGTAGAAAGTGATTTTAAAAACAATAGAAGGTAGTGTTTAGTCTTTGGATAAATAATAAAGAAAAATTAAAGGATACCTTAAAATTATTAAGTGATTCTACCCTTCCCTTATGGGGTAGGTTAGATGCCCAGCAAATGATAGAGCACCTCATTGCTTTATTTGAACTGTCTAATAAAGAGCAAGAGACCCCTATTTTAACTCCAGAAAAATACCTGCATAAATCAGTTGATTTTTTAATGAGCAACGAGCTTATGCCTAAAAATTTTGTTGCAAAATTTTTACCTATCGACCCTCCCCCTTATATACATGCTTCGCTAGATGAAGCTGTTTTTTATCTATTTAAAGTTTTAGATTCCTACCATATATACTGGGTTGGTAAAGAGGCTTGCAAACTAAATCACCCTATTTTTGGTAGTCTAACTAAAGATAAATGGGATAGAGTACACAATAAGCATATTCATCATCATTTTTTACAGTTTGGATTGATTAAATAATTTAATTAAGAATTAATCTAAATAAAAATAAAAATGATTATTTTTGCTGCCTAATCTGATTTTCAATAGTTAAGGTGGGTAAAAAGAAAGAGAAAAAGGCGAAAAAAGTAAAAAGCGAATGCTGTGAAAAGTATTTGCATAAAAACAAGACTTGTAAATCTTGTCCTTTGCGAATGTGTGCTAAATCATTAGCTTAACTATTCAAAAAAATCTGCAATTTTCCTATCGTTAGCCAGTCTAGGTATTTTATTCTGTCCCCCTAGTTTACCCTTAGATTTCATATAGTTGTGAAAAGCCCCTTTTGGAAGTGTGGTAATTTGCAGTTGTCTAAGAACTTTTCCTTCTATAAGGTCTTTATAGTATGAGTTTTGAGTTTGTAGGTTTTCGTCTATTAACCTGGTGAATAAAGCCATGTCTTTTGCTTCAGAAGCAAACTCTATAAACCATTCGTGGTAGGGCAAACCTTCTGTAGGTTCTGTTTGTGGGGCCACGGTAAATTCACTTAATTCAACTTCTGTACACTCTAACATAGCTAATCTAATAGCTTCTTCTACCTCTTTGGCTATTACGTGTTCTCCAAAAGCGGAGGTAAAATGTTTTATTCTCCCAGTTACTATAACTCTATAAGGCTTGGTGGAGGTAAATGCTATTGTATCGCCAATATTATAAGCCCATAAACCCGCGTTTGTGTTTAGGATGAGTACATAGTTTACTCCAATTTTAACATCAGCTAATGAGATGCGTGTTGGGTTCTCGTTATAGAATTCGTCTGCGGGAATAAACTCGTAGAATATACCGTAGTCTAAAAGTAATAATAAACCCTTTTCATCTTGTTTATCCTGAAAGGCTATAAACCCTTCTGAGGCAGGATACAACTCTACGCTATCGATCTTTTTACCAATAAGATCTTCAAATTTTTTGCGGTAAGGTTCGTAGTTTACTCCTCCAAAAACAAAGAGCGAAAAATTAGGGAATAGTTCAGAAATAGATTTACCTGTTCTTTTTTGTAGGCGCTCAAAATACATCTGTACCCAGGAAGGAATTCCGCTTATTAGGCGCATATCTTCGGGTAGCGTTTCCTCAACTATTTCCTCAACTTTAGTTTCCCAATCTTCAATACAATTGGTTTTATAACTAGGTAACCTATTGGTTTGAAGGTAAGAAGGCACAAAGTTAGCTACTATACCAGATAGTCTTCCGTTAGGAACCTTTGGTTTTGTGTCTAGTTCAGGAGAACCTTGTAAAAAAATCATCTTACCATCTATAAAATGATGGTTTCCAGAATCTACAATATAGTGTAAAAGTGCGCTCTTTGCGGCTTTTATTTGGTAGGATAAAGACTCTTTGGTAAGTGGAATGTATTTTGCCCCTGAGGTAGTTCCAGAGGTTTTTGCAAAATACAAAGGCAAGCCCTTCCAAAGGATGTCCTTTTCTCCGTTTTTAACTCTTTCTATATAAGGTTTCAGCGCCTCATAATCCCTAATCGGAACCTGGGCTTTAAAATCTTCGTAACTTTTTATCGCACTAAAATTATGGTCTTTTCCAAAAGCTGTATTAGACGCTTTTTTTATAAGACTCAGCATAAGCTTACCTTGTGTTTCTACAGGATTAGCGCTCCATTTTTTTGTTTGTGAAACATCGTATTTAGCAAGGATTTTACCAAAAAATGACTTTATAGGCATTAGAATAGTATATGGTGTTCTGGATTAATAGCTTTTCCTTTATGCCATAACTCAAAATGTAGATGTGGCCCTGTGCTTAGCTCGCCAGAGTTTCCTATAACAGCAATTACATCGCCCGCTAAAACAGTTTCGCCAATTCTTTTTAGTAGTATAGAATTGTGTTTGTAAAAGGAAATTAAATCATTCTCATGTTGTATCGCTATGGTATAGCCCGTTTCTGTAGTCCAGCTAGAAAGTATTACAGTTCCAGGTAAACTTGCTTTTATAGCTTCGTTTTCTGGAGCCACTACATCAACCCCGTAATGTTCTTTTTGGATATCAAATTTATCACTTATCATACCTTTTATAGGGGCATAAAATGCAATATTCTGAAGAGCTCTAGGCTTGTCTACCTCTTCAGAAAGCACATTAAAACGATCTTCTCTTTCTACAGCATCTCTAAATAGAGAGTCTTCGTGTGAGGCGTATAAGGCACTATTTTTTAGGGAGCTAATTATTACGGAGTCAGAAAAAAGAGAATCGTCTACAAGCTCTCCTTTAAGGACCCTTTCAAGCATAAACTGTTTCTGCTCTTTAATTTTTAAATCTGCTAATAAAGAATCTGTTTTTATTGATAGGTGGAGTAGGTCTTTAGAAAGGTACGGTGGAGAGTAACCGGGAATTAATTCTCTAAGCGGAGTATAGGCAATACAAAGAGTGGTAAGTGTGGCAATGAGCAACAACACAGTGAGTATACGTGTGAGTATTTGAAACCGACTTAAGCTGTTTGTGCTCAACTCCTTTAAGGACTGATCATCGAGCACTACAAATCGCAGTCGAAACCTAAGTATGTCTAAAAAGGATTTTTTCTTTTTCATTAAGCAAATATCGGAAATTACACGAGATAATTGTAGGATGTAGAATTTGATAAGTTATAAAAAGAAAAAGAATTGAGTTGGGTGGTGGTTGAATCAATAACCTTTCAAAAAAAAGTCCCTTCCATAAAATGGAAAGGACCCTGCATTCGTAGAATAAATTTACACTTAACTTACTAAGCGTTGGTTTTTATACTACAATATTGATAATTTTCTTAGGTACAATAATTACCTTTTTAGGAGATTTTCCTTCTAGGTAATGTATAGATTTTTCATTTGCTAGGATTTGTTTTTCAATTTCTCCTCTATCCATATCTAATGGAAACTCCATTTTAAATCGCATTTTTCCATTAAAAGAAACCGGGTAGTTATGTGAGCTTTCTTTTAGGTGTGAGGCCTCAAACTTTGGAAATTGTTGGTAGGTCACCCCATTTTCATGGCCTAATAATTCCCATAATTCTTCAGATATATGAGGAGCATACGCACACAATAGAATTACTAAGGGCTCCAGTATAGAGCGCTTATTACATTTCTGAGCCGTTAGCTCATTAACACAAACCATAAAGGTACTTACCGAGGTGTTAAAAGAGAATGCTTCTACATCTTCCTGTACTTTCTTAATCGTTCTGTGTAGTGTTTTTAGTTCTTCTTTAGTTGGTTGAGTATCGACTACTATAAAGTTGTTTTCTGCGTCGTGGAATAAACGCCACAGCTTGCGCAAGAAATTGTTTACACCCGAGATACCGTTTGTATTCCATGGTTTAAACTGCTCTAAAGGGCCCAAGAACATTTCGTACATACGTAGAGTGTCGGCTCCATATTTTTCAACAATTAAGTCAGGGCTTACTACATTAAATTTCGACTTAGACATCTTCTCTACCTCTGCCCCACATTTGTACTCACCCTCTTCAAGAATGAATTCTGCATTGGCAAAATCTGCTCGCCAATTTTTAAAGGCTTCCACATCTAAAACATCGTTTTCCACCATATTTACATCTACGTGAATTGCGGTAGTGTCGTGTTGGTCTTTAATTCCGTAAGAAACAAAAGTGTTGCTGTCTTTAATTCGGTAAGCAAAGTTAGAACGACCTAAGATCATACCTTGGTTAATCATCTTTTTAAAGGGTTCTTGCTCAGAAACAAAGCCCATATCAAATAAGAATTTCATCCAGAAACGGGAATATAACAAGTGTCCAGTTGCATGTTCAGAACCACCGATATACAAATCTACATTTCTCCAATATTCTTGCGCTTCTTTAGAAACAAACTCCCCGTTGTTAGTCGCGTCCATATAGCGTAAGAAATACCATGAAGAGCCTGCCCATCCTGGCATTGTATTGGTTTCTATAGCGTTTCCGTCAGCAGTTTCCCAATGTTCGGCTCTTGCTAATGGCGGCTCACCATCTTCTGTAGGAAGGTATTTTTCAACTTCCGGTAAAGTAATAGGAAGATCTTTGTCTTCCATTGTTTTAGGCATCCCGTCCTCAAAATAAACTGGAAAAGGCTCTCCCCAATATCTTTGACGTGAGAATATAGCATCTCTTAAACGGTATTGAATTTTGCCTCTACCAATATTCCCCTCTTCTACCTTAGCTATAATTGCTGCGGTAGCATCTTTCACCTCTAGTCCATTTAAGAATTCAGAGTTTTGTAGGGCTCCTTCTTTACCATCATGCGATTCTTCGGGTAGGTTTCCTCCTGAAATAACGGGTAGTATAGGGAGGTCGAAATGTTTAGCGAATGCAAAGTCACGGCTGTCATGTGCGGGAACTGCCATCACAGCTCCTGTTCCATAGCTAGCTAATACGTAGTCACCTATCCAAACGGGTACTTTAGCTCCCGTAAATGGATGCTTTACATAAGCTCCAGTAAACTGTCCAGAAACCGTTTTTACATCAGACATACGGTCGCGCTCTGAACGTTTTTTCGTTTTGTCTATATATGCCTTAACCGCCTCTTTGTATTCTTTTGTGGTTATACGCGAAACGTATTCATGTTCTGGCGCTAGTGTCATATACGACACGCCAAAAATAGTGTCTGGACGTGTAGTAAATACTTCTACTTCTAGGTTTTCATTTTCAGCTAAAGCATCGCTTTCTAGCTCAAAACGAATTGAAGCCCCTTCGGATCTCCCGATCCAATTTTTTTGTTGCTCCTTAATAGCCTCAGACCAGTCTAAAGAATTCAGGTCGTCTATTAGTCGTTGTGCATAAGCCGTAATTCGCATGGACCACTGCATCATTTTCTTTTGAACTACTGGGTGTCCTCCGCGTTCTGAAAGACCGTCTTTTATTTCGTCGTTTGCTAGAACGGTACCTAGTTCAGCACACCAGTTAACCATAGTTTCCGAACGGAAAGCCAAACGGTAGCCCAACAATATTTCTTCTTGTTCTCTAGTGGATTTAGCATTCCATTGCTCAGCTGTAAAATCAGCTACTTCGTCTGAAACAGCTTTTACGGTTGAATTCCCTTCTAAAGCAAAACGCTCAACTAAGGTGTTTATAGATTTTGCTTTATCCTCTTGCTTACAGTACCAAGCATTAAAAATCTGCTTAAATATCCATTGCGTCCATTTGTAGTAATTCGGCTCACTTGTACGAACCTCTCTATCCCAATCGAACGAAAACCCAATTTTATCTAATTGATCTCTATAGCGAGAAATGTTTTCACTCGTAGTAATCGCAGGGTGTTGTCCGGTTTGTATTGCGTATTGCTCGGCAGGTAAACCAAAAGCATCATAGCCCATAGGGTGCAATACATTAAAACCTTTCAGACGTTTATAGCGTGCGTAAATATCTGATGCTATATATCCTAGTGGATGCCCAACATGTAGCCCAGCCCCAGAAGGGTAAGGAAACATATCCAACACGTAGTATTTTGGTTTTTCAGAATGTGCCTCTGCTTTGAATGTTTTTTGTTCCGCCCAACGCTTGCGCCACTTCTGTTCTATACTTCTAAAATTATACTCCATCGCTAATTGCTAATATACAGATTTACAAGACCTTAAGGGGTCTTTTTTTGAGAGCAGCAAAGATAGCTTTTTTTATGGCAAATGGTGAGTGGTTAATTGTAAATGGTGCCGCGAAAACACTCACAATTTTGCTTTCAGATGATTGATCGTTCCAAGGAGTAATTTTTTAACACTAACCAATTTAGATGTATCGTATTCATCAATAAAACTTAAACGCTTTGATGGCACTAACTGGGTGTCTAGTTCTGATAGTGATGCTAAGGAATAATACAAGAACCGAATACAGTCTTTAGTCGAGTTTCTAGACATCCCTTCGGCGATATTAGAAGGAACAGATATGGCAGACCTTTTCATTTGACTAACTAGTGTGTAAATTTCTGATTTTGGGAACTTACTTGTGAGGCGATAAACATCCTCAACCATATCCATTAACAATTTCCATACTTCCATTTCTGTGTGCAACATAATATTGTATCATTAAATGTTTATTCTTCCTTTCAATTTACAAAAGATCTCTTTTCCCTAATTGTTTTTAAAAATAAAGCCCCATCCAAAAATGGAGGGGGCTTAGTGCATTACAGTATTTGGTGGTTAATGGTAAATAGATAATGTTTAGCCATTCACTATTTACCGTTCACCACATCCACCTTACTTATCTAACAAAACTCGTTAAAGGCAGCCATTAAGTTTTCTGCAATTGCTCCTGCAGCTCTACCTTCAATATGGTGTCTTTCTAGCATGTGTACCACTTCACCGTCTTTAAATAGCGCGATACATGGCGATGATGGAGGGAAAGGAATCATAAATTCTCTAGCTTTTTCTACTGCTTCTTTATCAACTCCAGCAAAAACCGTTGTTATATGATCTGGTTTTTTTGCATTTTTTACTGCTGCTTTAGCTCCTGGTCTTGCATTTCCTGCAGCACATCCACATACAGAGTTTACTACAACGAGTACAGTCCCTTTTTCAGTTCCCAATAAGTTGTTTACTTCTTCCGCAGTACGTAATTCTGTAAAACCTTCTTGCGATAAATCCTGACGCATTGGCGCCACCATGTGTTCTGGATACATATTTCTTTGTTTTTGTGTTCTTTATGAAGCCGCAAAATTACGAAACTCTTCTGCGAGTATTGATATTTATAATGAATATTATATAAGTTGATTGGCTAGAGATTTAGTTTTGATGCTTATCTAAAAATCAAAATCTGCCAGGTTTACATGAATTATTGCCAACACAAATCTTGCGTCCCACCCCTAATTACTTACCTAGTTTAAGCCACTATTTGCATCATCAACGTTTTTTATCCTTAGCCTTCCCTAAGCAAAGGAGAATACTTACTTTTGCAGCTAAGAAATTTCAACATGGAAAAAATAGGTCTCTTTTACGGCTCAGACACAGGTAATACTGAAAATATTGCCCTCAAAATACGCGAGCAAATAAGTAAGGAAAATGTGTATATAATCGATATGTATGATGCCACCATAGAGGAGTTTTCTAAGTACGATAAAATTATATTAGGGCTTTCAACCTGGCACGACGGTCAGCTGCAAAGCGATTGGGACACCTTTTTTGAGGAATTTAAAGAGGTAGATTTTACCGGGAAAAAAGTGGCTCTTTTTGGCTTAGGTGACCAGTATGTATATTGCGATTATTTTATTGATGGTGTTGGAATTATTGGAGAAGTTGTTCTTGCTAATGGTGGAACCATTGTAGGTAAGTGGTCTACAGAAGGCTATGAACATACGGAATCGAAAGCAGAACTCGAAGAAGGGACGTTTTTGGGTTTAGCCATAGACGAAGACAATCAATTTGATCAAACTGACGAAAGAGTTTCTGCATGGGTAGAGCAAATAAAGAAGGAGTTTCCGCTTTAGGAACAAAGACTAAAACCAAGACTTTTGAGCTTTAGTCTTTGTCTTAGCCAGATTTCAATCACTCTTCCAACCAACTTTTATACTCTACATAATTATTGGCTATACCCTCTATCAATCTAGCGCTTTGTTCTTCGTTTAGATCTTTTACTTTTTTTGCGGGTACACCTGCGTAAATACAACCAGACTCGATAATGGTATTTTCTAAAACTACCGCACCCGCAGCTACTATACTGTTTGAGTGTACTACGCAGTTATCCATCACTATAGAGCCCATTCCAATAAGTACATTATCATGAATTGTACAGCCGTGAACCATTGCGTTGTGACCTATTGAAACACTGTTCCCTATGGTTGTTCCATATTTTTTATATGTACAATGTATAATTGCACCGTCTTGAATATTTACCTTATTTCCAATTTTAATAAAGTGAACATCACCTCTAACAACAGCGTTAAACCATACAGAGCAATGGTTTCCCATAGTAACATCGCCAATAATAGTTGCGTTTTCTACAATTGTACAATTGTCGCCCCAAGCCGGACTTATACCTTTTATTGATTTCACCAATGCCATATCTGTTCTTATTTGTAATTTTGTCCAAAATTAAGGAAGATGAGCGAGAATAAAGTAGCGACTTCGGTTTATGCCGAATCTACACCCAACCCAAAAGTAATGAAATTTGTAGCTAATAGAGCTATAATACAAGGCGACAGCGTAGAATTTATGAATATTGATGAGGCTACTAGCTCTCCTTTAGCCGTAAAGCTTTTCCACTTTCCTTTTGTAAAAGAAGTCTTTATTGCTAAAAACTTCGTTTCTATTACGAAATATGAAATGATGGAATGGGAAGACGTGGTGATGGAGATACGTGAATTTATACGTGAATTCCTTGCCGATGGTGGTGTAGTTGTTAACGAAGTAGAAGAAAAGGATTCGCTTAAAGAGGAGGCGGAAGTTGAAAAACCAGTCCTTGAAGAAGTAAAACCCGAACAGTTGGGAGAAATTGAAACGCGTATTGTTGATATTCTTGAAGAGTATGTTGCCCCAGCTGTAGAGTCTGATGGTGGGAATATAAAATTCATCTCCTACGAAGAGGGGAAGGTTTCAGTATTGCTCCAAGGTGCTTGTAGTGGCTGTCCTTCTTCAACAGTAACTTTAAAGCAAGGAATAGAAAGTATTTTACAAAAAATGCTTCCTACTTTAGTAAGTGAGGTTGTAGCTATAAATGGCTAAGCATTAGGTTTTAGAAATTATAATCACTACTTTTAATGCTTGTTGCTAAAAAGCAATAAGTATGTGTAGCTGTTTATTTAATGTTACCCCATTAAATTTATCTATTATGCACAAGAGCCTGTTTTTATAACAGGCTTTTTTTTATTCCTATGAGAAACGAAGAATTCATAAAAAGCAGGCTACTTCTAGAGAGTAGAAAACTCAAAGAAGCTGGCTTTATTTTCCCTACTTTTCTTTTGGTTAGCCAAGGAATAGAAACCTTAGGAGCGTTTTTAGATACTAAACCAATTGCTGTGAAGTCGCAGTCTAAAAAAAGATTTCACCTCGCAATAAAGCATTTGTTCCCCAAACAATATCAGGACTTAACAGAAGGAGATTGGCTGTATAAGCAGTTGCGTTGTAATTTAAGTCATATGTGTAGTGGGGGTGGGTTTATTATTTTTAGCTCAGAAAAAGAAAAGGCTGGAATGCATTTGGAGCTCGTAGATGGCAAACGACTATTTTTAATGGAAGCATTAGTAAGTGACTTCCAAAAAGCCTGTAATAATGTTATTGTGCAGCTTGAAAATGGAAAGCTCAAACAAAAAGCAATGGCTTTGAGTTAAATCACCGCCATTAAACAAGTACATTCAGTAATTCAATGTATTTTTGCAAGTAAATTTATTCTCATGATTGTACACCCATATACTCGTCCACGAAGACTGCGAAAATCTGCAGCTATTCGATCATTAGTGCAAGAAAATCAAATTCAGGTTACAGATTTTATCCTTCCTTTGTTTTTTATGGAAGGTGAAGATTGTAAAGAGGAGATTCCTTCTATGCCAGGCTATTATCGTTTTACACTCGACCTTTTGTTGGCTGAAGTAAAAGAATGTTACGATTTAGGTTTGCGCTCTGTGCTTTTATTTGCAAAAGTTCCCGATGATTTAAAAGACAATACAGGAACTGAATCTTTGAACCCTGATGGTTTAATGCAAAGAGCTATACGTGCGATTAAAAAGTTTCACCCAGACATGTATGTGATGACGGATGTTGCTTTAGATCCATACTCTTCTAATGGACACGATGGTATTGTAGAGGATGGAGAAATAGTGAACGATGTGAGTGTAGAAATACTTGGGGAAATGGCCCTTTCTCATGCTCAAGCTGGTGCTGATATGGTAGCGCCTTCGGACATGATGGACGGTAGGATCGGCTTTATAAGAGAGGTGTTGGAGGAGAATGAATTTCCTAATGTAGGTATCATGGCTTATTCAGTTAAATACGCTTCTTGCTTCTATGGTCCTTTCCGAGATGCCTTAGACTCTGCGCCTGGTTTTGGAGATAAAAAAACCTATCAAATGGATCCGGCAAACGCCGAAGAAGGACTTCGAGAATGTGCTTTAGATATTCAGGAAGGTGCCGATATAATTATGGTAAAACCAGGAATGCCTTATTTAGATATGGTGCGATTGGTGAAGGATAAATTCGATGTTCCTGTAGCAGCTTACCAAGTTTCTGGAGAGTATTCTATGATGCATGCAGCTGCAGAAAAGGGCTGGTTAAATTTAGAAGAAGCAATGCTGGAGTCCATAATTGGATTTAAACGTGCGGGAGCTAATTTAATAGCCAGTTATTTTGCCAAAGACATAGCCCAATTATTAAAAAAATAAGTCAAATGAAGACTAGTAAAGACCTTTTCGAAAGAGCTCAATTATATATTCCAGGTGGTGTAAACTCTCCTGTGAGAGCGTTTAAATCTGTTGGAGGAACCCCTGTGTTTTTTAAAGAAGCAAAGGGTTCTATAATGATTGATGTAGATGGAAAAGAATACATCGATTATATCGGCTCTTGGGGGCCAATGATTTTAGGTCACTGCCATCCACCCGTTTTAGAAGCCTTAAAAAGTGCAGCTGATAAATCGACTTCTTTCGGAGCTCCTACAGATTTAGAAACAGACATTGCAGAGCTAATCTGTAACATGATGCCTGCTGTAGATAAGGTGAGAATGGTGAATTCTGGTACCGAAGCTTGTATGAGTGCAATTCGTGTAGCTAGAGCCTATACCAAAAGAGAGAAATTTATAAAATTTGAAGGTTGTTACCATGGCCATGCCGATGCCTTTTTAATTAAAGCTGGTTCTGGCGCTATTACTTTAGGAGTACCTAATTCTCCTGGGGTAACTACTGGAACTGCCAAAGACACGCTTCTTGCTCGCTACAACGATTTGGCGCAAGTAGAAGAAGTGTTGATTGCTAATAAGGGTGAAGTTGCTGCCATTATTATTGAGCCGGTTGCAGGTAATATGGGATGTATACCACCTACAAAAGGGTTTTTAGAAGGCTTGCGCAAGCTTTGTGATGCACATGGAACAGTACTTATTTTTGACGAGGTAATGACCGGTTTCCGTCTTTCTGCCGGTGGTGCACATAAGCGATTTAATATACAGCCAGACATGGTTTGTATGGGTAAAATTATCGGTGGCGGAATGCCGGTAGGTGCCTTTGGTGGTAAAGAAGAGATTATGAATATGGTAGCTCCTTTAGGTCCTGTATACCAAGCAGGAACTCTTTCTGGAAACCCATTAGCTATGTCTTGTGGTTATACACTATTAAAAGAGCTAAGCGATAATCCCGAAATCTTTACTGAGCTAGAGGAAAAGACAGAGTACCTTGAAAAAGGAATGCGTCAAGTTTTCGATAAGTACAATCTAAAAGTATGTATCAACCGTTTGGGTTCTATGATAAGTTTTCACTTTAACAGCGATGAAGTTGCTAATTTTGATGATGCTTGTAAGGCCGATGCGGACTACTTTAAAAATGTATTCCACGGAATGCTAAAAAGAGGAATCTACCTGGCTCCTTCAGCATTCGAAACGTTGTTTATTGCACGTACCCACACAAAAGAATTACTCGACAAAACAATTTTGGCATTAGACGAGTCAATTAAAGAGATTGAAGCTTGAGAGAGTATGCTGAAATAGAAGCCTTATGTATGCAGATTATCTGTTCCGCTATTTCGGTACAAGAGAAGATGCAGTTGTTATGTGAGTTATTAGACAAAGAGCTAATGCACTATAACTGGACTGGTTTTTATATGGCTGATATAGAAAAGAAGTTGTTGCATTTAGGGCCTTATATTGGGGAAGCTACAGACCATACCACCATTCCTTTTGGGAAAGGAATTTGTGGCCAAGCTGCAGAAACAGAAAAGACTTTTTTAATTGATGATGTAAGTGCCGAAAGTAATTATATCTCTTGTAATATTTTCGTGAAGTCCGAAATTGTAGTTCCTATTATTAGCGAGGGTGTTGTATTAGGTCAAATTGATATCGACTCTAATACTGCTTCAGCCTTTAAGCAAGAAGACCAAGATTTATTAGAAAATATTTGTAAAGCTTTAGCCCCTTATATCCTATGAAAAAAGAATACGAATTTAAAGAAGGCGAGGTTTTACTATTCAATAAACCCTTGCACTGGACGAGTTTTCAGCTGGTAAACAAGGTGCGTTGGTTGGTAAAGAGAAAGCTGAACATTAAAAAAATTAAGGTTGGTCATGCCGGTACATTAGACCCTTTAGCTAATGGCTTAATGATTCTTTGTACGGGAAAGAAAACCAAAGAAATTGATCAGTATCAAGCAGCAGAGAAAGAGTATATAGGTACTTTAAAATTAGGGGCCACTACCCCTAGTTACGATGGTGAAACGGCAGAGAATTACTTCTTCCCTACCCAACATATAACCGAAGAGCTTGTTAAAAAAACTATGCTTACCTTTCAAGGCGAGATACAGCAAATGCCTCCCATTTTTTCAGCTTTAAAAGTAGGAGGTAAAAAAATGTACGAAAGTGCTCGTAAAGGACAGGAGGTAGAGATAAAGCCTAGAAGTATTCATATAAAGGACTTAGAGGTTCTTTCTATAGATTTACCATTCATCACTTTTAAAGTTACTTGTAGTAAAGGAACTTATATACGTTCTCTAGCATACGACATCGGTAAAGCATTAAATAGCGGTGCTTGGCTTTGTAAATTAGAGCGTACAAAAATTGGAGAATACAGTATAAAAAATGCGATCGATATAAAAGACTTTGAAGAAAGGATGATATCCTCTTAATTCTTCAAAATTTTATTTTATTTATTATATTTGCAAGCCTAAAAATAGACGTTCTATGATTACCAAAATGAAACTTTCACACTTCAGCTATGTGTTGCCGGAGGAGTTGTTGGCTAAAAGACCAGCACAAAACCGCGATGAATCTAGATTGATGGTGGTACATCGCGAAACGGGAAAAATTGAACATAAAATGTTCAAAGACCTTACAGATTACTTTGATGATCAAGATGTTATGATCTTGAATAACACCAAAGTTTTCCCTGCACGTATGTACGGTAATAAAGAGAAAACAGGTGCTAGAATAGAGGTGTTTTTATTGCGTGAGTTAAACCAAGAAAACCGCCTTTGGGATGTGTTGGTAGACCCTGCAAGAAAAATACGTATCGGTAATAAATTGTACTTCGGTGAAGACGAGTCTTTGGTTGCTGAGGTAATCGACAATACAACTTCTAGAGGTAGAACACTTCGTTTTTTATACGACGGACCTTACGAGGAGTTTAGAAAAAAATTGAATGAATTAGGGGAAACGCCACTTCCAAAATACATCGACCGCAACCCAGATGCTGAAGATGATGAGCGTTACCAAACAGTATATGCTAAAGAACAGGGAGCTGTAGCTGCTCCTACTGCAGGGATGCACTTTAGTAAGCACTTATTAAAGCGTTTAGAAATTAAAGGAATCAACTTCGCAGAAGTTACTCTTCATGTTGGATTAGGAACTTTCCGTCCTGTAGAAGTAGAAGATTTATCTAAACACAAAATGGAGTCTGAGCAAATTCTTGTAAAACAAGAAGCTTGTGACATCGTAAACAAAGCGCTTGAAGAAAAAAGACGTATTTGTGCCGTAGGTACTACCACGCTTAGAGCAATAGAAAGTTCTGTTTCTACACACGATACTTTGAATCCTTTTGATGGATGGACAAATAAATTTATTTTCCCTCCTTACGATTTCAAAATACCAAACTGTATGATTACAAACCTTCATACACCACAGTCTACTTTAATGATGCATACTGCAGCTTTCTGTGGTTTCGACCTCTTAAATAAAGCCTACGCTGAAGCTATAAAAGAGAAGTACAACTTCTTTACTTATGGTGATGCAATGTTGATTTTGTAGTCAAGCATACTATTTACTCTAAAAGCTAAAAGGTACGTACCTTTTAGCTTTTTTTGTTTTACTATATTGCACTCCTACACTAAACATCAGTATTAAAATGAACTATTACGCCATTATTGTAGCCGGAGGTTCTGGACAAAGAATGAAAAGTTCTATCCCTAAACAATTTTTAGAATTGGATGGGAGACCTATTTTAATGCATACACTAGAGAAGTTTTATTCCGCTAAATCTTCTATTGACTTGATTGTTGTGTTGCCTCAGTCACACCACGGTACTTGGATTACACTTTGTAAAAAGCATAATTTTAATCTTCCTCACACAATATGCGAAGGAGGAGAAAGTCGTTTTCAGTCCGTTAAAAATGGATTAGCACTTTGTACTGAAGAATCTATTATTGCCGTTCACGATGGAGTAAGACCTCTCGTGACTCCAGATTTCATTCTAAGTATCTACAAGGAGGCAGAAACAAAAAAAGCAGTTATCCCTGTTTGTCCGGTAGTAGAATCTATACGTAAAGTAAAAGGAGACTCTAGTGTAGCCTTAGATCGTAGCGACTATTATACGGTACAAACACCACAGTGTTTTGCTTCTAGCCTACTCCATAAAGCTTACAAACAAAGCGAGAAATCTGTATTTACCGACGATGCTTCTGTGGTGGAAAACTTAGGAGAAATGGTTTCTCTTTTTGAAGGGGAAGCAAACAATATTAAAATTACAAGCCCTAAAGATTTACTATTGGCTGAGGCGATTTTGAAAGGCTAGACTCAAACCAGCACCTTAACTTTAGAATCTGCAGTCAACATCATCCCACTAACATTCTCAATTAAAATAACTCCTGGCTTATTACCGCTTGCAAATGTACCTAGTTTAGAATACCCAAAAAAGTCGGCACCATTTTTACAGGCCCAACTAAGCAACACTTCGGTAGAAATATGTGGGAAATTGGTCTGGATAAGTTTAATTTCTTCCAGTATACTCAAGGTATCGTTTGAAGCTAAGGAATCTGTACCGACAGTTATTTTTAGGCCTTTTTCTAGCCATAAATCGTAATTCGGTAGAGAGCGCTCTATATACCAATTCGCCTTTGGGCAAGTACACCAATAAGCATTGGTAAAATGCGCTTCTACCTGATCTATATCCGAAGCTTTAGAACAGGTATTATGCACCAATAACACCTTCTGTTCCCTAGGTAAATATTGTAGTAGGCTATACTGTGTAGAATTCTTTCCAAAGCCCATTTGTGAAGAAATATCCAATCCCTTTCCGCCAAACAAATCAGCTAAATCACCTTTACCCTCTAAGAATAGTTCGTTTTCAGAAGGTGTTTCTTGGTGGTGAATACTCATCAATTGATTTTTAGACTTGGCGTAAATACCCTCTAATAAAGCAGGAGATAAGGAGTAAGGAGCATGTGGAACCAAAGAGGCCGAAAGTTCAGCTGTTTCATAATCACCAACTACTTTCAAGCCATTAGCGAGAAGTGTAGTGGCTTGAGATTTATCTAAGCCAAAAATCTCTACAAAAGAGTGGTACTTAATTCCACTCGCTTTTTTTACTGTTACTGTATCTGCCGTATTCGAAATATCACCTACCGCCACAATTCCTGCTTCTAGCATTTCTTTATCACCTGCTTTAATCGCCTCTACAGCATCGAGAAAACACTCATTTCTACGTACCGGAATCTGACTGACAAATTCAGGGAGTCCTGTAGCTTCAGGCATAAGCTCTTTCATATTAGAAAGCTCTAGGTGACAGTGCGTATTTATAAATCCAGGACATACAATACCCTCATAAACTTCAACTTCAAAGTCATAGGAGATAGGTGCAATATCGGTTAGATGAATTACAGTCCCATCGTCTTCAATAAAAAGATAACCGTTCTCAACAGGAGTGGCATTTAAAGGAATAATATAGGAAGCTTGAATTATACGCATCATGTAAATTTTTTCAAAGGTAAGAATCCCTATCTTTGCAGCGATGGAAAAGCAGAAGAAACAAGACATTAGACTATTGTCTAAGGAAGCCTTGAAGGACTATTTTGTAACTATAGGCGAAAAAGCCTTTCGTGCAAAGCAAGTATACGAATGGATATGGAAGAAATCGGCTACCGAATTCGACCAAATGACAAATTTGTCTTTGGCTACCCGAGATGTATTAAAAGCGAATTTTAATATAAACGCTGTAGAAATAGACGACTCCCAGTTTAGTAAGGACGGAACCATAAAAAATGCTTTCCGTTTACACGATAATAAAATATGTGAAGGCGTTCTTATACCTGCCGATACGCGTATGACTGCTTGTATTTCTTCGCAGGTTGGGTGTAGCTTAGCTTGTGAGTTTTGTGCTACAGGAAAATTAAAACGCATGCGTAATATAGACGCTGCTGAGATTTATGATCAAGTACGTATTATACGCGATCAAGCTTTAGAGCATAACGGTCAGCCACTATCAAACATCGTTTATATGGGTATGGGCGAGCCCTTATTAAACTATAAAAATGTATTGGAGTCTATAGAGAAAATCACTTCAGAAGAAGGATTGGGAATGTCTCCAAAACGAATTACTGTTTCTACTGCAGGTGTGGCAAAAATGATAGAGAAGTTAGCCGACGATAATGTGAAATTTAACTTGGCCCTTTCTTTACACGCTGCAAACGACGAGAAACGAAATAAAATTATGGGGATTAACGAAACCAACAATTTGGAGGTTTTAGCTAAATCGCTTAAATATTTCTACGAGAAAACACAAACTCGTGTTACCTACGAATACATCATCTTCGATAAGTTTAACGACGAATTACAAGATGCACATGAACTTTATGAATTCTGTAAACACATTCCTTGTAAAGTAAACATCATAGAGTATAACCCTATTGATGGCGCTGAGTTTAAACAAGCAAGTGTCGCTAAAGTAGATGCCTTTAAAGATTATCTAGAGGAGCGTGGTGTAGTCATAAACATCCGTCGTAGTAGAGGGAAAGATATCGACGCTGCATGTGGACAGTTAGCGAATAAGAAATAGTTTATAAGTAAGCAGTTTCCAATTATCAGATGCCTAATACTTGATACTAATTACTACATTTGGCGCCTATGACATTAATCGATCAAATTAAAGCTCCCATAAAAAATGAAATGGCCTCTTTTGAGTCCAAGTTCAAATCTACTATGGCGAGTAAGGTTCCCTTACTAGATAAAATAACGCACTATATAGTAAAGCGTAAGGGCAAGCAAATGCGTCCTATGTTTGTGTTCTTATCGGCTAAGCTTTGCGGAGGGTTAAACGAGAGCACCTTCCGTGGAGCCTCTATGATAGAGTTGTTGCATACGGCTACTTTGGTACACGACGATGTAGTAGACGATGCAAATATGCGCCGTGGTTTCTTTTCTATTAACGCGCTATGGAAAAAATAAAATAGCCGTTTTAGTAGGCGATTTCCTACTCTCTAAGGGCTTATTATTGGCCATTAAAAATGAAGATTTTCACCTATTAAAACTCACTTCTCGCGCTGTTGAAGAAATGAGTGAGGGAGAACTTTTACAAATTGAAAAGGCCAGAAGATTAGATATAGTAGAAGAGGTTTATTACGAGATTATCCGTAAAAAAACGGCTTCACTTATAGCGGCCTGTTGTGCTGTTGGGTGCTCATCGGTTTCAAAAGATGAAGAACTCATTCAAAGAATGTGGGATTTTGGTGAAGCTATAGGTATAGCCTTTCAAATTAAAGACGACCTTTTCGATTACCAAAAACAAGGTTTAATTGGTAAGCCTGTTGGGATAGATATAAAAGAGCAAAAAATGACCTTGCCTTTAATTTATGCTTTACAACACTGCGATAAATCTACCCGTAAATCGGTTATAAATACCATTAAAAGGCACCATAACAATCCTAAAAAAGTAAAAGAAGTTATTGCTTTTGTTCGGGAAAGTGGTGGTTTAGAATACGCCGAAAAAAGTATGTACGAGTATCAGGCTAAAGCTGTAGAAATCCTTTCTTCCATGCCAGAATCGGAAGCAAAAACCTCCCTTCAGGCATTAATTAAATATGTTATTGATCGGAAAAAGTAAGGCTTAAATTATCCATTTTAATTCCTAGACGAAAAAATAATTCTGTAGAAGATTTACTTCCGATTTTTATTTTCAATAATTTTTATTGTTTTTTCAAAATCGACTTCTCCAATTGTCTTTTGCTTGATTTCTTTAAATTTCTTGTACTCTCGCTCTGCGTTTTCTTTCCCGATTTCGTGAGAAATACTACCGGCGTAGTTCAGGATTTCACGATCGTTAAGTGTTAAAAACCATTTAGTTTTTCAATCCAATTGGTCATATTCATGGCAACTCTTCGCTTGGCTTGACCTTGTGCAAAAATTAAATATTGTTCTACTAAGTTGTTTAGCTCAGATAATTCATTTTCTGTTAAATAGTTTTTTGCTATAGAAGCGTCTGCTTTTCTAATAGTAGCGCCTCTCCAAGTGGTTAAGCCCATATTAGCTTTGGTGTTGTCTGCTCTATGTGTAATTATTTCAGCAGCCGTTTGTCCTGTAACAGCCCAATGTAATTTGCTTTGTACAGTCTTAAAAAACTAATACTAATTTCTAAGGTAGGATCATAGTCTACGCTAGTGGCGTAAATAGCTGTTATTTTTCTATAAAAACGTTTTTCGGAAGTTCGAATATCCTGTATCCGTCTTTCCAATTCTTCAAAATAATCGAAAGGTAAATCAGGGTTTTTTAAACGTTCGTCGTCTAACACAAAACCCTTTACTATGTATTCTCTTATCTGACTCGTTGCCCATTGTCTAAACTTGGTAGCTACATTAGATTTTATACGATAACCTACAGAAATAATAGCATCTAAATTATAAAATTGACGTTTTCTTTGAACCTCTCTTTTACCTTCAATTTGAACTTGTAAGAAATCCTTACAAGTTGCTTTTTCATCCAATTCACCTTTTTCAAATATGTTTTTTAGGTGAATGGTAATGTTTTGAGGAGTAGTTTGAAACAACTCCGCCATCAATTTTTGAGTCAACCAAACGGTCTCATCTTGAAAGCGAACGTCTAATTTAGTTTCGCCATTTTCATTTTGATAAATAATTATTTGTGAGTTATTTTCTTCCTTAATTGACATCTCCTTTTAAACCAATTTTTTATCAGTGTTTAAAATTCAAGTACTAAATGCTAAATTAATCATTACTTTTAACAATCTCTGTATGCATATAAATATTGTTGCGATTTAACGTGTTGTCGATTAGATGAAATTTAATTTTTTTTTAGCTCGTCTGGGCTGTTGTTTCAAACGAATTATTGCTAAAGAATAGTACCAATGAAAACTAAGAATTGGTGGTGTATGTTTACTTATTAATTTAGTACTTTAGCCTTCTAAATTTACACGATTGATCCCTAAGGAAACCATAGATCTCATTTTCGAAACTGCCCGTATAGACGAGGTAGTAGGCGATTTTGTACACCTCAAAAAACGTGGGGTGAATATGTTGGGGAACTGTCCTTTTCACGACGAAAAAACGCCTTCTTTTACGGTCTCTCCAGCAAAAGGAATTTACAAATGCTTTGGTTGTGGTAAAGGTGGGAATTCGGTAAATTTTGTGATGGATCACGAGCATTTCTCCTATCCTGAAGCCTTAAAATACCTAGCCAATAAGTATAATATTTTTATTGAAGAGCAGGAACGCACCCCCGAACAGGAAGAAGCTGCTAACGATAGAGAGAGTATGTATATTGTTAGTAATATCGCTAACGAGTATTTTCAAGACAAACTTTTTAACGGCGATGAAGGGCGTGCTATAGGACTCAGTTATTTTAAAGAAAGAGGTTTTAGAGAAGACACCCTAAAAAAATTCCAACTCGGTTACAGTCCAGAAAAAAGTGATGCTTTTAGTGCACACGCTCTTAAGGAAGGTTATAAAATTGAATTCTTAGAAAAAACAGGACTTACAATTCCTAAAGAATCTAGGAACTACGATCGTTTCCGTGGAAGAGTTATGTTTCCGATACATTCTTTGTCGGGTAGGATTTTAGGTTTTGGAGGTAGGATATTAAAAAGCAATGTTAAAGCGGCTAAATACCTCAATTCTCCAGAAAGCGAAATATATTCCAAGAGTAAGGTCCTCTATGGGATGTATCAAGCTAAAAATAGTATTGTTAAAAAAGACCGCTGTTTATTAGTTGAAGGTTATACCGATGTGGTTTCTATGCACCAAACGGGTATAGAAAACGTGGTAGCCTCTTCGGGGACTTCCTTAACGGTAGATCAGATAAAACTCGTAAAGCGTTTTACCAATAACATAACACTGCTTTTCGATGGTGATGCTGCGGGATTAAAAGCAGCGCTTAGAGGGGTGAATTTAATTCTTCAAGAAGGACTTAATGTTAAGGTCGTTACCTTCCCAGACGGAGAAGATCCAGATTCGTACGCCAAAAAAGTAAGTTCTGAAGAACTTGAAAACTATATTGACTCTCAGGCAAAAGATTTTATAGCGTTTAAATGCTCTTTATTGCTAGCGGAAGCTAAAGAAGACCCTATAAAAAGAGCGGAGTTAATAAAAGATATTGCAGCCACTATTGCACTTATACCAGATACTATCTCTAGAACGGTGTATGCGCAAAGCTCTTCCTCTATTTTGGGAATCGACGAGCAGCTTATATTCTCTAGTATCGAGCAGTCTCGCTCAGGAAAATCTCCAGAAACGAAAAGCGAGTCTATGCAAGTGGTGTTTAAAGGCACCAAAAAAGCAACTAAGGCAGCGGCTTTAACCTTAAGCCTAGAAGAAACTACACTTATACGTTTATTGGTTATTTACGGTACCTCCCCAATAGATTTCGAATACGAAAATGAGGAAGGTGAAGAAGAGGTAACTACGGTATCTGCAGCAGAATATATTTTATCGGAACTCAGCGAAGATAATATCGGTTTTACCCATCCTGCATATAATAAAATATATACTGAGTTTGTGAATCATGCCAATGAACACGAATCTATATTGGATGATAAGCATTTTGTACGTCATCAAGATCCAGAAATTTCTCAGGCTATTTCGGAGCTATTGAGCGATAAACACCAACTGAGCGACTGGTCTAAAAAAGAGATTTTTGTTCCTACAGAATCCGATAAACTCAAAGATCTGGTTGAAGAATCGGTAATTCGTTTGAAGTCTAAGCAGGTGAAAATTAAAATCGCCGAAATGCTTAAACAGATGAAAGACAATTCAGTACCAGAAGAAGAGCGTTTAAATTTCTTACAGAATTTTCAACAATTAAATAATTTGTCAATGCACATAGACAAAAAGCTCGGGCGTGAATGTTAGATTTCTAGGACCACTTATTCTATAAAATTTAAAGCCTCTCCTGAGAAATCGGGAGAGGCTTTTTAGTATGCAGTATATTCCTATATATTTAATATTACAATTTATGATACTCATCAGAATAGGAATTAAATAAATGACTTAAATTTGCACTATCTAAAAGAGTTATTATGTCTAAAGTCATTCATTTTCAGGTAGGTGGTGTTCCAGAACATTTTAATTTACCTTGGAAAAAAGCCATTAAAGAAAAGCGTTTTGAAAACAGTGGAATCTCTGTTTCTTGGAAAGACTTTCACGGAGGTACGGGCGCAATGACTAAAGCCTTACGAACGGGCGAATTAGACATTGCCATTTTACTTACCGAAGGGATTATAGCCGATATTCATCGTGGTAATCCAAGTAAAATTGTACAGTTTTATGTGAAGTCACCACTGCGTTGGGGAATCCATGTAGGCGCAAAGTCTGATTTTAACTCTGTTTCAGATTTAGAAAATTCACGTGCTGCCATTTCACGTTTTGGCTCAGGTTCTCATCTAATGGCTTATGTAAACGCAGATGATAATAATTGGGACTTAGATAAGCAGAAATTTGAACTTGTAAATAATTTAGAAGGAGGCCGTGAATTTTTAAAGAATGGTAAAGCTGATTACTTCCTATGGGAAAAGTTTACTACCAAACCTTTTGTAGACAATGGAGAGTTCAGAATTATTGGCGAATGCCCTACTCCATGGCCTAGTTTTGTGGTGGCTGTAAGAGAAGATTTATTGCTTACGCATAACAAAGAAATAGAAGCAGTTTTAAAAATCGTAAATGAATCTTGTAAGCAGGTAAAAGCTTCCGCAAATTCTATTAAAGAGATAGCAGAATCGTATTCGCTGAAAGAGGAAGATGTAGCCGTTTGGTTTAAGGAAACACAATGGGCTTATAATGGTGATTTAGAACCAGAGATAATTGACCAAGTGCAAGAGCGTTTAATAGACCTCGAAATTATTGATACCAAAATGGATTTCGATATGCTCTGTAAACCTTTTAATGAGCAGTTTGAAAAGGCCTAATGTTTGGACTTAGAAAATGTCAAATAGGTCTTGCGGTCAAAAAGGTCGATTAAAGTCTGAGGGTACTTCGATAAAACCTGCCTACCGATAGCTTGGCTCAGCATGAGTTTTGAATTGTTTTTTCTCTGAGCATCTCAGTGTGATACTTTATTAGATTCCGTCTTGTTAATACCTTATTACGGAGGAGAAGCAGTATAATTTAGCAGAACCTTGGCTTCCTGTAAGAGAGATAGATGATTCTACTTCCGATTTATTACACGAATGCGTTTTTGAATCTGGAAATGACTCTTGGGAGAAGTTGGAAAACGTAAATGATGGCTGGTTTTGATATTAGTTCCCAGTTGCTATATACTCGTTTAATATTTATAATGTAAATCATTTACCCTCTTTACTCCTTACCCTTCTCTAACTTCATTTTCAGTTACAGTAAGCAGATATTTGCCATTAAAGAGGGCTTAAAAGAAAAATTAAAATATTTTTGCTTAGAAGTAGTTAATACTTTGTGAAAAACCTTCAAATTGAAAAACCTTCTTACATATTTATCAGTCTTACTTATTGCAGTTTCCCTTTACTCCTGCTCTACCAGTAAAGATCGATTTTTAAATCGTGCTTACCATCGCACAGCTGCCCATTATAACGGTTATTTTAATGGAGTAGAAAGTTTAAAAGAAGCCTTACTAAAGCTCGAAAAAAACCATAACGAGGACTATAGCTCCCTTTTACCTACTACTGTATTGGGCGATGCCAAACAAGCTCAAAAAATATTCCCTCAGCTAAATCGCGTTATCGATAAAGCTGCAAACGTAGTAGAATTCCACTCAATGGATTTTAGAGGAGTGGAGAAAAATAAGTGGATAGACGACAGTTATTTTTTAATGGGAAAGGCTTTATTTTATAAGCAAGAATATGGGAAAGCCATAGAAATGCTTTCTTATATAAGTAGAGAGTACGACGGTTATATTTCGGACATTGCTGTATTGTGGTCTACACGAGCACAAATAGAAATGGGTAATTTTACTACTGCAAAAAAACAACTTCTTTTTTTAGAAAGTGATGCCCGCTTAAAGAAGAAAGACCAGGTGCTTTTAGCGGAGGTAAATGCGAATTACCACCTTAAAAAACAAAACTGGGATACCGCCATAGAATACTTAAATACCGCCTTAAAATACACTAAAGACAAAGCGCAAAAAGCACGTTTTACTTATATCATTGCTCAGTTATATCAAAAACTCGAAGACTACGACACAGCTTATGAGTATTTTCGATAAGGTAGTAAGAATGAACCCAGAATATGAGTTTATGTTTAATGCCTTATTGAGTAGAGCAAGAGCTTTTAATCCTAAGCATAACGATTCTTCTAAGTTGATAAGCGAAATTGAAAAGATGCTGAAGGACGATAAAAACATCGACTTTAAAGATCAAATTTATTACGCCTTAGCAGAAATAGCTCTCAAAGAAAAGCATTTGGCTTTAGCCAAAGAGCATTTAATAAACTCTACGGCAAGCAATTTAGGGAATGATCAGCAGCAGTCTATCTCGCATTTAGCACTGGCAAATATTTATTTCGACGAGGCTTCGTATTTATACGCGCAAGGACATTATGATACGGCTATGACTTTTTTAAGTCAAAATCACCCAGATTACGAGCTGCTCACAAAAAAGAAAAACAGCCTAAACGACTTAGTAGGCTTGTACAATACTATTGCATTGCAAGATAGTTTAATGACTCTTTCTCTACTCGATGAAGATGCTTTATTAGAAATGATAGATCGGCTTATTGAAGAGCGCAAGGAAGCAGATAAAAAAGCTAAAGAAGCCTTAAAAGCAAATGTTGGTAACCGACAAAACACCAATT
>CBCYMK010000003.1:0-54308 GCA_965183875.1 Flavobacteriales bacterium | reverse complement strand
AACATCCTTTTGTACTACTAATTGCCCTTGAGCATTGTGTATGTTTAGTACTACCGATTTAAAGGTGTCTGGCAATTCGTAGGAAACATAAACTATACCGTTTGCTGGGTTTGGCGAAACGCTCATTAGTTTTCTGGTAGGAATGTTTTTATAGCTGTTTTGGGTTGAAATTCTTTGCTCGCTATGTTGAGCTATGGGCATGCTGTAAGCTCTTTCTGGGTTGTGGTCTAATAATGCCAGTACAGCTTTGGCATTCTCACTACCATATACTTCTGTTTGGATGGCAATAGTACTTAGTTCGTTTAATTGAGCTGTATCCATTTGAAACCAATTGAGTCCTGATTTTTCTAAATCAATTTCAATTTGTTTAAAGCTTGCATAATTGTCTTGGTAATTATTATGGTAGTCTGCTAAAAGTATTTCTGCTTGTTTGTATTCTTGCTGATGTAAAAGTGCCGATACTTTCATTCGTATGGCATAGGCATCGTTTTGGTTTTCGTATAAATTGAATATTTTTTGGTAAGGGTTGTTTACCAAGGTATCGTTAAAAGCGTGTTGTACATAGTTTTGCTCTAGCAGAGCTATATTTTGCTTTGTTTTACTCAGCTGCAATTCTAACAAAAGGCGTTGCGAAAGCCCATCTCTATTGAGCACCAAACTGGCTAAATAAGGTGTTAGAGGCTGGGCTTGGTTAAAGGCGTTTAAAACGGTTTTACTTAAAGGGCCGTTCCATACCAAAACCTCAGTTAAATGCCATTGGTTTAGTGGGATTTCTCTGTTTATGGCAGCAATAAGTACATCGTCCGATAAATAGGGTGTACCCAATAATAATTTTTGGTGTATGGCAGAGGAGCTGGCAAAATCATCGACTAAAATTTCCATAATAGCAGGTTTGATACCCCCGTTTAAAATGGCTTTAAAATTAGTGTCTAATACTTCTAAATTGTTTCTTTCTACTTCTATCTCATCTAATGCCTCACCTCTAAACTTGTGGCTGGTAATTAAGGTACTCGGGCAGGGATTGCCGTCGGTTTCATACCAATATAGAGTTACTACAGGCTGCGTTTTAGAGAAGTCGCTGTTATGAGGTTTAGTTTCATACTCTTGGTGGTGGTAATAATTTTGCAGGCTAAAGTCTGTGTCTGCAATGCCAATAAGAACCTCTGGGTTTCCATGGTTAAGCTCCCATGCACAACTGGCACCTATCATTTCTAAGGCGTAATTATCTCCATCTGCATAAGTATCGTTTGTAGCAGGGAAGGGTAAGTCACATACTTCTTCAAAAAGTTTTACTACTGGTGAAATCAATGCATATTCAAAATAATCTGTTTCTATGAGTAGTTGTTTGGCTAAAGTGGTATCGCTTGTTATTCTTATGTCGTAAACTCTTTTTAATAAAGGAGTTTCTGTGCCAGGGTAACTACTTGTAAAACTTGCATTGTTAAATACAGCATTCGACCATTGGGATTCTGTAAGATTATTAATGTGTTGTTCAGTAGTATTAATGTTCTCTTTTACACGTACTCTAATGGGTATGCTTTGAGAAAAGAGGCTGTTCACAAATAAAAAAACAAAGGCAAATAATAAGTTTAATGTTTTTATAATTTTGATTTATTTGTGAATAATAAAAATTAGGATTTTAAAGTTTAAATCTAGCTAAATGCTACATTACAAGCAAATTAATTATGCTGGATTTAAAATGGAATCAAAATAGTTAGGTTACTTGCGAAAAAAAAACATAATTTAATCGAATGAGCGAAAACCATATATCAAGTAAGAAACCTTCCTATCCTATAAGTAATCCATTAATGAATTATTTACGTAGGTATTCAAGGGAGTTGAAAATCCCAGTACGGTATATCGATTTAAAACATTTTTTCACTTCTGTCCCGCTAGAAGATAAACAAGGGAATCCAACTCTTTGGGAAACGGCTCTGTATTCAGATTCTGAAATGAAAGAATTAAACGAGGGTTTAACAGAGATTTATTCCATTTTAAAATCGGATGGATTAACACTTATTGACCACCTTTCAGTTGCTCGAATTGACTATTGTTCATTCGGGAATTCTCAACCTTTTAGAGTGAAAATCATCAATCAACTTAATGATAACTACGATTATTTTTATGTTAAAAAAGTAGATGCTTCTCGAATTTATGGATTGGAGTTAGAGCATATTTTATCGCCCAATAAAATCAACTACCTGGTATATGAAGACACCATTATCGAAGAACATATTGTAGGCATTCCAGGAGATCAGTTTACGGCCGAAAATTTATTGGAAAAAGGACATAATAAAGTCCGATTAGCTAAGGAATTTGTGAAGTTTAACGAACGTTGCTTTATCCGATTGCTAGGCGATATGCGCTCGTATAATTTTGTGGTTGATATGACTCCTGACTTCGACCAGATACAATACCGTATACGAGCGATAGATTTCGATCAGCAATGTTTTGAAGGAAGGAAGAATATTTATTTCCCGCAATATTATAAAGAAAACAGCCCTTATGTAGAGTTGGCCATGAAACATATGGCGCCAGAAGCTGTACAACAATACAAATTAGAAGAACGAGCTTTGATGGCAAAGAGACTCCGCTTATCAGACTATCAAATAAAAAAATTGATGGCTGCTATGGTACAAGAAAAACTCTCTTTGCCAAAGCACGTGTCGAAATTAAAAATGGATTTAGCCAAACACTATAAGGACGAGACCTTTTTAGTTTGTGCCAATATGGGCGAGCTTGTTCAGGCTTGTTTAAACCAAATTAAGTCTCAATAAATTAATTATATTTATGAAATATAAGCCCCCTTTAACTTGTCTAATCCCCGTACTCAAAAAAACTCTTTAAAATTATCAAGATGATAAAACGTATCCTCTCCTTTGTTTTTACACTTACCATTTCTAGTTTAATAGCACAAACATCCACAGAATTTGATGGCTATGCCTTATATAATGAGCAGAACGAAAACACCACCTATCTAATTGATAAAGACGGTGATATTGCACATACTTGGAATTGTGATCTGGCATGTAATTACACGGTACTACTAAAAGGTAATGGTAATATAGTTAGAGGTGCGAAAAATCCAAATAACGAATTAGGAGGTGCAGCAGAAGGGGGAAGGGTACAAGAAATTGCTCCAGACGGTACTATTGTTTGGGAGTTTACTTACTCTTCGAGTACTTATCTTTCTCACCACGATATTACTTTGGTTAACGAGAATGTATTGTTAACGGCTTGGGAAGTAAGAACAGCGGAAGAATTAATTCAAGCTGGATACGAAGATTCTGAAACCGATGACAAATGGCCAACCCATTTTGTTGAGGTCGCACACGATGGCTCAGGCGGCGGAGAAATTGTTTGGGAATGGCACCTATGGGATCATATGATTCAAGACCACGACTCTTCGAAAGATAATTATGGTGTTATTACAGATCACCCAGAATTGTTTGATGTGAATATGATTGCCGAATCTTCTGGTCAAGGAGGTGGCCCTGGCGGATCAAATAGTGGAGATTGGTTTCACTGTAACGGCGTAAATTACAATCCTGAATTAGATCAAATAGCATTTTCTTCTCGTCCTGCAAGCGAAGTATATATCATAGACCATAGTACTACAACAGCCGAAGCAGCAAGCCATTTAGGAGGGAACGCTAACCGTGGAGGAGACTTATTATACCGTTGGGGAAACCCTGCAAACTACGGTGCTCCAGGAGCGCAACAAATTCCTGCTGCCGTACACGATGTACGATGGATTACCAACGATGGAAGACCAAACGGTGGCTTTTTACAATTTTATAACAACGATGGTGCAGGGAATTACTCTTCAGTTGATGCTATCGAAACACCTTTGAATGGGTATAATTACGATTTAGTTCCTGGGCAATCTTACGAACCTAGTGTAGCAGATTGGACTCATACTTGTGAAGGGTATGCAAGTGGACAGTCATCTCATAACAGTATGTCTAACGGAAATGTATTTGTAAATATGTCTGGTAACGGTGGTGGTTCTGGATATATGTACGAAGCCGATTCTGAAGGGAATATAGTTTGGTTGTACAATGGAGGAGGTACTCCAAAAGCTTTTAGATACGAATGTAAAGATGCTGGAATTATTGCCTTATTAAATAATCCTTGCGAACTCGATGAAACAGCACTGTCTGAAGAAGGGCGCAATAAATTATTAGTTTCACCAAATCCATCTACTGGCGTTTTTGAGGTTTCAGGAATTGAATCTAAAAACTTTACCATTTCTATTGTAAATGCTTTTGGTAAGTTGGTGAAAAAGCAAAACACTGCTATTATTGATCTTTCAAATCAATCGAACGGTCTTTACTTTATTAATATTGAAGATGAAAGAGGGGTTTCGACTTTAAAAAGTGTGTCATTAACAAAATAAAAATATGAACCTTAGATTTCTAGGTTTACTTTTCTTTTTTGCAATTAGTACTGTTGTTTTGGCTCAAAATTCGTTTTACGAAACAAGTGAAATTCGTGAAATACGAATAAACTTTAGCCAAAGCAACTGGGACGCCCTTTTAGATAGCCTATATATCGAAGGGGAAAAAGAAAGAATTCTAGCAAATATAGTTATCGATGGGTTTTCATACGACAGTGTAGGCGTTCGATATAAAGGCTTTAGTTCGGCGAGTATCAATAGGGTTAAAAACCCGTTTAATATTAAGCTTAATTATATCGTAGAGGGGCAAAATCATTTGGGTTTAGATAAGTTAAAGCTTAGTAATATAATTCAAGATCCTAGTTTTGTAAGAGAGGTTTTATCCTATGAAATTGCTCGAAAGTATATGCCTTGCTCCGAAGCGAATTTTACGAACCTATACGTAAACGACACCCTTATAGGATTGTATTCCAATGTAGAGGCAGTAAATAAAGAGTTTTTAGAGAAGCATTTTTCATCTACCGACAATGTACTCGTAAAAGGGAATCCAGAAGAAATAGACCTTTATGGTGAAAATGCTAATTTGAGTAATACACCTGGTGCCGATACCCTAAATTATGCATCCTTATACACTATGGAGTCCGATTTTGGCTGGGGCGAATTGTATGCGCTTATCGATACCCTTAACTCTTATGACCATGCTTTAGAAGAGGTTCTTAATATTGACAGAACCCTTTGGATGCACGCTTTAAATTATACCCTACTCAACTTCGATAGCTATATAGGTTATGCGCAGAATTATTATTTATACCAAGACGACAATGGACTATTCAATCCAATTTTATGGGATTTAAACATGTCTTTCGGTAGTTTTCGTTTAGCCGATGCTTCGGTATATTTTGATGGTTTCTCTATAGCCCAGGCAAAAATAATAGATCCATTAAGTCATTTTAATGAGTACTCTGTTTATCCCAGACCACTGCTGCGTAAGTTGTTTGAAAATAGCAGGTACCGGAAAATGTATTTGGCACATATACGTACTATTATTGAAGAGAACTTTGCGAATGGTAATTACCTAAATCGCGCAGTAGATTTACACAGTTTAATTGATTTGAGTGTACAGGCCGATACCAACAAATTCTATTCATACGAGCATTTTCAAAACAATTTATATACTACCGTTAGCGATCTTATCGATTATCCGGGTATTGTAGATTTGATGGAAGGACGTACCACCTATTTGTCTGATTATCCAGGTTTTCAAGGCAGTCCAAATATTCTAGAAATTGAAAGTTACCCTAATGAACCTATAGCAGGTGATACAATAACAATTTCAGTAAGGATTAACCAGGCTACAGAGGTGCTTTTAGCTTACCGAAATAAATCAAATACAGTTTTCCAGAAGCAATTAATGAACGACTTAGGTTTGTATGGTGATCTGGTTGCAGGCGATGGTTGGTATAGCTCAAAAACCTCTTTTTTAGGGTCAGATTTAGATTATTATATTTATGCTGATAACGATTCAGCAGGCTCTTTTTCTCCAGCCAGAGCAGCTTATGAGTATTATACCATTGAGGGTAATGTAGCAGAAGGTGATCTTGTGATTAACGAATTAATGGCCTCAAATTCTACTACTGTTTCAGACTCAGAAAATGAATACGACGATTGGATAGAGCTTTATAATACGAGTGAAAATGCAATTTCTCTAGACGGCCTTTTTTTAAGCGATGAAATTTCAAATTTATCCAAATGGCCTTTGCCAGATATAGTTGTTTCTCCAGACGAATATTTTATTGTTTGGGCAGATTCCGATGAAAACCAACTAGGTACACACGCTAATTTTAAACTTTCTTCTACAGGTGAAAGTCTTTTTCTCTCACTTGCTTCAGGTGGAATATTAGACTCACTAAGCTATAATACTCAGATGGAGGATGTATCTTATGGTAGGTTCCCAAATGGAGTAGGGGAGTTTTCTTTTTTAACACCTACTTTTAAGGCTACCAACAACAGCTCAAATCGTATTCCAGAGGAAAATGAATTAGTTTTAAATGTATTTCCGAATCCTGTAGATGAACAGTTGTATGTGGAGATAAAATCTCAGCTTCCTACGACTATACATATTACCGATGTAGTTGGACGTCTCGTTCATGCCGAATTCACTTCTGCTGGAATGATAAACATGAGTATTCCAACACAGGAAATCGTTCCAGGAGTCTATCTTATTTCAGTAGAATCGGAAGCCTTTTTAGTGAGCCAAAAAATTATTAAACTTTAAACCATATCCTATGAAACTTATAAAGTTATTTTTCGTTTTTATCTATTCTACTGTTAGTATAGCGCAAGAGTATAGTCATTATACCGAAGAAGAAGGATTGGTAAATAATTCTGTAAACTGTATTTCGCTTACTCAAGAAGACCATATTTGGGTTGGAACCAATAACGGAATTTCATTTTTCGATGGGAGCAACTGGGAGTCCTTTACAGTAGACAATTCTCCTGAGATGTTAAGTAATAGTATAACTGCAATTTATGTTGCAAGCGATAGTGCTGTTTGGGTAGGAACCGATTTTGGACTTAATGTTTACGATGGTGAAAATTGGATTAGTTACAACGAAAGTGATGGTTTAGGAGACGATAGAGTGAGCTATATTAATGAAGATGAAAACGGGATTATTTGGGTTGCGGAAAAAGATGGATTAAGCAAGTTCGATGGAAATGCATGGAGTTCTTACGGTACAGCAGAAGGGCTTCCTTTCGGTGGTTTAAATCATATTACTTTCGATTCTAATAATGAGCTTTGGTTGTCTAATAGCATATTTGGCTTAATCCATTTCGATGGGACTGAATTTACCACTTATAACACCAATTCGGGTATTTTAAGTAATGCTGTTCGATCTGTAGCAATAGATCAGAACGATACAAAGTGGGTTGGAACAGCTCAAGGGGTATCGGTTTTGGATGCAGACAATCAAATTGTTGACCATCATACAAGGATGCTTATTTTACCTGAGCCAGATACTTTAAATCCTGTAGTAGATCTTAAATTAGATTCTCAAGGGAATGTGTGGATAGGGATTTATGTAGACTATTTAGTTACTGTTGGTGGTGTTGCTGCTTGGAATGGAGCTTCTTGGACTGGGTTTACAGATGAGAGTGATGTATTAGTAGGTCCTGTTGTAAGAGCTTTAGCCATAAATAGTAACGATGAAGTTTGGGTAGCTACCAGTACGGGTTTAACTAAAATGACCAATTCTCAACTGTCTGTAGAAGAGCTTTATGAAATGAATAGCCTAAGTGTTTTTCCAAATCCTGCATCATCAACTGTTCGTATTCAATCAAAAAGTATGATCCATTCCTATAGAATCGTTAATCTGTTAGGTCAAACCGTATTATCGAAAGATAAAATTGATGCAAAAAGCAGCCTTATTTCTGTAGACAAACTACCTCTAGGTTTATATATAATAGAGGTGCAATCTAAAAATGGTTATGCTAAAGAGTTTATTGCTAAGGAATAACTAGCTTATTCCTTAGCTGTGGTTATAAGTGGGACCTCTATTGTACGAGTAGTTGTTGTCGTGCAATTTTATTTTCCCCAACAATTTCGAGAATGTATAAGCCCTCTCCAAGGTTTTCTTTTTCTAGTGTAATATGACTTGTATTTACCTTAGCACTTCGAATTAATTTACCCTGTAGATCGAAAATACTATAGTATTCAACCTCGAAACTCGACTTTACTGTACTATGAGTTTTCATTGGGTTTGGACTAATTATAAAGGTAGACTCATTATCCAGGTCTTCGATGGCTAGTAAGCCATCAATATCGTATTGATTGAAAAATTCCCAAATGACTTCTGAAGCATTGATGTCGTGATTGGTAACTATTCCTGGTAAAGAAATGATACTTCCTGGCCATGTATGCCCACCTTCATTCACCCTATACAACTCCACTGAGGCTCCATTTGTACCCCCTGTATAACTAAAACGAGTAACAGTAGATAAATCCGTACTACTCAAGTTTTCTAACTCTATAACCTCTGTCTGTGAACAGTTGTTATGATTTACCCAAAAATCAACAACATCTTCAGTAGCCATCATCGTTTGAAAACTACCCGAATTTTCAAAACCTAAATAGGGCACTGTTGCATCTGCTGTTCCGTGAATCTCTAGTACAGGAATACTTCTAGTTGCGTTGCAGTTATCATAAATCACATTATTCATTGTACCCGTTACAGAGGCTATGGCAGCAATTTTATCGGTCATCTCACAAGCAGAATAATAGGACATGAACCCACCATTAGACATTCCACACATATATACTCTTGATGGATCGATTTGGTAGTTTAGAATTAGACTATCAATTAGAGCTGTAAGGTAACCTAGGTCGTTAACCTCTTCACCTTCAATTTCAGAGTTCCAAAAAGTTATACCGTTTTGATCTGTTGTTCCATCAGGAAAAACCACCACAAAGTCATTCTCTTCTGCTACTGCAGTCATCCCACTATAAAACAATTGTTGAAATGCATTGGAAGTATAGCCATGTAAATTGAGTACCAATGGCATGTTAGGAGTGAAATTAGTTGGAATATAAAGTTTATGAGAACGCTCTAGTCCATCAACGTTTATTGTTCCATCAATTGTTTGCGATTGAGCAAATGTGATAAAACTAAATAGTGTAATTAGTAAGAATCTTGTTTTCATAAGTTGAAGTTTTAGCGAATTTAGTCAAATTGAACTCGTGAGTAAAGCGAACCCATTAAAATTAACAATAGAGATAAATTCTTAACTAAGCTATCTTATTTCATTATGGAACTAAATTTGTTTATCATTGATTAAACGAACCTGCACAATGGAAGAAATAACGCTTATAAGTTTATTAGAACTCTTGGCTCTTGGTACAGCTACATTTTTAGGAATCCACTTTTTATCGTTAAAAGAAAAGAGTAAGCAACTGTTGGGGTATTTTCTACTCCTTGGTTTTACTATGGATTTTATCTATCGAGCAGCCTTTTCATTAGGGGTAGAGATTTCATTTGACTACCTACCCCAGATGTCCTTTATTTATATACCCTTTTTGTACTATTATGCTCTTCAACTTACTGGGCAGGAGATGAAGGGTAAATGGAATCTACTAATTCCATCAGTTGTTTTTTATATAGCACACCTAGCAGCTATTTATTTAGAAACAGAATGGTATTTTGTTTTCGAACATTTATGTACCTACCTTTTTAGTATTTATATATCTATCTTAATTCTACAAGTGATTAAGAAACACCAAAGTAACCTATTAGATTATTTTTCTAGTATAGAATATAAGGGTTTGAAATGGTTGCAGAAACTCACTTTAATACTCCTGCTTTTTAATGTGTTATGGATGGTAGAAGATGCGATTTATGTATTCACAGACTGGGAGATATTCCTCGCAGAAGTCTCTGCAGTTGCTACTTTTGTTACCGTATACTGGATTGGTTTTAGCAGTTTGAAACAAGCCGTTATTTTTGAGGAAGTAGTAAAGTCTACAGAAGTAGAACTCCCTAGAACATTAAATCAACTCGAAACTGAACTTTACAATAAATTGATCTCTTCGATGAATGAAGATGCCTTGTATAAAAATGAAAATATTTCTTTACGAGAGCTTGCTACACAACTCAACACTTCAGATAAATTACTCTCAAAAGTGATAAATATAGAAACGAAAAATAATTTCTATCACTTCATCAATTCTTACAGAATACAGAATTTTAAAGTAGCCATTTTAAATAATAAGTATCCTAATTTAACTCAATTTGGTGTTGCTCAAGAGTGTGGTTTTAAGACCAAATCAACTTTTTATTCTGCTTTTAAAAAGCTTCATGGCTGCACTCCCAAAGAGTTTGTGCAGTCTTTTAAGTACGAATAGAGGTAGTCGTACTCATAAACCTCGGTTTTACTAAGTTATTCTTAATGTAGTGGCTATTATTGCATCAAAGTAAATAAACCTACACTTATGAGAAGTCACTTTTTTATTGCCCTTTGTATTATTGGACAAACTGTTTTTGCACAATCTTTACCAGATGATATTGATATCAGTACAGCTCCTAATGGAGTTGTTGAAATGCCTTTAAATGTACCGTCGGTTTTTATAAACGATGGCTTTGTGAAGTACACAAAAATTCAATGTCCTAATGGAGAAGCAATTCATATAGTTGCTCAAAGTGAATTGTCGGATGCACAAATAGTTCGATCAAGAAGTATTTTAGAGTTTTACCTAAACGATTTTGAAGGTTCTGAATATGGTTCAGATAAAACGGGTGTTATCAATACCATGGGTACGAATGATGCACTCTTACTTCTTATGAATGGCGCCGATGGCGATGGGCCTGAGCCTAATGTTTGGGGACAACCGCTATACAATGATGAATTACCTGTTGAAGGTCATCAGTGGTTTATGAATAACGACTACGATCACCGTGACGCTGCATTTGAAGAAATACTTCATTTCATGCACGATATGGGAATTGGTGTAGATGGAAATAATTCTATTAATAACCCTGCTTTACCCGATTACCAAGCGGAAATTAGAGCTGCTCAAATTAATGCTGGTTTAAACAATTTTGCTATTTGGCCAATTGGTGCAGACGGTACCGGACCGGAGCCCTTTGTGGAAGATTGGTACAATGAATTAGACGATGAAAACAGTCTTTCTCAGGAATATTTGGCCTCGGTAATAGATTCGTATTACGGATTGTGGGCTCCATTTACAGAAGCACCAAATCTTGGGATGTGGGGATTATACATTGCACACGATAGAGCTGAAATTGAAACGGAAGATCCTATGGGATTTGCAGTTGTAGAAAAGTATTTCTCTCCTGTAATAAACATAGATATGATTATTGACCCGAGTATGAATGAAGTGTTTTCTATGAATTTTAATTCTAATGTGCCCTACACTCACAAATCTCAATATTTACAGCATTGTTATTTAACAGGAGATTATAATTCGGGTTTACTCGGAAACAACTTGTATAATCGTTTGAAAGGAAATAGTGGAAATAACACCCTTGAAGGAATTGGTGGAAACGACAGGCTAGATGGAATGGAGGGCACGAATGCAGCTATCTTTACTGGGGCTTATTCAGAGTACACAATAACAAACAATGTTAATCATGCTATTGTAGAAGACAATATTGTAAATAGAGATGGCGTTGATACCCTGTGGAATATTCATTCGCTACAGTTTTCAGATCAAACTATGGATATATCATTAAATTCTACGGTTGGAGTGATCGAAATTCAATCCAAAGTACTTGAGCTGAAGGTGTATCCAAATCCATCTAAAGGAGTTATTACAATTCAGTCTATGGAAAAAAGCAACTTATATATTCAAAATTTACAAGGACAATCAGTGTATCAAACTAGCATTCATAAAGGATCTAATTCACTAGATATCTCAAAGTTATTAAATGGAGTTTATTTCATTCGCACCCAAAATAGTTCAGTTCAAAAATTAATCATTCAAAAGTAGATTTATGAAAATCAGAGCAATAATTATAGCAGGACTCATCAGTGTTATAATCCTCTCTTGTAGTAAAGACCGCCATGTGTTACCAGGGAATGATCCTAACTTCACCATTGTAGTAAATGACAACAGTGATTTTAAAAAATTCAACAAAAAAGTAATGGTTTTTGGCATCCCAATTTATGCCGTTTGTAAGGTAGATGATTTGAGGTTGTTACATGCAGCAAACCTTTTAGCTCAGTATTTAGACAATGATGAAGACGGGGAGGTAGATAACCCTTTAGTACTCTCAGCTATGGAATCTGCGAATGCTTTTATGGTACTATGGAAAAAGGAGTCTGACTTAAATATCGACCCTCCAAGTAATGCGACGGGGCAAGATTTAGGAAACGATGAGACTATTATCGATTGGCACACCAACGGCCATACAGGGCAATTTGATGCTGCTTTAGAAGAGGTGCTCCACATAATTACGCACGCTGGTTATGCCAATGCCTATCCAGAGGTTTTCGGAGAAGGAGCTGGTACTACCTTATCTAATGCTATGGACATCGCCCGTGGAGGTCAGTTTACCAGTATTCCCAACACTTACCCAGAAGAAGCATGGTATCACTACGATGATGCTACCTGTGAATACGATTGTATGACTACAGAATATATTTACTGGGCTTTGACCTCGATTTTGGGTGCTCAAGAAAATCGATTAGATGACATTGAACAAGAATGGGAGCTAAATACTAGGGCTCTTGTTGAAGAAAAGGATGTGGCAATTTTTAATTTGCTCACAGATCCTACTTACGCTATGCCTACAATTTTGCCCGACGGAACTTATAAAAGATAAAACAGATGATGAAAATATCAGTAAACACCCTATTAATTGCTTTGACTTTTGGCCTAACAAGCTGCGAAAAATCTATGCTACTACTAAGTAACGAAAAAGCTGCATGTTTTGTAGCTGAGGGTGATTCGGCATATGTAAATGGTGTGTTGGGTAAAACAGCCCATAAAAGGTTTGAAAAATTTGTGGAAGAATACCCAAATGTGAAAACGCTAATCTTAGAAAATGTTCCAGGTTCTATGAACGATGAGTATAATGTTCAAACCTGTGAATTACTACACAATAACGGAATCAGCACCAAAGCAAAAAGTTATTCTGAAATAGCTTCCGGTGGGGTAGATTTGCTCATTTCGGGAACGAATAGAATCATTGATGAAGGAGCTAAGATTGGGGTTCACTCCTGGAGTAATGGCAACAAAGAAGGTATTGACTATCCTGCTTCAAGTGAGGAACATCAATTGTTTTTTGATCTATTTGAAGCTATTGGAATCGATACAGCCTTCTACTGGTTTACCCTCAGAGCTGCTCCAGCCGATAGTATTCATTGGATGACAGAAGAGGAAATAGAATTCTATCAACTCAGAACAGAATAACCATAATATAGCCCGATACAGCGGGCTTTATTATGGTTTGAGAATTGTTAAAAACTTACTCATATCATTGCTTAAATATCATATTTATTATCAAATTCATTTATTAGTATTGTAGTCAAATTGGTGTTAATCTTAAGTAATTCTCATGAAGCTACAAGAACTAAAAACACCACTCCTTTCAAAACCAACCAACCAACCAACCCAACAACCTAATTCTACTTTTTCATTTGATGAAGTCTTTACAAGCTGTTTAGATTACTTTAATGAAGATGAACTCGCTGCGACTACATGGATGAATAAATACGCCATGAAGAATAGAAGTGGGGACTATTTAGAAGAAAACCCAGACGCTATGCATAGGCGAATGGCAAAAGAATTTGCTCGTATTGAGCATAAATATGCACAAAATTCTATTCAAGCTAATTCAGCCTTATCTGACTATGGGAAAATTAGGAGACCTTTAAGTGAGAAAAAGATATATTCTCTGTTTAAAGATTTTTCTCATATTATTCCACAAGGTAGTGTAATGGCTTCCCTAGGTAATAAGCACGTATTGGCCTCTCTATCTAATTGTGTGGTAATGCCTGAAGTTTACGATTCTTACGGCGGTATTTTTCAAACAGACCAACAATTAGCACAGCTTTTTAAGCGGCGCTGTGGCGTAGGGATAGACCTTTCGAGCCTAAGACCATCGGGGATGAATGTCCAAAACGCTGCTGGAACTACTTCGGGAGCTGTGTCCTTTATGGAGCGTTTCTCTAATACCACCCGAGAAGTTGCACAAAATGGGCGTAGAGGTGCTTTAATGTTAACCATGGATATTGCTCATCCTGACATCCTAGATTTTATTACGATTAAGCAGGATTTAAGTAAAGTTACTGGGGCAAATATTTCTATCAGACTTTCGGATGAGTTTATGAATGCTGTCGGCACGAATAGTACCTATACACATAAATGGCCATTAGATGCAGAAACTCCCGAGGTTCAAAAAACTGTAAATGCAAAAGAACTATGGGATTCCATCATCAA
Source organism: Flavobacteriales bacterium (assembly GCA_965183875.1). Lineage (GTDB taxonomy): Bacteria > Bacteroidota > Bacteroidia > Flavobacteriales > UBA7430 > UBA6772. The sequence continues at coordinate 39,954 of CBCYMK010000003.1, read as the reverse complement.
TTGTGCCCATGCTACAGCAGAGCCTGGATTGATTTTTTGGGATAGACAACATTATTATTCAACCTCTTCGGTTTACCCAGGATTTAAAAATACCTCTACCAATCCTTGTTCTGAAATTGCTATGCAGGGTGGCGATAGTTGCCGATTGATAGCACTAAATTTATTCAGTTATGTAAAAAATCCTTTCACCAATGAAGCTTCTTTTAACTATCCCTTATTCTATAAAGATACCTACGAGGCACAAAGGCTCATGGACGACTTGGTAGATTTAGAGATGGAAGCCATAGAGCGAATACTTTCCAAGGTAGAGTCTGATCCCGAGCCAGATGCTATCAAACAGATAGAAATAAATACCTGGAAGTTACTTTACAATACAGGGAAAAAAGGGCGTAGGACTGGTTTAGGTTTTACAGCTCTAGCAGATACAATGGCTGCACTTGGTTTTGCTTTTGATGCTGATGAAGCACTTGTAGAAGTAGAGAAAATAATGCGAAAAAAATGTGAAGCAGAGTTTGATTCTTCTATCGATATGGCAATAGAAAGAGGGGAGTTTGAAGTCTTCGATAAACAGTATGAAGATAAATCGGAGTTTGTTGATATGCTCAAAACCGAGTTTCCATCACTTTATAAACGCATGATAACTCATGGTAGAAGAAATATTTCTATTAGTACCGTAGCACCTACAGGAAGCTTGAGTATGTTAGCTCAAACTTCATCTGGAATAGAGCCTGTTTTTCTGCTTTCTTATATGAGACGCAGAAAAGTAAATCCTGAAGACCCTACCGCAACTGTAGATTTTATTGATGAAATGGGAGATGAATGGCAAGAGTTTCCAGTATACCACCACAAATACAAGCAATGGATGGAAAGTTCTGGCTTAACCGACGCTAAGCTTAGTCCCTACCATAGGTCTACAGCTTCAGAAATCGACTGGGAAAAGCGAATTGAAATGCAAGCTATTGTGCAAAAGTATGTAACCCATTCTATAAGTTCAACAGTGAATTTACCTTCTGAAACAAGTAAAAAAAGAGTTAGTGATATCTATATGGAGTCGTGGCGAAAAGGACTTAAAGGGGTTACAGTTTACAGAGATGGTTCTCGATCCGGAGTTTTAATTTCTACTGATGATGTAAAATCGGATACTGAGAAAATCACTGATAATCACGCTCCTTGTAGACCTAAGAAAATAGAAGCCAAAGTTATTCGCTTCCAAAATGACTACGAGAAGTGGGTTGCTGTAGTGGGCTTGCTTGATGAGAAACCGTATGAAATCTTTACTGGGAAAATTGAAGACTCCTTCTTTATTCCTAAAACTGTCGATAGTGGTTGGATTATTAAGAACAAGAACGAAGATGGTAGCTCTCGTTATGATTTTCAATATGCCGACAAAGAGAATTACAAAATCACCTTCGAGGGATTATCTAGGTCGTTTAATAAGGAGTTTTGGAATTATGCAAAACTGATTTCTGGAGTTTTAAGGCACGGAATGCCTCTACACTATGCTGTAGAATTGGTTTCAAATTTACATCTATATGATGAAAATATAAACACATGGAAAAATGGAGTAGTAAGAGCCTTGAAAACGTTTATCCCTGACGGAACCAAAGTAACAGATAAAACTTGTGGAGAGTGTAGTTCGGAGAGTTTGGTTTATGAAGAAGGATGTCTGAAATGCGTAAACTGCGGGTATTCTAAATGTGGATAAACAAATAGTAAAACAAATGTTAATTCTTGATTCAGAATTATTTGTGTTTTTTAGTTAAAGACTTAAATAATTCTGAATCTTTTACACAAGGTAATGCAATCCAATGTTTTCTTTTCTACACAATGCTTGCTGTACAATTAACCTTGCAATCGCCAACATGTTTACATACTCTAATGTTGAACAATCTACCGATGTTTTAGTCTCAAAAGAATTGGTTTCTTCTTCGAGTTCTAGAATTTGTTTTTTTTGCAGAATTCAATCCCTTTTTAGATTTTACAATACCAGCATTTACAAACATGATATGCCGTAATTTTGCTTTCAATTCTTTTAAATTTCCAGGTGGTATAAAAGGAAATAAACGGCTTTTACTAGTAGGTGTAGCTCGTTCTTTTGGCGTATTTACTACATATTGAAAGCAAAATTCTGCATAAGCCATTCCTTCTAATAAAGAGTTTGAAGCCAATCTGTTTGCACCATGCAAGCCTGTATTTGCACACTCTCCACATGCCAATAAACCACTTACAGAAGTTCGTCCATTTTCATCTACTTCTATTCCTCCACACAAGTAGTGTGCAGCTGGTACTACAGGTATGCTATCGGTTGATAAGTTCAAACCTTCAGCTTTACATTTTCTACTAATCATAGGGAAATTGTTTTCGAAGGAATCTCTATCTAAATGAGATACTTGTAGGTTTACGAAAGGCTGCTTAGATGATTGCATTTCAAATGCAATAGTTCTTGCAACTATATCTCTTGGAGCTAAGGAAGAACGTACGTCATATTGCTTGCAAAATTCTTCGCCCTTTACATTCTTTAGAATACCTCCAAAACCTCTTACTGCCTCCGAAATTAGAAAGGCTGGACTATCGTTATTCCAAAGTGCTGTAGGATGAAACTGAACAAACTCCATCCCGCTAATTGTAGCGCCAGCCCTTAAAGCTATAGCGATACCATCACCAGTAGAAACCTCTGGATTAGTAGTTTTTTCGTAAACCTGACCTATGCCCCCAGTAGCTAATAAGGTATAAGAAGCATTTACCCTTTTGAGTTTTTGTGATTGCTTATCGAAAATTAAAGCCCCTTTGCACTCAGAGTTTTGAATTAATAATTCGATTGCAAAATGATTGTAATGCAAACGAATAGAAGGGCTAGCTTTTGCTCTGGAGAGGAGTGCTTTTTCTATCGCTAAACCGGTACTATCTTTCGAATGCAATATTCTATGTTTAGAATGTCCGCCTTCTTTAGCTAAATCATACGCTCCATTTTCATTCTTATCGAATGCTGTACCCCATTCAATTAGTTTTTTTATTTGTTTGGGAGCCTCCTTTACTACACGTTCTACTGCAATCCTATTGGAAAGCCCTCCTCCACAATTAATAGTGTCATTTATATGTTCTTCAAAAGAATCTACAACGGTATCTAATACTGCAGATATCCCTCCTTGAGCATACTTAGTACTGCATTCATCTAGTTCAGACTTAGAAAAGACATCAATTTTTATGTTTTTACCTAGAGTTTCGTTGTGTTCAGCCACCTTTAATGCAAAGGTTAAACCTGCAATACCCGAACCTAATACTAGTATATCAGTTTCCACAGTTCTATTTTAATTCCAACATTTTGCGCAACGATTTTTCGGCCTTCTTTCTCAAACCCTCTTCAACTTCTATTTGTGGTGTTTCATTTTTCATACACTCGTATATTTTTTGGAGCGTATTCATTTTCATATAAGGACACTCGCTACAGGCACATGTATTATTTTCTACTATCGGAGCTGGAATGAATTTCTTTTCTGGGTTTTGAGCTTTCATCTTATGTAAAATACCTACTTCAGTAGCTACAATAAATGTTGAAGCTGAGTCTTTGCTTACATAATTAAGTAGGGCCGCTGTAGATCCAATAAATGTAGCCATTGCCAATATAGAGCTTGTACTCTCTGGATGTGCAATAAGTTTTGCATCCGGATACGTTTTGGTAAGTAAGTCAATCTTGTCCTTCGAAAATTCTATGTGAACTTCACAAGCACCTTCCCATAAAATCATCTCTCTTTGAGTTTTTTTAGCTACGTAAGCACCTAAGTTAGCATCCGGAACAAAAATGATTCCGTCTGTTTTAGGTATAGATTCAACAACTCTTATAGCATTAGAAGAGGTACAAATAATATCACTTAAAGCTTTTACTTCAGCTGAACAGTTGATATATGCGACCACCTTATGTAAGGGGTGTTTTTTCTTTAATGCAATTAATTCTTCCATCTCACAAGAGTCAGCCAAAGAGCAGCCCGCATTTATATCTGGTAGTACAACCGTTTTTGTGGGATTTACAATCTTTGCTGTTTCTGCCATAAAATGTACTCCAGCAAAGACAATCATTTTGGCGTTGGTATTTGCAGCTTGTTGTGCCAGTCCTAAACTATCGCCAACATAATCTGCTATATCTTGAATATCGGGACTCTGATAGTAATGTGCTAAAACAATTGCATTCTTCTGCGTTTTAAGCTTTGATATTTCGTGTGGATAATTCATGAATTGAGTTTAATGGTTCAATACATGATTCTGGGATAAAGGCTATTGTGTGGCTGTAGCTTTACCCGACTAAAGGAACTGCAAAATTACGATTCTTTCATTGTTTTTCAATTTTTGAGTCGTATTTTGAGTCAAGATTAAAATCATATAGGTAACTAACTTTACTCATATTGTATGGGTTGAGAATGGTAGATATTTGCCATGTGCAAGTAACAAATATGTGAACTTGTTATTCATGGTTCTTATTTCAAGTTAGTGGTTGAGCTTGAAATATTGAGGGAGTGGTATAACCAGGAGCAAAGCTCCTGGTTATCTTTTTTTAAGCATTTTATAAAAAAAAAGAGGAACGCTAAGTTCCTCTTTCTAATGGTAATAATACGTTTTTAATCGTTGCGATATTTACTTTCTAAATCCCATTGGATATTCATTAATCGATCTTTTTGAATAGTAAGATTTTCTAATAAGTTATCATTTTCAAATATTTCTTGTTTGGATATATTCTGAAATAAATTACTGTAATAGACTAGACCAGATCTTAAATTAGAGGCAAAATTAAATAAATATTTTTTCTGCTTTTTATCTCCCAAAATAGTATTGGACTCCATTTTATCTTTTAAATATTGTACGTACATCCCTATTTATTTTATAAAGATATTCTGTCGATCTGCTCTCAAAATATTATGTGTGCGACCATGTATATGGCTCAGCATTTTTTATAATGAAATAACTTTTGAGAAATAGGCCATTTTAGGCCCAGGACAAACAGAAACTCCTTCACCTTCTGCTTTTGTGTTAATTCATAAGTAACTTATGCAGGTAGAACAAACTTACTCTCCCACCTAAGATGATTCTTGTTTTCTAGACTCAAAGTCATATATACCTTGTCGTCGTCTTTCTTCTGAATTTCTCTTCTTACAACTCTACTAGTACCCTCTTTTTCATCTTCTACAGAATCACCTAGCCTAGGTAGGAAAAGGATAATTTAGAGTAATCATCGTGTCTATATCTTTTTGGGTCGACCAACTGAGAAGCTTGGTTAAATAAAATGTTCTCAAACATTTCTACATAATCTTCATCTTTCATTTCCTCTAACTCATCTTGATTTAGCTCATACACCCATTCCATAAAAACACGGTGGGTTTTCGTTTTTAAATCAGATTTTACTGTTTCCGGAAATGGAGATCTAATATGCTCTTGGTCTTCAAACCAAAACAAAAATGATTGGTTTATAAATGCATCATCAATCACTGATTGCGTGTTTATATACTCTTGGAATTCTATATCAGTCATAATTAAAGTTTTGAACAAAACTATTGGTTTTTGACACTACTAGGTATGACAATACTTCTACTCTAAACTAATAAATGTCATTCGATAGTTTGATGGAAATCATTCAGGTATATAATATAAATCAAGCTTTTTACTGATTTATTCTTAGTCCAATTTATACCATTCAAAATCGACTAATTATTTGCCAAAAAAAATGAAGACATTGTTTAGAAAAATCACTTATCTGACCGCTGCATTAGCACTATTAAGTACGAGTACTTATGCACAAGATGGGAAAACAATTTTCGGTCAAAATTGTGCAGCCTGCCATACTGTTGGTGGAGGGAGACTTGTAGGTCCAGATTTACAAGGAGTAAATTACAAGAGAGATGCAGAATGGTTAACCAAGTTTATACAGAGTTCTCAAGCTCTGATTAAATCTGGGGATCCTGAGGCAGTAGAAATCTTTGAGCAGTATAATAAAATGATAATGCCAGACCAAGGAGTGTCAGCTTCAGAGGTATCTGCAATTGTGGCTTATATAAAAGGTGAAAGTCCTAAACCAGCTGCAGAAGGAGAAGAAACTGTAGAGGTAGTTGAGGTAGTAGAATTCACTTCGACTCCCGAAGATGTTCAGCTAGGTAAAGACCTATTTTTAGGTGATGTTCGCTTCGAAAATTCGGGTGTTACTTGTATTAGTTGCCACAATGTATCATCCGATAATATGATCCCTGGAGGGAAACTTGCAGCCGACCTAACAACGGCTTACTCTCGTTTAGGAGGTGCGAATGGGATTAAGGCTATTTTGAGTTCGCCTCCATTTCCTGCTATGAAAGTTTCCTACGAAGATCACGAGCTAACAGAAGATGAGATTTTTAAACTTCAAGCATTCCTTAAAAATGCCGATGAAAATAGCATCTATCATATCAAGTCAGAATACAATTCATTCTTTGGGATGGTCAGGGTTCTTTGTTCTACTAACCTTACTATCTCTTATTGCTGTTATATGGGCAAAACAAAAAAGAGGCCATGTAAAAGAAGACATCTATAAAAGACAAACACAAACCAATTACCAAAAATAACCATATTATGAGCTGGATTGAAGATTTAGTATCACCAAAGACACGAAAGTGGGAGGATTTTTACCGTAACCGCTGGCAATATGATAAAGTAGTAAGAAGTACCCATGGTGTAAATTGTACTGGGGGTTGTAGCTGGAATATTCATGTAAAAGACGGAATTGTTGTTTGGGAAACCCAAGCTTTAGATTACCCTATAATAGATAAAAACTTACCTCCCTACGAACCTAGAGGTTGTCAAAGAGGTATTTCGTACTCTTGGTATTTATACAGTCCTATTCGAGTAAAGTATCCACTTATGAGAGGAGCTTTATTAGATATATTTTAGAAAGGAAAAAGAAGAAACAGGTGATGCTTTTAAAGCCTGGCAAAATATTCAAAACGACCAAAAAAAACGTAAGCGTTACCAAAGAGCTCGTGGTAAAGGTGGTTTTAGAAGAGTTGTATGGGAAGAAGCTTTAGAGCTTATTGCAGCAGCAAATATTCACACGGTAAAAAGAATATGGCCCCGACAGAATTATTGGGTTCTCTCCAATTCCCGCAATGTCTATGATAAGTTACGCCGCTGGTTCGCGTTTCTTACAACTTATGGGAGGAATTAATTTAAGTTTCTACGATTGGTATTGTGATTTACCAAATTCATTCCCAGAAATTTGGGGTGAACAAACTGATGTTGCCGAAAGTGCCGATTGGTACAACGCTAAGTTTATTTGCGCTATGGGTGCCAATCTAGGAATGACACGTACTCCCGATGTACACTTCTTCTCTGAAGCAAGACACAATGGAACAAAAACTGTTGTTATGGCTCCCGATTTCAATATGGTAGCCAAATATGCCGACAAGTGGTTACCTGTTCACGCTGGACAAGATGGTGCTTTCTGGATGGCTATTACTCACGTTTTGCTACAAGAATATCATGCAGACAAACAAACTCCATACTTTATGGAGTATACAAAAAGATATACCGATAGTCCGTATTTAATTGAATTACATAAAGAAGGCGATAAGTATATTCCAGGGCAAATGCTTAGAGCTAATAAAGTAGCTAAGTATGCCAATGTAGAAAATGGCGATTGGAAATTTTTAAATTATGATGAGAAATCTGGTGGCTTAATTTGCCCAGCAGGTAGCTCCGGACATAGATGGGATAAGAAAGATGGAAACTGGAATTTAGAATATAAAGATCCAGAAACAGATGAAAATTATGACCCTACTTTATCTCTTTTAGAGAAGCATGATGAGGTTCTCCAAGTTGAGTTTATTGAATACGGTTTAGATAAAACTTCTCTAAGAGGTGTTCCTGTAAGATATATTGAAACCGAAGCTGGGAAAGTTGCAGTTACTACTGTATACGACCTTATTATGGGACAGTACGGTATTAGGCGTGGTTTAAGTGGAGATTATCCAACTTCATATGACGATAAATCGGGGGCTTATACTCCCGCATGGCAGGAAGTATTTACCGGAATTGGTCCTAAGACTGTGCTGCAATTTGCTAGAGAATGGTCGAGAACAGCTGAGGTTACCAAGGGTAAATGTATGATTATTATTGGAGCAGGTATTAACCACTGGTACCACGGGAATTTAATGTATAGATCAGGAACAATGGCTCTTATGTTAAGTGGTTGTATTGGTGTAAATGGTGGTGGTATGAACCACTATGTAGGTCAAGAAAAATTAGCTCCTGTAGATGCTTGGGGGTCAATTATGTCTGGTAAAGACTGGCAAGGAGCTACGCGTTTACAGCAAGCACCAATTTGGCATTATATAAACTCAGACCAATGGCGTTACGATGGTAATCAATCAGATTACAATACAGTACCAGAAAATGAATTATCTCAACAACACTCTGCAGATTTAGTTGTTAAATCTGTTCGTAATGGATGGATGCCTTTCTTCCCTCAATACGACAAGAGTAATTTTGATATTTCTAAAGAGGCCATTAAAAATGGAGCTTCAGATGATCAAGGAATAAAGGACTACGTAGTTAATCAATTAAAAGAAGGTAAGCTTACGCATTCTGTTGCAGAGCCTGATAAAGAAATAAACTTTCCTAGAGTTTGGTATATATGGAGAGGTAATGCTTTAATGTCTTCGGCTAAAGGACACGAATACTTCCTAAAACACTATTTGGGAACCCACCACAATGATATTGCTGATGAATCGGCTAAAGAGCATGTGAAAGATATGCAGTGGGTAAAAGAAGCTCCAGAAGGAAAAATGGATCTTATTGTAGATTTAAACTTCCGAATGGATACTACCGCATTGTATTCTGATATCGTTCTCCCTGCTGCTTCATGGTATGAAAAAGCAGATATTAACAGTACAGATATGCATTCGTTTATCCATCCTTTATCTCCAGCAATCGAACCTGTTTGGGAAGCGAAAAGTGATTGGAAGATTTTCCAGCTTTTTGCAAAGTACACGAGTGAATTAGCTAAGAAAGAATTCAATGTCCCAGTAAAAGACATTGTAAATGTTCCTTTAACACACGATACAAAAGACGAGATTTCTCAAACAGAAATTAAAGACTGGAGTAAAGGTGAATGTGAGCCTATTCCAGGTGAAACAATGCACAAAATTGCCATTGTAGAACGCGATTACACCAAGATTTATGACAAGTTCATTTGCCTTGGTAAAGGAATTGCCGAAAATGGTTTGGGTGCTCACGGTAGCTCATTTAAATGTGAAGACTTCTACGAAGACATGCTAGAAAATGGGGATCACCTGCAAACCTATGAAGGCAAAAAATTCCCATCTCTAAAAGAAGATCAAGAAGCTGTAAATGCCATTTTACATCTCTCAAGTTTAACAAATGGTAAACTAAGTGTGAGAGCTTACGAAGGTGCTGAAAAGAAAACTGGACAAAAACTCAAGCATTTAGCAAAAGGTAGTGAAGACATTAAACTTAACTACAAAGACTTACAAACACAGCCTCGTAGATACAACAACTCTCCTCTATGGTCTGGATTGATGAACGATGGTAGAGCCTATTCTGCCTTTACATACAATGTTGAGCATTTAGTTCCATGGAGAACACTTACTGGAAGACAGCATTTCTACTTAGATCATGAAGGGTATATAAAGTTTGGTGAACATTTACCAACCTATAAGCCATCTCCGAAACCGGAAGCTTATGGAGAACTTAAAAACTCTGTTGCTACAGGAGATGCAAAAGTACTAAATGTGCTTACTCCACATGGTAAATGGCATATCCACTCAACCTACGGAGATACACTTAGAATGTTAACACTTTCTAGAGGTATGGAGCCTTGTTGGCTAAGTGAAAATGATGCCGAAGAAATGGGTATTAAAGACAACGACTGGGTAGAAGTATTTAACGATAACGGAGTGTACTGTACAAGAGCATGTGTTAGTGCTCGTATTCCTTCTGGAGTTTGTATTGTTTATCACTCTCCAGAGCGCACCTATTCTGCTCCTAAATCACAAGTACGTGGAAACCGCAGAGGTGGTGGACATAATAGTTTTACTCGAATTCACTTAAAGCCAAACTTACTGGTTGGGGGTTATGGTCAATTTACCTACCACTTTAACTACTGGGGACCGGTAGGGGTAAACCGAGATACACACGTATTGGTGCAGAAAATGGAAAAGGTATTATTTTAATTAACGAACAAAAAAACTCAAGATAATGGATGTAAGATCACAAATGGCAATGGTATTTCACTTAGATAAGTGTATCGGTTGCCACACATGTTCGGTAGCTTGTAAAAACGTATGGACCGACCGTAAGGGGGCGGAATATATGTGGTGGAATAATGTAGAAACCAAACCCGGTACTGGATACCCTACAAAGTGGGAAGACCAAGAAATATATAAAGGTGGTTGGGAGAAAAATGGAGAAACCGTGTCCTTAAAAGGAGCGGGGAAACTTAAAGGATTAAAAAATATTTTCCACAATCCTAATATGCCCGTAATAGATGACTATTATGAGCCTTGGACTTACCAATATGAACATTTGTTTGAAGCTGAGGAAGGCGATGACCAACCTACAGCGAGAACAAAATCACTTATTACAGGTGAGTTAATGGATGTGAAATCTGGACCTAACTGGGACGATGATTTAGGTGGTTCTTTAGATTACGCTCGTAATGATGTGAATTTTAAAGATCTAACCCCTGCTGAGAGAGAGTCTATGTTCCAATTAGAACGTATGACGATGCAGTACCTACCAAGAATATGTAACCACTGTTTAAATCCTGCTTGTGTTGCATCCTGTCCTTCTGGAGCCATTTACAAACGTGGTGAAGATGGTGTTGTTTTAATAAACCAAGAAAGATGTAGAGCGTGGCGTATGTGCGTAACAGCTTGTCCTTACAAGAAAAGTTATTATAACTGGCACACAGGGAAATCTGAAAAATGTATTCTTTGTTACCCTCGTTTAGAATCTGGACAAGCACCAGCTTGTATGCACTCTTGTGTAGGTCGTATTCGATATTTAGGTGTTATGTTATATGATGCAGACAGAATTGAAGCTGTTGCTTCTTGTGATGAAAGCGAAATTGTAGCACGTCAAAGAGAGATTTATTTAGATCCTAACGATCCTGCTGTAATTAAAGCAGCTAGGGAGAATGGGATCTCAGATTCTACCTTAGAGGCAGCAAGAAAATCACCTATTTGGAAATTTGTAAAGGAATGGGAGATAGCCTTGCCGCTTCACCCAGAATTCAGAACTATACCTAACCTATTCTATGTGCCGCCACTCTTACCAACTATGGCTAACACAGAAACGGGCTCGTACGAAACAACTTCTAAATCTCTTTGGGGTACCATCGACGAATCGAGGTTGCCAATGCAGTACTTAGCAAGTTTGTTTACTGCAGGAGATACAGCAATGGTGAAAAATGTGCTCAAAAAATTGATGGCTGTTCGTATACACCGTAGAAATGTTACTGTTGGAGATTTAACAGAAGCAGAAATAAAAGATGCGATGAACGAGGTGAATTTATCAGAAGATATGGCAGATGCAATCTACCGTTTAACTTCTCTGCCTCTATTCGATCAACGCTTTGTAATTCCAGCTGCCCATAGGGAAGAAGCTATGGAAATGCTCGAAAGTACAGCCGATGTAAAAGGAAATACTGGATTTGGTTTCAGAGAAAAACCTGAAAGAGGATTATAATGGCTATTCATCACTATACACAAATCGCAGATCTCTACAGATATCCTTCTGTAGAGTCTGCCTTACATATAGAACAATGCTTAGACATTGTAGCTACGAACTACCCTTTGGCAACCGATATGTTCTTGCCTATGCAAAAACATATCAATACCAAAACACTAACCGAATTGCAAGAGTACTACATCAAAACTTTTGATCTACAAGCTGTTTGCTTTCTTGATATAGGTTATGTATTGTTTGGAGAAGATTACAAAAGAGGTGACTTTTTAGTTCTCATAAAAAAGGAACAGGAAAAGGTGCAAAATAATTGCGGTGTAGAATTGGCAGATCACCTACCGAACTTACTCACTCTTCTACCAAAAATGAAAGACACAGAATTAAGAGAGGAATTGGTAATTAGTCTTTTTGTACCTGCTTTGGAAGAAATGATTATTCAGTTTAAAGAAATAAACAATGTGTATTGCGAATTACTCAGAGGATTAGTCATGCTTCTTCAAACCGACTTTGTAAGCACTAAGTATACTGTTTATAAGGTTAATAGTGAGAACGACGATCCTTTCCTAAAACCTTATTCTTGTGGAATTGACAATAGTTTAATAGAAAAAAAACAACCTAAAAACGTTTTATTATGAGTACTTACTTTTTTTTCGCCGCTCTTCCCTATGTAGCCTTTATCCTATTTTTGGTTGGTACTATTACCCGTTATAGAGCCACAGGTTTTAAGGTGTCATCACTGTCTTCTCAATTTTTAGAAGGTAAGTCTCTGTTCTGGGGATCACAGCCCTTTCACTGGGGGCTTATGTTTTTGTTTTTTGGACACCTTATAGGATTCTTATTTCCTAGTTCGGTAATTGCATTTAATGGAGACCCTGTAAGGTTAATGATTATAGAAATTACAGCTTTTGGTTTTGGACTGATGGTTCTATTTGGTTTAGTGATGTTAATCATAAGAAGGTTTAGTAAAGCAAGAATCAAAATCGTTACTACTAAAATGGATTATGTAGTCTATGCCATCCTCATTACTCAGGTAGTATCTGGTTTATGGATAGCTTATTTTAGTAGATGGGGTTCTTCTTGGTTTGCCTCTACTTTGAGCCCTTACTTGAAGTCTGTTTTTGTACTCGATCCACAAATTGATGCCATCGCCGCTATGCCATTACACATCCAAATACACGTTGTATCTGCTTATGTTATGATCGGTGTTATTCCATTTACACGCTTTGTTCACTTCTTAGTATACCCCATTCAGTATGTATGGAGAAGTTACCAACAGGTAATTTGGAATTGGGATAGAAAAACGATCCGCAAACCCAACAAAATGGTGAACGGTGTTCGTTCAAAAAACAATTAAAAAAAAAGGAGCCGTAGTGCTCCTTTTTTTATGTGCTTAAGTATGATATAAATTATACTTCCTCTTGATATGAATCATTCAGTTTCAGCCAAATTCACCCTAATATTGACTAATTATTAAAAGTGAAAATAGTTATGGAAAAACCAGAATTATTAGACTTCAGCAAAGACCGAATTAAAGTGTTACACTACACTTGGATTGCGTTCTTTATCACCTTTTTTGTATGGTTTAATATGGCTCCTATGGCCACAACAATGCTTAATAGTATTGATTGGCTTACCAAAGAGCATATTAAAATTTTAGCCATTAGTAATGTGGCTCTTACCATTCCAGCCAGAATAATCATTGGAGCTTTAATCGACAGATACGGCCCAAAAAGAGTGTTCTCGGGATTAATGGTCGTTATGGCAATTCCTGCCTTAACCTTTGCATTCGGTAATACCTTTACACAGCTTTTAGTATCCAGATTAATTTTGGGTTCTATTGGAGCTGGGTTTGTTATTGGTATTAAAATGGTTGCCAACTGGTTTCCTCCTAGTATGGTTGGTAGAGCAGAAGGGTTTTATGCCGGTTGGGGGAACTTCGGTTCTGCTTTTGCAGCCATGACACTACCCTGGGTAGCTATTAACTTTTTTGGAGACACCTTAAATCTAGGAGATGATGCGTGGCGTTATGCTTTAGCTTTTAACGGGGTTATATCTTTTATTTATGGTATCATCTATTATTTCCTTGTGGAAGATAACCCTCCTGGAACGAAAGTAACATTGGCTAAAAAAACCGAGCCTATGAAAGTTTCTTCATATGGCGATCTAATTCAATACATCGTATGGTCTTTCCCTCTTATGGGTGCTATGGGCGTTTTAGCGTGGAAAATAGGTAAAGTACAAGTTAATGGTGAAGCAATTCTATCACCTATGGTACTCAATGGTATTTATGCCATTTTAGCAATTATGTACATTGGGCATGTTGTTAAAGTACTTCAAGTAAACCTTCCTTACCTTAAAAAAGGTGTTCCGGAAGAAGATAAATATCCGTGGAGTAGTGTGGCTGCATTAAATACAACCTACTTTGCCAATTTTGGGGCAGAGTTAGCTGTTGTTTCTATGCTACCAATGTTCTTCGAAAATGTATTCAGAAATCTTACTAACTCCACTGGAGACACTATGATGAACGCAACCTTTGCAGGGATTTTAGCTGCATCATTTGCTTTTGTAAATCTATTTGCTCGTCCATTAGGTGGTCTTTTGTCAGACATGATGAAAAACCGTAAAAAAACCATGCTTATGTATATGGTAGGTATTTCTATTGGCTTTTTAGGAATGGCATTAATAGGTAAATATGGTGAGGTTGTAGATGGTGTTCAAATGGTAGATCCTATGTTTGAGGGAGCCTGGTGGTTAGGTGTTGCAGTTCTAATAACTGTATTCTGTTCGCTATTTGTACAAGGTGCTGAGGGTGCTACATTCGCAGTAATTCCAATGATTAAGAAAAATATGACCGGTCAAATTGCCGGTATGGCGGGGGCTTATGGTAATGTAGGTGCGGTAATCTATTTAGTTATTTACTCTTTAGTAGATGCGAAAACCTTCTTTTTCATTATTGCTGGAGGTGCCTTTTTGAGTTTCATATTCTGTTTATTCTTCCTTAAAGAACCGAAGGGTTCATTTGACGACGAACATTAATCCTAATACATTAAAGATGTCACAAACAAATTTATCAAACTGGAACCCTGAAGACATAGGCTTTTGGGAGAAAACTGGAAAAAAGATAGCCAAAAAGAATTTATGGATATCTATACCAGCCCTACTTTTAGCATTCTCTGTATGGATTATGTGGGGTATGTTAGTTACCTATATGAAAGACTTTGGGTTTACCTTTGGTTTACTCGAAGGGCTTAAAGAAGGTACTGCAGCATACACCGAAAAATTAGCAGAAATTAATAGCATGTACTATACTTTACCCGCAATTGCTGGTTTAGCAGGTGCTACCTTGAGGTTGCCAAATTCATTTTTAATCTCCTTAGGAGGAGGTAGAAATGTTATTTCTGTTACTACAGCTTTACTCCTCATTCCTGCTATTGGTGCCGGATATGGTTTAAGCGATATCAATACTTCGTATGGATACTTTGCAACGATGGCTTTACTCTCTGGTTTTGGTGGTGGTAACTTCGCCTCTTCCATGAATAATATTAGTTATTTCTTTCCTAAAAAAATGCAAGGCTACGCATTAGGAATGAATGCCGGAATTGGAAATTTAGGGGTTGCCGTAATGCAAAAATTAATTCCAACAGTTGTGCCCGTAGTGCTTTTTGCAGCTGTAGGAACTAATGTAGTAAAAGGAGTGGAGTTCGCTGGAGTACAGAATGCCGCATGGGTGTGGGTTCCTTTATTAGCGATTTTTGCTATTGCAGCATTTATAGGTATGAATAATGTTATTACAGGAACACCCAAATTGCCAACAACTTCCGAAGGGGTTACAAATACACTTATTATGGTTGCTTTAGGGCTAATTGCCGCAGCAGTAGGTGCTTTTCTTTTAGTTGGTGTGGGGATGAATATGTGGGTTGTACTACCTGTTGTAATTATTCTGGCTGTATTATTAATGAAATATGCTACTCCTAGTTCGATTAAAGAAAATCTAAATAAGCAATTCTCCATATTGAGCGATAAGCACAATTGGATCATGACGATTATATATACCATGACCTTCGGGTCCTTTATTGGGTATTCTGCAGCATTTCCAAAATTATGTCAGGATATATTCCCTGATGCAAATTATCGTTTATGGGTTTTCTTAGGTCCAGCCTTGGGTGCTCTTATTCGCCCTGTTGGAGGGATTATTTCTGATAAAATTAACAGTGGGGCAAAAGTTACTATGTGGAGTACCATATTCCAGATTTTAGCTGCTTTAGGAGTTGCTTATTTTGTAATACAAGCACGTTCTTCTGTAGATCCACTCGAATATTGGTGGCCATTCTTCGGTGCTTTTATGGTGTTGTTCCTTACAACAGGTATAGGAAACGGATCTACTTTTAGAAGTATTCCATACATCTTTAGTAAGGAAAAAGCAGGGCCTGTACTAGGCTGGACTTCTGCAATTGCAGCTTACGGTGCATTTATTATCCCTAAGGTTTTTGGTATGCAAATTAAAGCAGGCCACCCAGAATATGCCTTATACGGATTTGCAATATACTATGTAATCTGTTTAGGATTAAACTGGTGGTACTACCAAGGTCCAAGAAGAGAGTTTGATAACCCATAAAAACAACCATTTATACTACTTCTCAAAGTGTAGATTTCTAAAAACAACCTTAAATATAGTTCCATGAAAATTTCTGTAATCGACAAAGACCTACGATCGAGGGTCAAAACACAAAAGGAAACCTTAAAAAGAAACATCGAAAAAGAGGTTAGTGAAGAAGAGGAGAATTCGCCGATGGCACCGCCATCAGCGTATGCTCCACCTTCAGAGAATATGAAGAAGGTAGAACTGAAAGATATGTCCGCTTTTACTAAAGAGCTTATAAAAGATCACAATCAGGTGAAAAGACAGCTTAAAACTTTTGAAAAAACATTGCTCAGTCTTAGAGAGAAGAAATGGAAAATTAACCAAGACGACAATCAGTCACTAAGTGAGTTTTACCAGTTTTTCGACCATAAAGTGATGACGCATAATCGTGTGGAGGAGAAGATCTTTTTCCCACTGTTAAACAAGCGTTTATTGGAGTCTGGGGAGCATAGTACAGATAAAAAGCAAACGGCAATAGACTTAATGGAAGACGACCACTTTAAATTCATCCAACTTGGAAGTCTAAGTTTTAATCTTATAGGAATTGCTTCAAGATTAAGCTGCGACGATGATAAGAACTTAGTCTTTGAGATGGCATACCAATCGGCTATGGAACTAATTGAAATGTTGAGGTTACATATTTTTAGAGAAGACGAAACACTGTTTCAACTCGCTGAAGAACTCATTACTAAAGAAGAGTTCGAAACGATGTATCAACAACTTCAAGAATTTAGCTAATGAGCTGTTCTTTAACAGATAATTTTGATCGAAAGCATAATTACTTAAGGCTTTCGCTTACCGATAAATGCAATTTTCGTTGTTTTTATTGCATGCCAGAGGGTGCTATAGATTTTAGTCCTTTCAAGAATTTAATGCAAGCAGACGAAATATTCAATATTGTAAGTGAGCTCGTGGAGCTAGGTGTAACAAAAGTTCGTTTTACTGGGGGTGAACCTCTAGTGCGTAAAGATGCGAAACAAATTATTTCTCAACTAAGTACCTTGCCTATTGAATTGGCAATTACAACTAATGGCTTCTTACTCGATAAGTATATTGACTTCTTTAAAGAGGTGGGTTTAAACTCGGTAAATATTAGTCTTGATACACTCCAAGAAAGGAAGTTTCATGAAATCACGAAGCGTGACTATTTTTATACTATTATCGAAAATATTAAGAAGGCTACTGCAGCGGGATTAAATGTGAAAATCAACACCGTAGTAATGCGTGGTATTAATGATGATGAAATAGGTGATTTTGTAAGATGGTCAGATAAAAATAATTATGCGATCCGATTTATAGAATTTATGCCTTTCAATGGTAATAAATGGGACTGGTCTAGGGTAGTAAAACACGACGAAATCTTATCTCTAATAGAGAAAGAATACGAAGTTGTTAGAGCTACAGATGCAAAAAATGACACTTCTAAAAATTATAGTATTACTGGTCATAATGGCTCCTTTGCGATCATAAGTTCTATTAGTAAGCCTTTCTGTGGTTCTTGTAATCGAATTCGACTTACTGCCGATGGGAAATTGAAAAACTGCCTTTTTTCTTCGGGAGAAAAAAATGTACTAGCAGCCCATCGCAATGGAGAACCTATGGCAACAATCTTTAGTCAATCGATTAAAGAAAAGAAAGCAGAAAGAGCTGGCTTAGATTTTAATCAAAAAAGTGGAACAATAAATTCTGATAAGAGAAGTATGTTCTCTATAGGAGGCTAAATAGCGAGTTATGGATGTACTAAAAGAAGACTGTTCGGGATGTAATCAAATTAATTGTGTGATTAATCTGTATTGTGATGAAGAGTGGCGAGAGTTGATCGATAAGCACAAGTCAACACTACAATTCCCTAAAGGAACTCGGTTTATTACAGAAGGCCAAAATGTACAGGGGATTTATATTATCCATAGCGGAAAAGTTAAAGTTGTAAAACACCTGTCTAAAAGTACAGAGCGAATTATTCGACTTGCGATTGATGGAAACCTTGTAGGTCATCGTGGATTACATAGCGAAACTTACCCAATATCAGCAATAAGTTTAACGGATATAACCTTAGCATTTATCCCCAAAACGGTGTTTCTAAAAATCCTTAAGACTAATCATCGTTTACTTTTTAATATGTTACGGTATTTCACAAATGAACTTCGGTCTTCCGAAGAACATATGAAAAGAATTATTCAGCTCCCTGTAAAAAATAAAGTAGCCTACGCACTATTAATGTGTGCACAAGCTTTTGGGATAGATGAAAAGACTAAGTGCCTAAGCTTTCCTTTAAGTAGGAAGGAAATTTCGAATATTGCAGCCAGCACCTATGAAACGACCATAAGAATGCTGAAAAAATTAGAACAAGAAAATACAATTGAACTTTTACCTAAAGACATACGAATAATTGATATGGACAAGGTAAGGTTCTATTCAAAAACCAATTATGATGAAAGTTGAACAAGAAGAATTGATTGAAAAAACAATCGCAGAAATTGTAACAGAAGACTTTAAGAAAGCCGCTGTATTTAAGAAATATGGAATTGATTTTTGCTGTGGAGGTAAAAAGAGTCTGAAATCTGTTTGTGAAAAGAAGCGCCTAAATCTAAATGAGATAATTGAGGAATTAGCGCAAGTAGATACACGTACAGAATCTGAAATCGACCAGTATAATAAATGGCGTTTAGACCACCTGGTAGAACATATAGTATCGAAACACCATACCTATGTAAGTGAACAAATACCTATAATAAAAGCCTTTATAACTAAAGTAAGTCGTGTGCATGGTGAAGCGCACCCAGAAACAAAAACCATTGCCATTTTATTTGAGCAAGTAGCACAGGAGCTAGAGCATCATATGATGAAAGAAGAGCGTATTTTGTTTCCATATATAATGTCTTTGGCTCAGGGGAAAAATGTTGAGGAGATGCCTTTTGGTTCTATACAAAACCCTATTACTATGATGGAGAAAGAACACGAGGGAGCAGGTTTATTGTTTGAGAAAATTGGAGAACTAACAAATAACTTTACGCCGCCTGCATATGCGTGTAATACTTTTAAAGCTTCTTACCATTTACTAAAGGAATTTGAAAATGATTTACATGTACATATTCATTTAGAAAATAACATCCTTTTTCCTAAAGCGATTCAATTAGAACATCAAATACTAGGATAATAATTAGAAACTCCCTTACATTGTAATGGGAGTTTTTTACTACTTATATGAAAATACTAACAATTTTAGGTTTTGGGAATGTAGGCGCCAGTATTGCATTTGGCTTGTTAAATGCAGTTGAAAACTTACATGTCAATATAATAGATCCCAACAAACAATTAGAGGGGAAGTTTATTGACTTACAACATGCTTTTGTCCTCTATCCTAAACTAAAGTTGAGTGTTAATAACACAGAAGTATTCCAAAATTCAGATGTTATTATCCATACTGCAGGAGTTCAGAACAAAGCATCTAAATCGAGATTAGATGTATTAGATGAAAACATTCAACTGACTAAAGCTATTTTTACGGGAGTACAATTAAAGTCGAGTGCCAAAATTATTGTAGTAAGTAACCCCGTAGATATTATTAGTTTTTATACCTGGAAGTATTCTAATTTAGAGCCCCGTCAAATTATAGGTACAGGTACTTTTTTAGATAGTAATAGACTACAATTTATCCTCATAAATGCTACAAGATCATCAAAATCAGATGTAAAAGCTTATGTACTAGGAGAACATGGAGATACTCAGTTTGCAGCTTACAGTTTGATTTCGCTAAATGCTAAACCTCTGCTGGGTAACTTCAGTGAAGATGAGCTAAAGGTTTGGGAGGAGCAAACAAAAAATACAGCTTACGAAATACGAAAAACACAAGAAAGTACACATTATGGGGTAGCACAATGTGTTATTCAGCTACTAGTCGATTTACAACAGTCGCACATTAAAACTTATCCACTTTCGGTTTATACAAACACGTATTACAATAACCTATTAGATTTAAAAAAATCAATTTATATAAGCCTCATGGTTGAGGTATCTGAAAAGGGTGTTTTTATTGTAGATCATATAAGCTTAAACCCTAGGGAATTAAAATTATATAAAGCTTCTGCTCATTCTATTGCAGCGAATCTCAAATGAATGCGTAAATAATAAATGCATACAGGAGCTTTATACTTGCCAGCGACAATACTAAAGCTAATAGTTTTCTAACTCCACTATTACGCATTTTTCTCGAGCCCATATAACTTCCAGCAAAACCACCAACAAGAGCAATTCCCAATCCAAAAATGTAAATTATCTACTGCGTTATAGTTTCCACTCGAAATTAAACCTATTAAGCCACTAATAGAATTTACAAATATAAATAGTGCCGATACTGCAGCAGCCTCTTTCATTTTAGCCCAACTAAAAAGCAATAATACAGGGCTCAATATAATCCCTCCTCCAATACCTAATAAGCCCAGAAATAAAGCCTAGCAAAGTACCAAAAGCAATACCAGTTGAAGTAGGGAGTTTAGTAATACCCTTATTTTTCACTCCAATACAACCGAGCATTTTTAGTACGGCAAATATTAAAAACAGACCTAAAACCCCTTTGTAAATTTCTTCTTGAATTTGTATTGCTCCACCTAAAAAGGCAAATGGAATTGACCCTATGGCAAAGGGGAAAAACAGTTTCCACTTAAAATAGCCAGCTCTATAGTAATGGTAAAATGAAACTCCAGCAACAAATATATTGAGTGTTAGGGCGGTAGATTTCATTTCTAAAGGTGAGACTAGAAATAATGCCATTACGGCATGGTAACCACTTGCTCCGCCGTGCCCCACAGAGGCATATAAAAAATGCCATTAATGCAATACTTAAGAGCAAGTAGATTTCCATTAATCGTGTCTTCTTCCTTTTATTACTCTATAAATGTGCAGTATGTAAGGGAATAGAGCATCCATACTTTCTGATGCTCCTTTTGTGGAGCCTGGTAAAGCTAAAACCAAACAATCTCCAATTAGTCCAGCCACCCCTCTAGAGAGCATAGAATAAGGTGTGCGTTCTTGACCGTAGTCTCTTGCGGCTTCCATAATTCCGGGAATTTCTACATCCAACATAGGCCTTAGAGCCTCTGGGCTAATATCGCGTGCAGACAAGCCTGTGCCACCAGTAGATATAATCAATTTAACATTGGAAGCTATTGCTTTATTAACCAAATCTTGTAGCTGATCAACTTCATCTGGAATAATAGTGTAGTCGATTTTCTCAAGTCCACATTCTTCTAATTTTGAGATGATAGCTTTTCCAGATCTATCGGTTTTTACTCCTTTAGAAATTGAATCAGACATCACTATAACCGATGATTTTAAATTCGACATATCGTCGGTTTTTAAATCTGATTTCCCACCTTTTTCCCAATAGTAGCTTAATTTCTACTATTTCTAGTTCTGTGTCTATTGGCTTTAATAAATCGTAAAGGGTTACTGCGGTAGTAGAGGCACCATAAATAGCTTCTATTTCGCAGCCTGTTTTGTAAATGGTACAAACTTCTACTTCGATATAAATATCATTTCCCTTGATTTCAAACTCTATATCTGTATTTTCTATCGGCATTGGATGACAATGTGGTATTGTCATAGCCGTATTTTTTACCGACAGCATCCCAGCAATTTTTGAAATCTCAAATGGGTCGCCCTTGGGTACTGTTTTTTCTTTTATTGCTTTTAAAGGCAGTTTCTCCTACTCGCAATATAGCCTGAGCTCTTGCGGTTCTTTTTGTGTTTATTTTCCAGCTTACGTCTTTCATGTTATTCTACCCAAATATGTGATTGATCAGTGTAAATTTCTTTTTTCCATATAGGCACATTAGCCTTTATGTCTTCTACGATTGCTCTACAGGCATCAAATGCTATAGCTCTATGTTTTGATGAAACAAATACAAACAGCGATATCTCTCCTGCTTTTACGGCCCCTAAACTGTGATAGATGTGCATGCAGCTTAAATCAAATTGCTTAAAGGCACGTTCTCTAATTTCGTTGAAAGCTCCATCTGCCATTTCTTCAAATGCAGAATAGTCTATTTGCTGTACTTCTTTCCCTTCTACCTTGTCTGCCCGCACCTGACCTAAAAATATATCATGTGCACCAATAGTTGTCTTATGACTATGTTTTGCTATTGAGTTAGCAATGAATTCGGGCTTTATTGGCCCTTCGATAAATACTTTCTTCATCATTAATTATTTTCAGCCACCTGCAAATGGAGGCAGTAAAGCCAATTGATCTCCATTTTTTAAGAATGTATTTTCTTTAATCAGTTTATTGTTTAGAGCCAGTTGAAATGATTTATTCCCCAAAGATTGGTTCTTGTCTTTCAAGAATATTAAAACGGCATCTGAGTTTGTAACTTCGGGGATAGTCAACGAGCTACAGCCCATTAACTCCTTAAGTCCACCAAAAAATAGTACTTCTACTTTCATATATTTAGATTTATATCGTTAGGCGTATTTAGATTTCTGAAAAAAGGTTCATCTTCAATCGGGAAATCGAGTACTTTAACATTGAAATAGTTCAATGCTGTATGCATCTTATGTATGTTTGTTACTAATAATTCTTTTAGGGCCTTTGCAGTTTTCGTTTGGTAAACCCCACATAATGGATGTGTTTTCCCATTACAAGAAGCAATAGTTATAGCTGCATCATTTGTTAAGTGCTCATCGAGTAATCTCTTAAGAATAGCTTCTTTAATAAAGGGTATATCACAACTAAGAACTAAACAGTATTCGTGTTTAGATTGAATAAGACCTTCATGAATTCCTGCCAAGGGACCTTTGTTTTTAAAAAGATCGAAAACCAAAGTTTTTTGAAAAACCTCGTGTTCAATTTTATTAGTCGAAATAATGATATCGTCTGTAATCGGTTCTATTTGATCTATTACGGATGTTAGCATTTTAGTTCCATCTATAGTCATACAAGCTTTATCTTGTCCCATTCTAGAACTTTGACCTCCAGCTAATATGATTGCCGAGCAATTATACATTAGGCAATTTATGAATGAGTACTTCTGTGCCTTTCTCTAACTCCATCTCCTCGGGTTGAATCTCAACGATGCAATTTGAAAGCGCCATACTCTGTAAAATATGTGAACCTTGTCCTTCAAGTATGGTTACATTTTTATTAGTAACTATAGCTTTTAAGAATTTTGTTCTAGTCCCTTTTACTTTTATATCGTGTGCTAGTATAGCCTTTTCAGTTTCTAAAAATGGTAGCGGATTACCACACCATTTTTTTATTGCTGGCAATACATATTGGTAAAAAGATGTGATTACTGCTGCTGGATTCCCTGGTAGTCCAAACACTAATTTGGAATCTTTACAGCCGAAATAAATTGGTTTTCCAGGCTTTTGATTCACTTTGTGAAACTGTTTCTTTACCCCTAAATCTGTTAGTACATCATTAACCAAGTCGTATTTACCAACAGATACACCTCCTGTAGAAATGATAATATCAAAGTTGATAAGTGCATTTTTAAATACTGTGTAGGTTCCTTCGTAAGTATCTTCCGTATGAAAGAGTTCACATTGATCTATATCATTACTTTTTACTAATGCTTTTAATGAGTGTTTATTGCTGTTAAATATTTGACCAGTTTGTAAACTGTTGCCTATTTCGACTAACTCATTACCAGTAGTAATTACGGCTATTTTTGGTTTAGAGAAAACCGTTAGCTGTGTAATCCCAAGCGCTGCCAAAAAGCCTATGGAAGCCACATTTATTAGATGGCCTTTCTGTAAAGCAATTTCGCCTTGCTTAATCTGTTCCCCTTGCCGTCTTATATGTTGGTGTTGAGTAATTGGATAATCAAAAATCTCAACAAAACCACCTTCTGAATTGGTGTGTTCTATCGGTATTATAACATCTACCGAAGGAGGGACTATAGCACCCGTATAAATTGAACAGGTCGTATCTTCTGTAATGGCTTCACTTAAGGTATCTCCAGCTTTAATTTCGGTAACAAGTCTAAACTTTCTTACACCCTTCAAAATCGCTGAAAAACACATTCCATATCCATCCATAGCAGAATTGTTGAAATTCGGTAAATCTACCGGTGCTAAAATTTCTCCAGCCAAATAATATCCGAGTGCCTCATCTAAATGTATAGACTTACATATAGTTGTAGGGACGCTGTTTAATACAAAATTCTTGGCTTCTTTTACACTTATCATTAGTATGTTTTTTCGATATGTAAATGTAAAACTGACAACTAATTGAATCTATGATTTATAACAATGCATAATGTGATATATATTAGTTTGAGAGGTTGAGCGCCGTTGTTGTTTATTTGGTTTAAGCTTTTATTAAGTGATAATAATCAGTCATTATGCTGCTATAATTCAAGCTTGTAGCTGATTGTAATCAATAGAGGTATAGCTCATTGCGAATACATTTGTTTAACTATTAACAAAAACAATCTCTATGAAAGCAATGAAAAAAGTATTCTTAGTTGTGCTAAGTACAATGGGAATAGGAATGGTACAAGCTCAGTTTAGTATGGATGCTGAAATTAGACCAAGATCGGAATACAGAATGGGTACAAAAGACTCCTTGTCTGTTGCAGATACTAGAGCAACAAGTACTACAACGCAGAGAACAAGACTGAACTTAAATTATAAAGCTGAGAAGTACACAGCTAAAATAACGCTACAAGATGTTAGGACTTGGGGAGCTAGTAAAACCTTACAGAAAATTGACGATAGCTTTAATAGCAGCTCTTATATTCAAGAAGCTTGGGCTAATATTGACTTAGTTAAAGATGTGTCCTTAAAAATTGGTCGTCAGGAGATAAGTTATGATGACCACAGGATTTTTGGTAATGTTGGTTGGGCACAACAAGCCAGAACACATGACTTAGGGATCTTAAAATACAATGGTTATTTAGAAGCTGATTTAGGTGTGACTTTTCAAGGCGATAACGGGGCTGTAGAATACCAAGACATGAAATATTTGAGGTTGAGGAAATCAATCAAAGATGTTAGTCTTAGTGGCTTAGTGCTCGATACTGACGGTTTGCTTACTGCTGGAACACATATAAAAGCTAAGTACAGTAATTTTAACGTAGCTCTTAATTATTACCTTCAAAAACAAGATGATGATGTGACTGTTGTTAATGCATCATTAATAGGATTAGATTTAAATTATAAACTGAACAATATGTCCTTTGGGTTGGGGTACGAACAACAGTCTGGTAATAGTGCTGTAGAAGATAATGGTGAAAACAATGCGTTTGCCCCCTTATTTGGAACTAACCATAAATTTAACGGACTCATGGATTATTTTTATGTAGGTAACCATGGAAATAATGTAGGACTAAAGGATATGTATGTAAATGCCTCGTATAAATACAATGCATTTATGTTTAAAGCTACCTACCATATGTTTAGCGCAGCCGAAGAAATGGCCAATGATTTAGGTGCTAAATTAGGAGATGAATTAGATTGTTCTATAGCCTATAAACACTCAGCCGATATTACAATTAAATTGGGCTATTCTATGGCTACTCCAACCGAAAGTCTTGTTCATTTAAAAGGAGGTTCTGCGGATTACTCCAACAACTGGGGTTGGCTCATGTTTGTTATCAAGCCTAAGTTTATGTAATAGATCACATGTTGCATGATAAATATCATCTTTTTTCTCCTCCAAAGAGTGATATTTTTGCAGGATGAAAAAGAAAGAAGGAATTGAATTAATGGCTCCTGCAGGAAACTTTGCCGCTATGCAAGCAGCAATAGATGCAGGAGCCGATTCAGTATATTTTGGTGTAGAGCAATTGAATATGCGCGCTAGGGCTAGCATGAATTTTACACTAGACGATTTAGAAGAAATTGTTGAGCGTTGCGAGCCTAAAAAAGTACGTAGCTATATTACTTTAAATACAATTGTTTACAATCACGATTTGAGTATTATGAAACGTGTGGTTAACAAGGCTAAAGAAGCGGGTATTACAGCTATTATTGCCTCCGATCAGGCAGTTATAGGTTATGCACATTCTATTGGATTAGAGGTGCACATTTCTACCCAACTAAATGTTACAAATATCGAAACCGTTCGTTTTTACGCTCATTTTGCAGATGTAATGGTTTTGTCTCGTGAACTTAGCTTACGACAGATGAAGGAGATTTGTGATGCTGTAAGAAAAGATCAAATTACAGGCCCTTCAGGGAATTTAGTAGAAATAGAAGTCTTTGGACACGGAGCCTTGTGCATGGCTGTTAGTGGTAAGTGTTATTTGAGCTTACATTCAAATAATTCGTCGGCTAACCGTGGTGCCTGTGTGCAAAATTGCCGAAGAGAATACAAAGTAATCGATGTAGAAGATGGAAATGAGCTTCTGATTGATAACGAATACATTATGTCTCCCAAAGACTTGTGTACACTTGATTTTTTAGATCAGTTAATTGAAACAGGAATATCTGTTTTAAAAATTGAGGGTAGAGGTAAAGGTGCCGATTATGTACATACTACTGTAGCAACTTATCGTGCTGCTATAGATGCATATAACAGTGGTACTTATACTTCTGAAAAGGTTAAGGTGTGGATGGACGACTTGCGCTCAGTTTTTAACCGTGACTTTTGGAGTGGCTATTATTTAGGTCAAAAAATGGGAGAATGGACCGATAGTCCAGGGTCTAAGGCACCACAGAAAAAACTTTACTTAGGAAAGGGTGTTCATTATTTCCCAAAGGTGAAATGTGCCGAATTTAAGATTGAGGCTCATACCCTAAAAGTAGGAGACAGTATTCTTGTTATAGGACCAACTACTGGTTTGGTAAAGCATCAGGTAACCGAAATTAGGGTAGATGATAAATCGGTAACTGAGGCTAAAAAAGGTGATGGATGTACTTTTATCTTAGAGGATAAAATTCGCCCTTCCGACAAACTTTTCAAATTAATTGAGAGTTAATGGTAATCATTACTCAGCAAAGAGATAAGTGTATAGGTTGCAATTACTGTGTTGAAATTGCATTCGAGCGCTGGCGAATGTCTAAAAAGGATGGAAAGTGCACTTTAATTGGAGGTAAAAATAAAAAAGGCTTTTACACAGTTAAAGTAGGAGACGAAGAACTAGATGAAAATTTACGTGCTGCAGATGCCTGTCCCGTAAACATCATAAAGGTAAGTCAGATTTAAAAAGAGCGGACTTTAGTTCGCTCTTTTCTTATTTAAGCTGATCTGGTTTAGAAGTATCAACTCCCATAAGCTTATACAATGGACAGAAATTTACTGCCCCAGTAATACCAAATAAAATAGCTAGGTAAAATAAAATATCGCTTAGTGGAGTAGATTGTCCTCCCTGTGTTTGAAAAAAGTAAACAGCTACTACAAGCGAAAAAACTAAACGTAATGTTCGATCTAATTTGTGCATATTTGTCTTCATTCGTGTGATTTTAATTGATGTAAATTATTTTATCTGTTCAATTAAAAGCTCTTTGGAGATTATTCCTGCATGACGCCATACTTCACTCGAACTTTTAAAAACTATAAATGTTGGCACAGATATTACACTGTATTTTTTTGCTAAATCTGTACTAGTATCTAGATCTATACGCAAAACCATAGCCTTGTCTTTGTACTCAGTTTCTATCTCATCTACTACAGGACTCATTTTTTTACAAGGGGCACACCACTGTGTATGAAAGTCAACAAGTACAAGCTCATTTTCTATTAATAGTTTGTCAAACTCATCTGTAGTAAGTGCTTTGATGTTTTCATCAACACTTATTTTAGAAAGTGTAGTAGGTAGTTCTGCAGCTCTCCAAGCTCCAATACCACCCTTAAGATTAACTACTTTAGGATGCCCTAGTTTTGCTAATATATTTGCAGCCTTCGCACTTCGTCCACCACTTCTACAGTATACATAAATCTCCTTGTCTTTCTGAATAAGGCCTAATTTTGATTCAAAATCGCTATCGTAATAATTTATAATACTCGCGTTTTTTAGATGTCCTGTAGCAACCTCTTGAGGGCTGCGAACATCTAAAATAATTCCAGATCCAGTTTCAATAATGGCCTTAAATTCCTGAGCAGAAACATGCTTCACTGCCTGAGCACTTGCATTGTCTATATTGGTGCAAGCGGTAAATAATACGGCTGTAATATTTAGAATAAATAACTGTATTTTCATTGACTAGGTATATTTGTATATAAGAAGATAGCCTTGGTTTTACGCTTAAATTTTTCCTTTGAGACTCGCCCAAGAACCACCGTTATAGGCTTGTACGCCTGCTGATTTTAACATCGCTGTTGCTTGGCCAGAACGCATTCCTGAAGCGCAACATAAAATAATAGGACTGTTCAAAGATGCTATTTTCTTAGTTTGATTCCCTATTTTTTGAAGAGGAATATTCTGGCTCCCTCTAATATGTCCGTTTTTGTATTCTGCTGCAGTCCGAACATCTATAACTTTTGCTCCCTGCTCCATTAGTGCTTTATAGTCAGTTCCTTTAAATAAGTTCTTTATAAAATTTAGCATATCTATTTTTTTGTGCGTTAACCATTGTCCAGCCTCCACCGTTAAATACATCTGTAAAGCCTTGAGCTTCTAAATAATCTGTTGCCTGACCCGATCTGCCACCTGAGGCACAGCAAAGTACTAAGGGTTGTAAATTCCTTAATTCTTCAATGCGTTCTGTTACTTCATTCAATGGGATGTTAATAGACCCATTTACATTGCCATCTTGGAACTCCATCGGTGTTCGTACATCAACAATATTTACGTTATCTGAATTGATTAGCTCTTGTAAATCCATAGTTCTTGTTTTGTTTGTTCTTGCAAAAATCGGAAAGATAATTCGTTTTATAAGTGACTAGAGTTACATACTTACTTCCCAAGTAATCGCCACATTTTAAAACCACCAGAAATATTGTAAACAGTTTTAAAGTTCGATTGAGTTAAAATTAACGAGGCTAAATAACCCCTCATCCCTTTGGCACAATAAATATAAATTGGATTATCATCTTGTTTTAATTCTCCTAAACGATATCTTAATTCATCTAATGGAATATTAATCGATCCTGGGATGAACCCACTTTTAACTCTTGTTTATTTCGAACATCAAGAATAGTGAACTCAGTTTCAGTATGAATAATAAGATCAAACTTTTCAACAAGGACTTGATTTACTATCGAGCGATTACTGTTTTCTGCAACAAAACCCGAAACTACAATAGGATCCTTAGCTGGCGAGTAGGGCGGTGCATAAGCTAAATCTAATTGACTTAAATCTTCAATTTTAAGTCCGGCATAAATCGCTGTACTTAAAACATCTACTCTTTTATCTACTCCATTTTCGCCAAATAGCTCTGCTCCTAAAATTTTATGTGTATCCTTATCATAATATATTTCAACTATTATGTCTTTTTGATTTGGGTAGTACGAAGGAGTGGAACCAGAAATGGTAAGTACAGATGTGTAGTTTATTGCTGATTTTTGTAAATCTTGTAAACTCATTCCTGTTCGAGCTAAGGTATAATCAAATACTTTTACTATTGCTGTTTTATAGGCTCCTTTAAATTCTAATTCAGCACCTACTGCATTTGCGCCAGCAGTCCGTCCACCTTTATTCGAATGTGTTCCTAATGGGAAATAATCATGCGTTTTAGTCTGAAGGTTTTTTATCGCTACATTATCACCTGCAGCATAGATGTCAGGAATGGAAGTCTCCATTTTTTCGTTTACTAAAAGAGCTCCATTTTTTAAGTGTAAGGCACCTTGATCGATCAATAGCTTAGTATTGGGCTTTATCCCTGTACTCAGAATAATATAATCTGTTTCTATATTTTGGCCATTACTAACAAGTACTGAATTTACTTTTTTCGATTCGGAAATAAACTCATTAACAAAAGTAGATTTCAAAATCTTAATACCATTTTCTACTAATATTTGCTCTGCCATTCCTGCAAAAACTTCGCTCCACATAGGAAGGATTTGCGTTCCCCCCTCTACAAGGGTAACCTCTTTGTTTATCTCTCTTAGATTTTCGGCGAGTTCTACACCTATTAATCCCCCTCCTACAACTAGCGTTTTATTTACTTCTGGAATTACTCCTTCTGATAATATTCTGTCAAAATCATTTAAAGTTCTACAAGTAGACCAGTTAGTTGTGTTTTGAATGTTTTTTATTGGAGGTACAGTAGAACTGGCACCGGTAGCAAATATCAGTTTATCATACTTATAGGAAGATTTAGTAGTTGTTATGGCTTTATTTTTAATATCTACTTGAAGCACTTCTTCTTCTAGATGTACATCGATATTAAATCGTTTTTTTAATAAGTTGGCCTCTACTACAATAAGTTTTTCGCGATTTTCAATTACCCCAGAGAGGGCGTAGGGAATGCCACACGTTGCATAGCTTACTGCTGCTCCTTTTTCGAAAAGCAAAATTTCTGCCTTTTCGTTTTCTCTTCTCGCTTTTGCTGCAGCCGATGGCCCGGCAGATAAACCACCTATTACTATAAGTCTCATAAAGATCAATTTTATCTAATGCAATACTATGAAAAATCGATAGTTATTTGTGTGATAGATGTCACGGAAAGGCTTGCTATTGCTAAGGTTTGCTGCTTGATTTAGATTATGATATTAATCAAGTTAAACGCTAATAAATCTCATTAATTTGACAATGTTCATCGCTTAGTTTTGTAAACTAATCAACCCGTTTTGGAGCACATCTTCAATTTTATATCTGATCTTTTATCTAATAGCATAGGCTATTTAGTAAATCCCAATAAGCGGGTGTTTTTCCCTTATCTTATTACTTCTGCTTTATTAGCATTTTATGTTTATAAGAAATCTGATTCTCAAAAAAGCTTTATTTCTTTCCTGCTTCCCTCAAAATACTGGTTGAGTAAATCGGCTCAAACAGATTACAAAATTTTATTACTCAACAGCATAGTTAAGTTTACTCTGTTAAGTCCTTTATTACTATTGGCTACATCGATAGCTTTGTTTAGTTACGACTTTCTGGTAGATACTTTTGGTATATATATGGAAAGTCATAATAAGGTTGTTGGTATACTCTTGTTTACATTGTGCCTTACCATAATGTCAGATTTTTTCAGCTATTTACTACATCTAGCTATGCATAAGGTTCCTTTATTGTGGGAATTCCATAAAACCCACCATTCTGCTACGAGTCTAATTCCATTTACGCAATACCGTATACACCCCTTAGAGTTATTATTAAACAATCTTAAGAATATTATTGTTGTAAGTACAATCACGGGAATCTTCTTTTATTACTATGGGTTCAATCTTCAGAAATCAACCGTAATTGGTGTAAATGTTCTTCACTTTTTATTCTTAAGTCTAGGTGCAAGCCTTCGACATTCACATATTAAACTCTCTTACTACAATTTTGTAGAATTCCTATTCATTAGCCCTTATCAGCATCAAATCCACCACAGTAATAATCCGGAACATTTTAATAAAAACATGGGTTCTAAATTCGCTGTTTGGGATTGGCTTTTTGGCACTTTATTGCGGTCTAAACAAGTCGATAAAGTGACTTTTGGTCTCGGTGATGAGCAGCCAGAAAGCAATTCGTTCCTAAAAAATATGATTGATCCTTTTAGACAAATATTCAAGTAACTCACAAATTTTTAAACTTAAACCTTCAGATAATGAAAGAGACTCTAGCAAGATTAAACAAACTACCAGCCTTAGAAGGTTTATGGGTAAGTGCGTCTTCTGTAATATTAATTATTTGCATAGGAGCCTTAACAATGGCTTACGGTGGACTCGATTTTACTACGCGACTCATCCTAACTATTAGTACTGCAATGGCTACTTTGGTTTGCTTTTTAACTGAGCAAAAAACTAGTTTAATCTTGAAGATTAGCGGAGTTAGTTTAGTGCTTTATATTCTTCTTCTATTGATATAGACTCTGCTGTAGCTAGCAGAATGAAACTCTATATTTTATACCAGTTTCTATAGTGTTTTGTAGCCTCGAGTAAATCCCAAGAATAGTCATTAATTGTATTATTCTTGGTTTTTTTATTAAAGAACTACCCGCTAATAGATAAGAGCGATTTCTGCTCTTTTCTTAAAAGTACTCTCGTGTTATTGTATAAATATGTGGATCAGTAAGGAGTATTTTATTTCTTGTCTTTCACCTTTTTACCATCAAGAAAATCTTTTAAATAGTAAGGTTCAAAATATGCTACATCCTCAAATTCATTCTGGTTAAATTTTCGTTCTACCACTTCAGCAACAGCACTTGATGAGGGATAGGTACTCGATGAGAAATTCGTGTTCTCTCTTAAATAATGGGTCTTCGACTTTTCTGCTCCGTCACCAATAAAATGACAGAAGCTTTTATTTAAAAAGGAGTCAAAAGAGTCAGGTTCTAAAATTAAAGCTTCGGTAGCTTTAATTTTTTCAATTCTCTGGTTGTACACTGCAGTATAAACCTCCATTCTCCTGGCATCAATCATAGGGATAAGGAAATCTGTATCAGCTACTTTATTTTCCATTTGATAAGTTCTACAAAGCACTTCAAGAGTTTCAATACTTATTAGAGGGATGTCTAAACCAAAGCATAGGCCTTTTGCAGCCGATACACCTATGCGCAATCCAGTATAAGAGCCCGGACCTTTACTTATTGCAACCGCTTGTAATTGTTGTAAAGTATAGCCAGCCTTAGCACATACATCTTCGATAAATACGTGTAGCTTTTCGGCATGCGAAAATTGACCTTCATTAAAGTCAATTGATTCTAAAACAACTCCATTTTTTGATAGGGCTACAGAGCAGTTTTTTGTTGCTGTATCTAGGGTGAGAATAAGTGCCATTAGTTAGGTTTTAAGGCTGCAATTTACACTTAATATAAATCTTTAATATTCCCAGATTCATTTTATTGATGCCAATTGGCCGTTTTTATCATTAGCTGTTCCAACTCTATTATTCCTTGTTTTAAATTACTTGGAATCCCACCTTTGTGTTTTATATTAATGGTATCTGTTTCCGTATAAATAGTTAAGCTTGTAATGGGTAGGTCTTGAGCGCCCAAATTATATTCTGCAGATTTTAAAAACTCTTTTCTTCTCAAAATATGTTCAAGCTTTTTAAAGTCTGTTCTCTCCATATACCATTCATAAACACCTTGTTGCTCCACAAATCGCTTTCCATTGTATTTAACTTGTCTATCTTTAAATAAGCTCATTGTATATATTGGGCATGTGCCATAGCAAGCCCCTCTAGTTAATTCCAGTTTAATATTTGGGCCTTTTTCTACCACTTTATTTTCATGTATACTTATACACGAACTAATGGTGATAATTACTGCAACTATAAGTTTCTTCATTGTAAAACGATTTATTACCTTTCCTTTTTTACAAAGATAACATATGCGAGTACATTTTATTGCCATTGGCGGTGCAGCAATGCATAATTTAGCCTTAGCCCTTCACGAAAAGTCTTATTTAGTTACTGGTTCCGACGATGCTATTTTTAATCCTTCTAGAGCTAGGTTAGAAAAAGTAGGAATATGTCCAGATTCTATGGGATGGTTTCCTGAGAAAATAACTGCTGATATTGATGCCGTTATTTTGGGAATGCACGCCCGAAAGGATAACCCAGAGTTGCTAAAAGCTCAATCTTTAGGTTTACCGATTTATTCCTACCCTGAATATTTATACGAACAGGCTAAAAATAAAAAACGAATCGTAATAGGAGGGAGCCACGGTAAGACAACTATTACCTCCATGATTCTCCATGTTCTACAGTCCTTACAAATTGATTGTGATTATATGGTAGGAGCACAGCTAGACGGTTTTACCACTATGGTAAAACTGAGTGATGCGCCAATAATAATTCTTGAAGGTGATGAGTACTTATCTTCTCCAATTGACCTTCGACCTAAATTCCATCTTTATAAGCCTCATATTGCTTTATTAAGTGGTATTGCTTGGGATCATATAAATGTATTTCCAACATTTGAAAATTATTTAAGCCAGTTCGAAATATTTATAAATAAAATTGAAGATTCTGGCTACCTAACTTATTGTTCAAGCGATAAAGAGTTATGTACTATTGTAGATTCTAATTCATCAATTATAAGAGAAGAATATACACTGCCCTCGTTTAAAATTGTAGAAGGTAAAACGTATATAAATTTTAAGGATTCTACGTTCTCCCTAGAGATATTTGGGGAGCACAACTTAATGAATATGATGGGAGCCTTAAATATTTGTAAACAATTAGAAGTTTCAGAAATTGATTTTTTTAAATCTATGTCTAGTTTTAAGGGAGCTTCTAGAAGATTGGAAAAAATTTACTCAAGAGAGGGACTTCAAGTATTTAAAGATTTTGCACATTCACCCTCGAAGGTTAGCGCAACAGTGAAGGCTGTAAAAGCACAGTTTACAGGGTTCAATATAGTCGCCGCTTTAGAGTTACATACTTTTAGCAGTCTTAACAAATCCTTTCTTTCAGAATACAAAAACTCTATGGATGGGGTAGACACAGCAATTGTTTATTTCGACCCTAAAGCAGTAGCCCATAAAAAATTAAATGACCTATCTGAAACACTGGTTTTTGATTGCTTTGGTAGAGCAGATTTAAAGGTGCTTACTGAAAGTGAGGAGCTCTGTAAGCAAATAGAGAATGAGGTTCAAAAAGATACTATTGTTCTATTAATGAGTTCAGGTAACTTTGGTGGGCTCGTGCTCGATGACTACGCGAAGACCTTATAGTACTTCTACTAATTGCTCTAATTTCATCCCTCTAGATCCTTTTATTAGGATGAAAGCTCCTTTTAGAGTGCTTTCTTCTAGGTGTTTTAGAAGGTTGTCAGTAGAGCTATAACAAGGGTACTGTGTGCGATTTGCTTCTTTATAGGCTTCTCCTACTAAAAATACTTTGGTAAATCCTGCCCCCAAACAGTGGTTAATAATACTTATATGTTCTCTTATTGAATCGCTACCTAGTTCAAACATATCTCCCAGGATTAGTATCTTATGCTCGTGGTTAATCGTAAGCATATTGTTAATTGCCTTCTCTACACTCATAGGGTTGGCATTGTAGGCATCTAACAGAATTGTATTTTTTTCTGTTTTTAATAACTGAGATCTATTATTTGTTGGACTATAAGATTCAATAGCCGATTTTAATAGATTAAATTCTACTCCACAATGTTGAGCTATAGCGATACTTAATGCAATATTATCAAAGTTGTAATCTCCAATAAGCTTACTGTGAATTTCTTTGTTATCGGATGTAACTACTACAAAGGGTTGTGCTTCCACAAACTTTATAATATAATTACTGTTTTTTAATTGCCCATACTTCTTATTATTACTAGCTGTGGGGAGTACCTCAATTAAATTTTGCTGATTGTCTTTTACAAACAAGATCCCTCGGTGATCTGATAGGTATTTATACAATTCTGTTTTTGCTTTTAGTACACCATCTAGAGATCCAAATCCTTCTAAATGAGCTTTACCTATATTCGTAATTACACCAATATTAGGTTCTGCTAAAGCGCATAAAAATGCTATTTCTCCTTCGTGATTGGCACCCATTTCAATAATGGCATACTCTGTATCTTTTGTTATAGCTAATAGGCTTAGTGGTACGCCTATATGATTGTTTAGGTTTCCTTGAGTAGCTGTAGTTTTGAACTTCTTTGAAAGTACTCTATATAGTAATTCTTTACTAGTCGTTTTTCCATTTGTGCCCGTAATTCCTATTACAGTGCATTGCAATTGTCTCCGGTGGAATTTTGAGAGTTCTTGTAAACTTTTTAGTACATCCTCTACAAGTATATACCGCTCGTCTAATACGTATTTAGCTTCATCTACAACTGCAAAGGAGGCCCCAGAATCGAGTGCATCACTAGCAAATTTATTTGCGTTAAAATTAGGGCCCTTCAGCGCGAAAAACATACAACCAGAACTTAATGCTCTTGTGTCTATACATACTTCCGGATGCTTTTGGTATATTTTATATAGTTGTTCTATCATCGGTTAATTTTAACTAGCAAAAAAAAGCCTCTCGATAGAGAGGCTTTATAATTAGCGTGTCATTTTTCTAGACTTCTTTTTATTAGGTTTCAAATTCTGAGAACCCATTCTGTCCATCACACAACGGAAACCAATAAAGTCAGTTCCTATATCGCTGTTTAAGAATCTTTTTGTTCCAGGATTTAACCAGTACGAACGGTCTTTCCATGAACCACCTTTATATACGTGAACATCGTTGTTTACTAAAGTAGTTTTTCCATAGTCGTACATAGCTGCTTCCCCTTGAGAATCACCTTTTGAATAGTAAATACTAGATTCAATATCTCCGTCGTATCTATCCGAATTCTTTGCTCTTTGGTAGTTTCTTCTAAGTTTATCAGCTTCAGCCTCTCTAGTTTGCATTCTACCTAATGAATCTGGTTCTATATAATAACCTTCTTCATCTTTTGCTTTATCAACAAATACATTACCTCTAAATGGCATAAAGTCATCTTGACCAACTGCATCGTCTCTGTATACATCAAGTACCCATTCTGCAACGTTACCGCTCATATCATATAAACCGTAGTCGTTAGGAGGGAATGACTTAATTTCCATAGTACGAGCTCCTGCATCATTCAATGCGCCCGCTATACCCATATTGTCACCATCACCACGTTTAAAGTTAGCAAGTAGCTCTCCTTGGAATTGTTTACGGTTATCTCTTAATGAATTTCTATTCCATGGGTAGTATCTACCTTCTGCAATATTTCCTTCAATAGAGTTACCTATTAATCCCCATGCAGCATATTCCCATTCTGCTTCTGTAGGAAGTCTAAACCCAGGAATTAAGATACCGTCTTCTTGACGACCTCTACGTCCTACCTTATTTTTTGGGTTTCTTAAATCTCTATAACCGTTGTTTTTTCTAACAGCTCCGGTGTATTGTCCAGCACGATAAGTTTCTGTATTGAAGTTATCGTCGTCAAATTGTTCTGTATTATGTTTTAACGATTTAGCATTAATAAGTGCCAATTCATTTACACGGTCTGTTCTCCAAGCACAGTAATCTTGTACTTGCTCCCAGTTTACACCAACTACAGGGTAGTTACTGAATCCTGCATGACGTAAGTAGTTATTTACCATAGGATCGTTAAAACCTAATTCACTTCTCCAAGCATTTGTGTCTGGAAGTGCATTCCAATAAACTTCAGGGTAACTTTCA
The DNA here is from genome assembly GCA_965183875.1 of Flavobacteriales bacterium. Lineage (GTDB taxonomy): Bacteria > Bacteroidota > Bacteroidia > Flavobacteriales > UBA7430 > UBA6772. The sequence continues at coordinate 2,415 of CBCYMK010000003.1, read as the reverse complement.
CCAAAAACTCTTGTTAACCAGTATAAGTATTCTCTATAAGAGACATTGGTAACTTCTGTTTCATCCATGTAGAATGAAGCTACAGAAACTTGTCTTGGTGCAGCATTCTGCTCCATCAGTATGTCTTCTTCGGTTTGTCCCATTATAAATGAACCACCTTCAACAAAAACCATCCCTACCGGAAGTTCTTGATTATAGTTAAGTTCAGCTTCAAAACCTCCGTTTGCAGATGTATTCACTTTCCATCCTGTAGTTTGCGACATGTTTTTGTATTTGTCACTTCCACAAGAAGTAGCTAACACAGCTAGACCTACAATAAATAGTTTAGATAAAGAATTCGACATTTTCATGGTATATAGCGAGTTGATGTTGTTCGAGTTGTAATAAGGGGCCTAAATTACCTAAAATTTAGGGCATTTAATAGCTTTTAATTTTTTTCTTTTGTCTCTACATGCAAGCTGTAAAGTTACAGAAACTTCGTGTGCTCCACCAGAGATGCCCAGCGAGCTTAGATACTGTATAGTCATAACTATAACCAAAACGTATTCCACTGTTTTCATATCCTAATACAATAAGTACTGCATCGGGATTAGAGAAGTTACTTCTATAGTATAAACCACCTGAAAGGCTTTCATTTGTTAAAGACATCCCTACATTTAATTGTTCCGCACCTGCTTGTTTAAGGTACATTACATTAGGTGTAACAAAAGGGCCATCCATTACCAATCCCATATTTTTACTTCTACCTACAGGGATATTCGCTCCAGTATGTACTGTAAATCTTCTAGGAAGAGGGCTCTCTTCAATGAAGGAAGCATCTGGCTGTGATAAGTGGTGTAATGCTAAACCAAAGAAGTATTTTTTGGTGAATGCCATCATCCCTAATGAAACATCAGCATAACCTACACTTTCAGCTATTAAACTTAAGTTTTCTTCAGTCTCGTATATGAAACCATAGTTTTGATCTATTTGATCCCCAAATGATAATTTTGATTTATCTAAGCTTTTTTGGTGGTAACTAGCTTGAATACCTGTAAGTACAGTAAGTTTTCTTGAAACTTGTAACTGATAAGAGTAAATAGCATTTATCTGAGTACTCTTGATATTACCTTCTCCTTGCTCATCGTTTAAAATCTGCAAACCTACACCCCCATTAAGTTTTTCTACATTTTTGTCTATAGAAACACTGTTTGATTTGTAAGCTCCTCTTAAGCTAGACCACTGATTTCTGTGGTTCATAGAAACACGAGGGCAGTTTGCTGATCCCTGCCATAGCTGGATTTAGGTACATAGGGTTTGCATAGAACTGTGTAAATGCAGGGTCCTGTGCCATAGCGGTAGTTGATAAACCTAGGCTTATAATTGCCAATAAGGCAAATAATCTATTTTGAAATCATATTACTTTTGGGTTACGAGACACAATAATACAATAATTTTTGAAATTCTAAACCTCCGTTGACTTTCAAAAACAATACAATTTCGTTTTTCTGAAATAATTGTGCCAAAACTTACTACTTTTGACAATAGATTTTATTCTTATTCGTTCCTTAAGTTTAATATAAACCCTTTAGTGTATGCTGCGCATTATTTTTTGTTTTTTCCTTTTGCTATCCTCTCTTATAGAAGATGTTTATGCTCAGTCGAATAATACAGTTTCTGTAGTTTGGCAAACAGCTGATAGTAATCTTAAGGGTGAGCCTGTAGTTAAGAGTTTGTCTTTTAAAGACGCTTTTTTATAACCAAGAGACTCCTAATACCCCAATTTATAAACGCAAAATACGCCTACCCAGAAAAATACAGATGAGACTTACCGTAACAATTAGTGTACTAGATAGTGTCCCTCTAAGTTTAAACGAAAAGATCTTTGTTAGACTCTGTAAATACCTATAATAATTTGTCTTGGAGCATTTCTTATGAACGTAAGATCCCATACACTTACATTGTCATACGTCCCCATAATTCCAGGCTTTAAGGTTACAGAATTTAGATACGAAATTTGAAGCAAGCTATTTTGGCATATTCTTTCCCTTCTATGTACAATAATGCTACAGAGAGCTCTGTCCTTAGTGAGGGTGATTGGTATAGATTTAAAGTAAGCGACGATGGTCTTTATAAGCTAGATAAATCTGCTTTCGATGAAAATGGGGATTCTCTTTGAGTTCTATAAACCCTAAAAAATATACAAGTTTACGGTAACGGTGGCTGCTATGCTGCCGGAGTATAATGGTGATTTTAGGTATAGCGATTTAGAAGAAAATGCAATTTATGTTTCAGGTGAAGACGATGGTGTATTCAACTCTAACGACTTTGCTGTATTTTATGCACAGTCTCCTCACCGCTGGTCATTAGACAGTTTGTCACAGGTTTTTTCTCATCAGCTAAATATTTACGATTCCAACAACTACTACTATCTTC
>CBCYMK010000002.1:0-202388 GCA_965183875.1 Flavobacteriales bacterium | reverse complement strand
GAGATAATAAATTTGTAATGACTGTAGCACCCCAGAAACTCATTTATCCAAATGGTAAAACATATCCAATAAATGCACTTGACATTAATAATAATAAAATAATAAGACCAGAAAACCAAGTATTACCATTATAAAAATATGAACCATAAGATATAGCTCTTCCTAAATGAAGAAATTGTAAGAAAAAGACAAATGATGCTCCACTAGAATGTAGAATATGTAATGACCATCCATAAAATAATTCTCTAATAATAAATAACACAGAAATATATGCTGAATTAATATCTGATGTATAATATAAACCTAAGAAAATTCCTGTAATAATTTGTAATATAATAATAATTGCTAATAAGAATCCTACATTCCAAAAGAAATTAATTAATATAGGACATGGATATGATAATAAATGAGATTTCATTAATAACACAACATACAATAATAAATAAGGCAATGAAATCTCATATTATATGAATAACAGGGCCATAAATACTTTATAAAGGAAATCCTTGTTTATGGCCCTTAATATAAATGCTATTATTATAATATGACCAACAAGACAATGTATTAATATGTTAACTTCTCGTGATACAATGTCTTCAATAAATGTTATAATATGTATATTGGTGGAGAGGTAAGTGATGCTTGTATAATATTATAAGGAAGACCTCAAGCATCACCATTAACATCATTAATATCATAAATATCACCTATACCTCCATTTAATTAACAATTTATTATATATGAACCTCAACTTGGATTTGTTATTATATAAATATTTATTAGGTTGAGGTTCAGTCTTAATATCTTGAGTATAATATTAGAATAGTTAACTAGAATATTCCTGTCATTATTATTATAAAATTATTCACTGTCATATATTAAACCTTTCCTATATTAATTGGCGTTATATTATTATATATTCATTTTCATGGATTCGCCAATTAATTAATGTATGACCCTGATAATATGAAGAAAGAAGTAAAGGTGCTCAGGGTCATACCATCTGGCCATCAAGGCCGTAACATTAAATAAGATAGACATAAAGGCCAATATAATATACTGCAGGAATGAAGTAAGAATGAAAGAGACGTAGAGAAAAAATATTACCTGACACTAACATAACGTCTCTTTCTATATATTAAAATAATGTCTTGGAAGATGAATAATGCCATTTTCTTTTTGATATTATTATTTTATGGGCATTATTCACAAGACATTATCATACTTTACCCTTCATTATTATAACAACCGATCCATATGGCCAGGCATAATATAATTTCTATACTTTTATTGGACGGTGCTCTAGAAGAAAGATTTATTAACCGTCCAATACTATAATTATGTCTCTCTAAACCAATTTAATGATCTTTTCTTGATAAATCCTGTAACTTTATAAATCTTATGCGCTTATTCACACCTCCAAATGGATAAATAGAACGTATTGAAGAATGGTGTGATCATAAATATTTAATGGACGTGCTTGGTTATAAAGAATCATCATACAATAATTTAATATGCACGTCCACTTACCATAACCTTAATGTATAATAACATTATGGCCTTGAAGATAATTGGATATTCTGAATGGAACTGTACTTTAACGTATAAACCTATTTATTTAAGTCTTGGATCATATCTGCATCTTCCATATCATAACTAGCTGAAACTAATATCCATATTTATTGATCCAAGAAAACCATTAACCGTTAAAAAAGACCTTCCATGTTTGGTAAACGTTCTTATATAATTTCACCTTATGGAAGGTCATATGAACCTGGCATAATAAATACATTTCTAATGTTAGACAGGTGCATAGGATGGTCAAGAATTAATATAAAATAATTTATGCACCTGTCATTATTATAAGAAAACGAGAGACACACAATTAATAACATTTTCTTTCATAAGTCTCTCGTTTTTATAGGACATGTCTTAATAAATAAACTGCCGAGAAGGATATGATATTATATAATGGCAGTTTATTACACTTTGGCTCACCAGATATTAATATTAAGAAGATATGAGCCAAAGGACATTAAGACATTACCAAAGAACAGCATTTTATATAATAATGAAACCTTTTTGTGAATGATTCTTAAATTTTAAGGTTTCATTAATGCTGTTCTTCTCTCATATCATTTCATTATAATAAAGCCAATAAAGGTTTACTTTTTCTTAAGAATATTAATATTGGCTTTATATGAAATGAATGTCCCTTACATATTAAAATGTAGAAATATGATATTAAGAGAACTGCAGTAGATGGTGTAATAAAATTTATAAAGGCAGTTCTCAAGGTTCATGAAAGATTCATAAAGGTTCTTCATTAAAGTACTGCTTGTTAATATAAATGTGAAGAACCTTTCATATCTTTCTATATTTTTCTGCCATAATATATTAGAATCCTGTATTATGAAGAGATGTCATTAGTTGTTTATCTTAAATTGTTGGACATCTCTTCAGGATTCTAAAGTCTTTTTATTCCTTCATTCCCTTAATATCTTATATTAGAAGACTGTAATTTCCTCTTATTATTATATCTGCAGTCTTCTAATGGATATTAAGTATTATTATGTGTAAAGTGTGTTTATGGACAGGCATGCGATTCCCATAAGAATCGCTTAATTTCTAATTAAATGCCTGTCTTATTATATAATAAAGTTTATCAAGAAAGGAAAAGAAGAAGAATTAGTTAACATAAACTTTTCCTTTCATACATTATATAATTTATATTTCTGTAAATCAAATCCTTTAATATATTAATAAACCTTTATAGAAGATGGATTTGATTTTAATATAAATTATTTTGGCATCCTACAAATCCATCTACATTAATATATATATAATTATATACCAGACATCCAGAAAGTTAAGAAATAATTATATTAATAATATGAAAGGGAAGAATGGTATAAAAGTATTTGTATTTAACCTCAAAGGATTATTAGAAGAATGAAAATGAATATAAAATTGTTTCAGTATTTATATTTAACGTCTTGAAATTGTATCTTAACCAAAGTATTATTTTCTCTTCCTTCAATTAATATGAGATATCTTATGATGGTATAGAATTATATTAGAAAAGCGTTTATCAAGAATCTGATGTTTGATGGGATATATTATTTTACAGATTCTTGAAAGCTTTTCTTCAGGTAGGTCATTATATTAAGACCAAAGAACATTTTTATATCAACATTTATTTTGGTTCTTTGGTCATCCAGAAGTTTATATATTAATAATTCCAACATTTGGTATCATCAGTTTAATAATATCATCTTCATATCAAAAAATAATATTTGGTATAAAATCTATGATATTTGCTATGAGCTGTATTTCTATTCTTGGAAGTGTTGTTTGAGGACATCATATGTATACTGTAGGTTTAGAAATTGATACAAGAGCTTATTTTACAGGAATTACTATATTAATATCATTACCAACAGGTACAAAAATATATAATTGGTTATCTACATATCTTAATAATCCACCTATATTACATATTAATATTAATGGAGCATTCTTTGCACTTATCTTTTTATTAATGTTTTCTATTGGTGGATCAACAGGTATAATTCTTGGTAATGGTGCAGTTGATCTTTCATTACATGATACATATTATATTGTAGCACATTTTCATTTCATTCTTTCTTTAGGTGCTATTATTGCTATCTTCTCTGGAATTATCTTTACTCTTCATAAAATTATTGGCTCTAATATTATATTAACATCATCTACTAATACTTTATCTCTTTATCATTTTATATTCATTCGCATATCCATAAATATTAGTTCATCAGTTTATAAAGGAATGGCCTATAATAATATAAGAACAGTTTCTAATGGCCATTCCTTCTTCATAGGCGATATTTATAATTTTATATCAACAAATGCTACAATTAAGAAGAAGAAGAAATGCATTTGTTGTAAGAATTAAGAATCCAGAAAATATTTATATGATCTTCAGTCTTCTGGATTCTTTATATTTCTATAACTGTCCTTTATTAACTCTGGATATTATTTTATGTAATGGAAAGTCCATTGAATATTATATTACCAATTTATTATAGGACTTTCCATATAAATGTATCACCTTGGATATAATTCTTAATTAATAAATTCCTATTAGGTGTTGGTGGACATACAGTTCTTCTTATATAAACCGTCCACCAACATATATAATAAATGTCCTTAATAAATTATATTTTGGCTTTCATAAGATATAGAAAACGTTCATAGCCAAATATAATACCATTCTATGAAAAAGCTGTATTTAATGTAGGATTTTCTTTTATCAGCTTTTTCTCACATTCCATTCACTACATGACCTTCAGGATTATTAATATAATATTATACCTGGAGAACCTGTAGGATGCTGAAATAATAATATTATAAAAAGTTAACCATCAGCATCCTACTTAAAGTCCAGGTATTAATAATGAAGCGATATTATGATGATAAATTTCCTTTAGTAATCGCTTCATTAATCTAATATTAGGAATTATTAATAGTCCAGGATGCCAGGTATATTATTATAATTATTATATATTAAAAATGCATCCTGGAGTTGTGGAGAAGGTTATAAAATTATAAGACATATAACACCTTCTCCAAGAAATAATATAACATTAAAGTAAAAAGACTTTCTTCACACAAATTATGTTTTTCTATACAAAAGAAAGTCTTTTATGGAAGTGCATTATTTTCTTTTGGATATTTATTATCAGCACTTCCATATATTTATGGTATTAATTATTTATTATTCTTCATTCATTATCCATCATATTTGTATAATAATTTTATCCAATCTCAACAAACACCTCTTAATAACTATATGAACTTCTTATCCACATAAACTTAACCTTGAGATAATAATTACACTCTAGAACAAAGGAATTGAATATATAATATTGAATATTAATAGCACTGTACAATCCTGAGAAAATAGCGAAAGTAAATTCATAACAACCATTAACAGCTATTTTCTCTACAAATTAATTATTTGGATGAGCTGATGCATAAATATATTAACAACTCTTTCATCCAATGCATCAGCAAATAATATAAATAATAATCTTATTAAAGGTTCATTTATTATCAGTTTCATGTTTTCTTTTACAACTTTGTTAAACTTTTGGATTCTTATTTCATTAATAATATAATAAAGAGCAATAAAAAGTGTATTTGGATTATATCTGTGCCTCTTTATTTCAATATTATTAATATTTATTCTTCAGGTACCTCTTTATAGCTATGTTCTGGTTTAAATAAGAATTAATTGAAGATACCAAAGAATATATGTTAGAGGTGTTCAATTCTTTGGTATTCTTCTATCATTCTTCCATAAATAATTATGTGCTATCTTATATTAATGTCTGGTATTATGTTGAAGGTGATATACAGGTCTGCCAATATAAAAGAAACACCTTCAACCTCCAGACATTATACAGCTGCACATAAATTTAATGTACAATTATTACTGATCTTTGGTTAAATGGTTTATATTCTAATCTGCTACCTTCAAACCCTTTTATATATAAATTTATTAATATTAAGGTAGCAGCTATGGTATGTCCTTTACATTATTTATTATATTATGTGGAGGTGCTGGAAAGAGTTTCTTTTATATTAATATCAGCACCTCCTGTACACCTTTAACAAAAATATTATATATATTATATATGAAACGATTTCAGTGTTAATAAAAGTTAATGGAAGAAGAAATCGTTTGTAATCGTTATTAAGTCTTGTTGTATAAAATTATTTTAATCTCCTCCACCATCAACAAGAACTTTTATTAATATAATAATATAATATTATGGTAGGTCATTATTATTAATTTTTCTATCCTTCCACCAATAAATGGTTTATTATACTATATGAAACTGTTAGGCGAACGTATTGATTCATTATTAAATATTTGGTTCGCCTGGGATAACAGTTTCTTTATTCTTGTTAACTCTTTCAGGATTCTTATAGCACCTCCATATCTTCTTATATTATTTTATTAAGAGGTGCTATATTTCTATACCTATGTCTCATTAATTCTTATATAAAAAGTTTATGTATGACTGTATGTTATTTTCTCTAGAATGTAGTATTATTATGTGTAAAGTGTGTTTATGGACAGGCATGCGATTCCCATAAGAATCGCTTAATTTCTAATTAAATGCCTGTCTTATTATATAATAAAGTTTATCAAGAAAGGAAAAGAAGAAGAATTAGTTAACATAAACTTTTCCTTTCATACATTATATAATTTATATTTCTGTAAATCAAATCCTTTAATATATTAATAAACCTTTATAGAAGATGGGATTTGATTTTAATATAAATTATTTTGGCATCCTACAAATCCATCTACATTAATATATATATAATTATATACCAGACATCCAGAAAGTTAAGAAATAATTATATTAATAATATGAAAGGGAAGAATGGTATAAAAGTATTTGTATTTAACCTCAAAGGATTATTAGAAGAATGAAAATGAATATAAATTAAACAAAAGATAATACTGGCCTTATAAAAGAAAGATAATAAACAAGACCATTTGAACACTTAATGAAAAGATAGGAAGATAAGATAACAGTTCCAGTAATAATAATTATTATAAAAAAGATAATGAAGAGAACAGCCTGTAATAAATAATAAATAATTAATACCATAAATATATGGAAGTGCTGATAATAAATATCCAAAAGAAAATAATGCACTTCCATAAAAGACTTTCTTTTGTATAGAAAAACATAATTTGTGTGAAGAAAGTCTTTTTACTTTAATGTTATATTATTTCTTGGAGAAGGTGTTATATGTCTTATAATTTTATAACCTTCTCCACACTCCAAAAGCTCACTTAATAACATTTAATACCTTTATAAAGACTGTTTGGCCATATACACATTTCATAATACTGAAGATCCACCAAGAATAAAATTATATATTAATAAAGGTGCTTATGGTGGATCTTATGAACACATATCCCATTTATTATTATAATATTATAGAAGGTGTTTATGGGATATAGTGTTCATATTTAGGTTAGATTCGTGAGTTGGGTTAATAACGTCTTATGGCAGTTTCTATCCTATGATCCAAAATAAATATTAAACTGCCAAACGTTATTAACATACCTATATGAATGGCCAAATATTATAATAGAAAAGTTTGTCATGGCCATTCATAAATATTAAGACCTTATATTATATTAGGAGACAGCCATAATGGCCATAAATAAATCTCCAATAGCTTCTTTAATAATGTACAGTTGTGAGAAGTGGAGAGACATAAAAATACTAAACACCTATCTCCACTTCTCTTCTTTTAATACAATTTATACAGGAACGAATATAATTCTTGTACCATTAACTATTGGAAATACCATTTTAATACATATTAACTTCATTATCTATATTAATAGAATTATGAGATGCATTATAAGTACAAACTCCCTGTTGTATAAATAATAACTGGGGAGACTGATGTGCTACCTGAAAATCTAAAGCTAATTGATTTGAAATAGCGCGATACGAAATCAAATCTAAATAAAAAGCCTGTACCTCAGGAAGGTCGTAAGTTCGTTCGAACCTACTTTTTGCCATCGAAGAGATAGAACATCGAGTACTGTGTTTGAATACAAAAAAAGGCTTAGAATTTTCTAGAGCCTTTTGTACTTGAGTATAATCAGTTAAATCGATCCAGTTCATTAAGAATTGCTTTGTGGCACTTCTACCTGAGCTACACCAGGGCAATTAGCTGTTACACAACAAGATTGTGCAGCTATAGCTACAACAAATAATACGGCAATAAGTACAACCTTTTTCATCTCTTTTTGTTTTAATGTGCTGCGAAAATACTAAAAATTTAAATAGTAAACTGAGCAATAAAGTCAATACTCTATTTTAATGTTTTGAAAATTAGTAACAATTATTTTAATATAAATGCTGTGAAAACAAACACTAAGATTGAGGTTCAAATAAGAACCCAAATTCACTTAGTCGATAATCAAAAAATTATACTCGATAGCGATTTAGCTATTTTGTACGGTGTGCAGACGAAAGTATTAAACAAGCTGTAAAAAGGAATATTGAAAGATTCCCAAAAGATTTTATATTCTAATTAAATCCAGAACATGGGGTAAGCTAAGTCTAGACCGAACATCTTTAAGGTCACAATCTGTGACCTTAGAAAACAGAGGTGTTCATAGAAAGTACCTTCCCTACGTATTCACCGAACATGGCGCGGTTATGTTGGCCAGCATACTCAAAAGTGAACAGGCTATTAATGCAAGCATTCTTGTTGTTAGAGCTTTTGTTCTTATTTAATAGCATTTAATAAACCCTAAAGAACTCTCAGAAAAAATCATGGATTTGGAAACTAAATTCGATTCTAAATTCGCTCAAGTATTTGACCTTATCAAACAATTAATACACTCTAAAAATGAGCACAGAAAAAGTAAAGGATTTACACAATCAACAGACTAATTCTATTATTTTTGAATGATGATAAAACAACTACCTAAATGTTGGAAGAACTTACTGAAAAGTGAACTAGAAAAGGTCAGTTTCATAGAAACATTAGCTTTTGTGAGGAGTGAAAGAAAACAGCACACCATTTTCCCACCTGAAGAATTATGTCTTGCTGCGTTTTCTAAAACACCTTTAGATAGTGTAAAAGTAGTTATACTAGGACAAGACCCTTATCATAACCACGGGCAAGCTAACGGGCTAAGTTTTTCTGTGGCTAATGGAGTAAAGATTCCTCCTTCTTTAAAAAACATCTTCAAAGAATTACAGAGCGATTTAGGGATAAATATTCCTAAGACTGGAAACTTAGAATCTTGGGCTACACAAGGAGTATTACTTTTAAATGCAACTTTAACAGTACGTGCCCATGAGCCAGGGTCACATCAGAAAAAGGGATGGGAGGAATTTACCAATGCCGTAATTAAAAAATTATCGGGGCAAAAGGAAGACTTAGTGTTTGTCCTTTGGGGAAACTATGCACAGAAAAAAATTGAACTCATCGATGAGTCAAAACACTTCATCATAAAATCGGTTCACCCTTCTCCATTTTCTGCTAGAAATGGTTTCTTTGGCTCTAAACCTTTTTCTAAAACTAACGATTACTTAAATCGGATTGGCAAAGAAAATATTCATTGGGAATTAAGAGATGAATGTCAGCAATTGTCGTTATTAGAGTAGATATTGCAATTATAAAAAACAAAACTATGGACGTAATTTATTTATTAATTGGATTGATAGCAGGAACAGTAATTGGGCTGTTATACAGTAAGAGTAAAGCACCCAAAGAAGCTACTAAAGTAGACCTTAGTAATTATGTATCTAAAGAACTCTTTGATTCTGAAAAACAAAGACTTCATAAAACCGAGTTGGAGAACAAAGAAAAAGAAGCACTAGTTGGAGATTTAAAAGCCAATGTATCTTCCAAAGACACCCTCATAGAAACCTTACAAGTAAAACTTGCGGAAGAGGGTAAGAGATTAGAAGCGCAGCAGAAGCAATTGCATACTCAATTTGAAAACATGGCAAATGCAATTTTAGAGAAGAAATCTGAGAAATTTGCAGAACAAAACCAGCAGAATATAAACCAGATATTAAAGCCTTTAGGAGAAAAGATAAAAAGCTTTGAAGAGAGTGTACAAGACAAGTATGTGAAAGACCAAGAAGGACGAGCGGGCTTATCAAAACAAATCAGTTTACTTCAGCAGGCCAATCAGAAAATTAGTCAGGATGCCATAAACCTTACCAATGCTCTAAAAGGTGACTCTAAAACTCAAGGTGATTGGGGAGAGTTACAACTGGAGGTATTACTAGAAAAATCGGGCTTGAGTAAGGACGTACATTTCCGTACACAGAACTCTGAAAAAGATGATGAGGGAAATGAAAAACGCCCCGATTGTATCATAGATTTACCAGACCACAAAAACTTAATCATAGATTCGAAGGTTTCTTTAAGAGCCTATGAGCAATTTATAAATGCAGCTGCCGAAGAGGAAAAAGCGCTATTTATAAAAAAACACTTAGAAAGTTTAAAAAACCATATTAGAGATTTAGCTAGTAAAGACTACCCAAAGTTATACAGTATTAATGCACCTGACTATGTGCTTATGTTTGTACCTATAGAACCAGCATTAACTTGTGCGCTACAAGAAGACACAGAGATATTTAACTTGGCACTTAGTAAGAATATTATTTTAGTGAGTACATCTACTCTGATGGCTACCATGCGTACAGTGTCTTTTATTTGGCAACAAGAAAATCAGAAGAAAAATGTATTGGAGATTGCAAGACAATCAGGTGCATTATACGAGAAATTCTGTGGATTTGTTACTGATTTAGAAGGGGTAGGAAAGGCTTTAGAGTCGGCAACAAAAAAATACGATGCAGCACAAAGCAAACTACATTCTGGTAGAGGTAACCTGGTAGTAAGTGTAGAGAAGATAAAAAAGCTAGGCGCCAAAACCAATAAAAGTATTTCTCAAGAATTACTCGATAAATCGGAAACAGAACTCTTAAGCTAAGGCGAATTTTGTATTTTTGCACCCATGAAGAAAGACCGATTACAAAAGAGTTTAGAGATTTTTGGAATACAAGCCGTTATGGACGCCGTTCATGAAGGTAAAGAATTCGATAAAATCTTTATGGAGAAAGGTGTTAACACTGGATTAGCTATGGAATTACGTGCGCTTTTAAAAGAGCACAACATCATGTTTAAAGCTGTTCCTGTTGAAAAACTAAACCGCCTTACTCATAAAGAACATGAAGGTGTTTTTGCTTTTGTATCGCCGGTAAACTTCTATACCATCGGAGATGTGTTGATGAAAACTTACGAAGAAGGAAAATCACCTCTCTTTTTGATGCTCGATAGAATTACAGATGTACGTAATTTTGGAGCCATCACCCGTACCGCAGAAGCCTGTGGTGTTAATGCGATCATCTTACCTAAAATTGGTGGAGCACAGCTAAATTCTGATGCTATGAAAACCTCTACTGGAGCATTAATGCACATTCCTATATGTAGAGAACAGAACCTGCACCACAGTTTAAAGTACCTTAAAAAGAGTGGACTTAAAATAGTGGCTTGTACCGAAAAAACGGATACAAACCTTTACGATGTTCCTTTTATAGACCCTGTCGTTATTGTAATGGGTTCTGAAGAAGATGGTATTTCTGAAGATATTTTAGAATTAGCAGATGTTAAAACGCGTATTCCAATGTTTGGAAAAACGGAATCTTTAAATGTATCTGTTGCCTCTGCAGTAATTCTTTACGAAGCTGTTCGTCAAAGACAAATGGAAGCTTAATCCCAATTATTTATGCGTGTTTACCTTGAAGCGATATTAGGCTAGGCTTCTAGATACGTTTAACTCCAAGGAATTTCCTGATAGAAATAATTCGGACTTACAATTATGTCCTGCATTTCGGTGTGGAATACTTTCATAGTTGACCCTGCACTTGGCGGTACAATCCACGACCAATCTGCAGTAACATCTCTCCCCTCTTTAGCTTCTTGACGCATAAATTGCATGAACTGTTTAGAAGCCGAATGATGGTCAATGATTTTCACCCCAGCCTTGCGGAATGAATACAATACCGCCTGATTTAATTCTACCAGCGCTCTATCTTTCCAAAGACTATTTTTATCTCGGATGTCTAAGCCCATTAGTTTGGCTACTGTGGGAAGTAGGTTATAACGATCTTCATCGGCTAAATTACGAGCACCAATTTCTGTACCCATATACCAACCGTTAAACGGAGCTGATAAGAATTCTATTCCACCCACCTCTAAAGTCATATTTGAAATAATTGGTGTAGAATACCATTGTAGATTCAAGTCTTTGAATGCTTCAATACTTGGATGCTCAATATTAACAAGAGTTACAATCGCTGATGGGATTTCACGTAAAACAGGAGTATCTTCTCCAATTTTCACGACCAAAGGCAATACATCAAATTGACCCATTTTAGGTTTCCACCCCAACTCAATACATTTCTGAGTGAATTCTATATTTTTAGAATCTCCAATGATAGAACCATCTTCTAAAGTATAGCCAGCAAAACCTAAAAGCTGTGGATTCCATAAGCGAATCCTATTTTGAGCATTAAAAACGGTTATTGTAGAACGGATATTCCCTCCATTAGTAGCAAAATTAATATGCTCAAACAAGGCTTCAAAAACTTCCTCTACAGTTTCTAAAGAGCGTTTATCTAAAACCTCCATAGAACGCCAGAAGAGCCTACCGATACATTTATTAGAATTGCGCCAAGCTACCTTAGTCCCGTAATCCAATTCAAAATCCAGGAGTTCGTAAGTACCTGTTTCATTAATTGAATCCTGAACCACTTCCAATCTTTCCTTTAATAAATCTGCCTTATTAAGTTCTCGGTAACACAGTTCTATATAAGCTTTCGCCTTTTCTATGAGTACGTGATTTTCCATGAGTACAAAAATAGTTTTTTAAATTTCAGTAAAAAGAAGATAGAGGTCATAATAAAATGAATTGTCAGTCTGAGTTTATCGAAGACTAAAATAATTCACTAAAAGTACTTCGACAAGCTCAGTAAGACAATTTAATAAGTAATTATAAATGTGACTATAGGCTGTTACAGCTTAGACAAACCTGAATGATTAGCAAACAACACATCTACTCTCTTTTCCACTTCATCATCTAAAATTAAAGGCGGTGCATGATGCGGTTTGATACGTGCATCGATCATTAAAGGACCTTTACAGCCCCAATGTTTATGAGTCGTAAACGAGTCAATTCCGTAAATATCGTGCGATGGATTAGCTCTAGTGAAAGTAGACCACAAGAAATTATTATAAGTTTCCGCTACAAAATCAGCATCGTCGCAAAGTAAAAGTAAAGGGAAAGAATTAGACTGCTCGCCTAAAACCTCTTTTAATCCTTTCGCCCAAGCTTCCATTTCGGTACTTGCCTTTTCATATGTTTCGAAGGCGGTACAAGAAACAGCTAGAATACCTGGAGCCACGATTTTCACATCTGTAATTCCTTCGGGCAATACATTTGTCGATTCGAAATTCTGAGCTAAAGTTCTACATTGCTCACCGGCAGCAGCAATCACTACCTTAGACCCCGCGTTCAAGCCTTCGCCAGAATAGTCTAGGGTATCGATACTCGTTTTGGTATAAAAGTGTAAATCTCTTTCCCAGTTTACTCGTTCTAATATATGCTGTACAAAAGCTTCTTCATCATCAATGTTTAAGTCTTTATTATCTTCTTCGGCAGCAATGAATAAAAACTTGGCTAAAGACATTTGCCCGAAGCCCAAAATATGATTGGCTTGAGTTAGGATTTCTGCAGGGTAACGCTCTTTTACATAAGGGGTATAACGCTCCGAACCTATAGCAAAAAGTAGTGGATGAACTCCTGCAGCATCTACTGCATGAACCGCTTTTACACCTGGCAATTCCATCTGAATGGTGTCGCCCGCTAATTCGTGAATCATAGCTCCAAAGCTCGTATCTTCTTGTGGAGGTCTTCCTACAACTGTAAATGGCCAAATAGCATTTTCTTTATGATATACCTTATGGACTTTCATAACAGGAAAATCGTGTTTCAAACTATAGTAGCCCAAATGATCTCCAAAGGGACCTTCTGGTTTTACATCGTGTGGATATACTTCTCCTGTGATCACAAAATCGGCATCTGCACTAACGGTGTAACCATCCTCTTTAAAGTAACGCATGCGTTTTCCTCCTAACATTCCTGCAAAGGCAAATTCTGGCATTCCTTCTGGTAAAGGCATTACTGCAGAAAAAGTTAAAGCTGGAGGTCCTCCAACAAAAACACTCACTTTTAAAGGTTCTCCTTTTGCATTGGCTTTACTTTGATGTACTCCTATTCCTCGGTGAATTTGATAGTGTAAGCCTATTTCTTCATTCTGGATATATTCGTTTCCACCTAACTGTATGCGATACATTCCCATATTGGATTTAGTCCATCCAGGAGTATCTACATCTTCGGTATAAACAATGGGTAAAGTAATAAAAGGCCCTCCATCTTTTTTCCAACAAGTAATTTGTGGGAGTTTATCAATAGTAGTCTCTAACATACCTGCGCTGCGTTTAGAAACCTTTTTTGGCAAAGCATTGTACAAATGCTTAGGAGTAGAAATATACTTTAAAGGGTTTTTCAAAGCCAGTAAGGGGTCTTTCTTAAGCAATGCAATATTCTGTACCATTTCCATGGTATCGCGAAACAAAAAGCGCGAACGTTCGATATCGCCAAAAAGATTAGACAATGCTCTAAACTCAGAACCTTTAACCTTTTCAAAAAGAATAGCCTTTGCTCCTTTTTGATAGGCTCTTAATTGTATAGAAGCCATTTCCAGATAAGGGTCAACTTCTTCTTTTATACGAATGAGTTGACCGTTCTTTTCAAGATCCTGAATACAAGCTTCTAAACTTTTATATGCCATGGTTAGTGTGTTTATTCAAAGATATTTATTCCGAGTGGATAGATTGATTTTTTGGCAAAAAAAAGCCCAAGCTAAATGCTCGGGCTTTTTTTGAAATAGTATAAAATCTTAACGTTCGTTCATTGGAACATACGGTCTTTCGTTGTGACCAGTATATACTTGACGAGGACGACCGATAGGGTCTCCATTTTCACGCATTTCTTTCCATTGAGCAATCCAACCTGGTAAACGACCTAATGCAAACATTACTGTAAACATATCGGTAGGAATTCCTAAAGCACGGTAAATAATACCTGAATAGAAATCAACGTTTGGATACAATCCTCTGTCGATAAAGTATTGATCTTTCAATGCTACAGCTTCTAACTCTTGAGCAATTTCTAATACAGGATCATCAATTCCTAAAGCATTTAATACATCATCAGCTGCTTTTTTAATGATACGTGCACGTGGATCGAAGTTTTTATAAACTCTGTGTCCGAATCCCATTAGACGGAAAGGATCTGATTTGTCTTTTGCTTTGGCTACATATTTAGAAACATCTCCACCATCGGCTTTAATATTTTCTAACATTTCGATAACCGCTTGATTAGCTCCACCGTGAAGTGGTCCCCAAAGAGCAGCTATACCAGCAGATACGGATGCATATAAACTAGCATGTGAAGAACCTACAATACGTACAGTAGATGCCGAACAGTTTTGTTCGTGGTCTGCATGAAGGATTAATAATTTGTCGAGTGCATTGGCAACAACTGGATCGATATTATACTCCTCAGTTGGTAAACCAAACATCATACGTAAGAAGTTAGAACAGTAATCCAAATTGTTATTTGGGTATACTAAAGGCTGACGTACTCTATTTTTAAATGCCCAAGCAGCCAATGTAGGTAGCTTAGCTAATAAACGGATAATGGTACCGTTTACTTCTTCTGCAGAACGATTAGGATCTAATGACTTTGGATAGAAAGCAGTTAAAGAAGAAACTAAAGAAGAAAGCACTCCCATTGGGTGAGCCTTAGAAGGGAAACCATCTAAGATAGATTTCACATCTTCGTGTACTAAAGTATGCTGAGTAATGTCATTTTTAAAAGAAGCTAACTGCTCTTGTGTAGGAAGCTCTCCATAGATTACTAAGTAAGATACTTCAATAAAAGAAGACTTATCAGCCAACTCTTCAATACTGTATCCTCTATGACGTAAAATACCTTTTTCTCCGTCTAAGAACGTAATTGCACTTTCGGTAGAACCAGTATTTTTAAATCCTTTATCTATAGTAATAAGTCCCGAAGCACCTCTTAGCTTACTTATGTCAATGGCTTTCTCTCCTTCACTACCCTCTACTACTGGTAGTTGGATGCTTTTCCCATCGTATATTATCTCTGCAAAATCTGACATCTATTCCTTTTAATTGATCGTTAATTATTCCGTTCGTTCCCTATACAAATTCAAAGCCAAAGCTTTGTATTTGCTACTTTAAGAATTTAAAATCCTTACCAGGGAAAATTGCAGTATCACCTAAAGCTTCTTCTATACGTAGAAGTTGGTTGTATTTTGCCATACGATCAGAACGCGAAGCAGATCCTGTTTTGATCTGTCCAGTGTTTAATGCTACAGCTAAATCTGCAATTGTATTGTCTTCTGTTTCTCCTGAACGGTGGCTCATCACAGAAGTATAAGAATTTATTTGCGCCATTTGTACGGCGTTAATAGTTTCTGTTAAGGTACCAATTTGATTTACTTTAACCAAAAGTGAATTGGCAATACCTTGGTTTATTCCTCTTGAAAGGCGGTCTACATTTGTTACAAACAAGTCATCCCCTACCAATTGAATTTTATCGCCTAAACGCTCAGTCATGTTTTTCCAACCAGACCAATCGTCTTCGTCTAAACCATCTTCAATAGAAAGAATAGGGTATTTCTTACACCAGTCTGCCCAGTAATCAACCATCTCCGAAGAAGTTAATTTCTCTCCTGTAGATTGGTGGAAGTGGTATACACCTTCTTCAGCATTGTAAAATTCTGAAGCTGCAGCATCCATAGAAACGTACACATCTTCTCCCGGACGGTAGCCTGCATTTTCAATCGCCATTAAAACCATTTCCATAGCCTCAACATTCGAACGCAAATTGGGTGCAAATCCACCTTCATCACCTACGTTAGTAGCCAATCCTTTCGATTGTAATACTGATTTTAAATGGTGGAAAATTTCAGTTCCCATTCTCAAAGATTCAGAGAATGTCTCTGCTCCTACAGGCATAACCATAAACTCTTGAAAGTCGATTGCATTATCTGCATGCGACCCACCGTTTAAGATATTCATCATCGGAATAGGTAGTGTACGTGCATTAACACCTCCAATATAATTGTAGAGCATTTGACCCGTAGAAGCAGCTGCAGCTTTAGCAGCAGCTAAAGAGATAGCTAACATAGAATTGGCCCCTAAAACCGCCTTATTTGGAGTTCCATCAAGGTCAATCATTAACTGGTCTATTCCTGCTTGATCTTCAATAGGCATACCTACTAAAGAATCGTAAAGAGCACCGTTTACATTATCGATTGCTTTATGAACGCTTTTACCCATATAGATAGACTTGTCGCCATCTCTAAGTTCAACAGCTTCGTATTTACCTGTTGATGCTCCAGAAGGAACAGCAGCACGGCCAAAAGCACCAGATTCCGTAACTATATCAACTTCTACAGTTGGGTTACCTCTAGAGTCTAGGATTTGACGCGCATGGATATCAGAAATTAAAGTCATTCTAAAACTAGTTTTTATGTGCTTTGATATTATTTATAAACTGATCGAATAGGTAACGAGAATCGTGTGGTCCCGGAGAAGACTCTGGGTGGTATTGCACAGAAAAACACGAACGGTCTTTCAAGCGTATACCTTCCACGGTATTATCGTTTAGGTTTTTGTGGGTAAGAATAATATTCTCTTTCCCTACTAAGCTGTCCATACTAATTGCAAAACCATGGTTTTGAGAAGTAACTTCACCTTTTCCTGTTTCAATATTTAAAACGGGGTGGTTTATTCCTCTGTGACCATTGTGCATTTTATAGGTACTAAGTCCAGAAGATAAACCAATCATTTGGTGTCCTAAACAGATCCCAAAAATAGGTAAGCCAGCATTTAATATTTTGGCAACTTCAGCAATTACTTTTGGCATTGCACTAGGGTCTCCAGGTCCATTAGACAAGAAGAAACCATCTGGGTTCCATGCCAACATATCATCCATAGAAGTATGCATAGGGAAAACCTTCAAGAAACAACCTCTTTCTGCTAAGCAACGCAGAATATTTTTCTTTACTCCTAAGTCTAAAACGGCCACTTTATAAGCAGAATTTTCATCACCAAAAGTATAAGTTTCTTTAGTAGAAACAGTAGAAGATAATTCTAAACCGTCCATACTAGGAACCTTAGCTAACAATTCTTTTAAAGAGTCGATGTTTAGGTTGTCAGAAGAAATGATTGCATTCATAGCTCCCTTATCGCGTACATAACGTACCAAAGCACGAGTATCTACATCGCAAATAGCTACCAGACCTTCTTTTTCAAAGTAGTCTTGTAAAGACATACTAGAATCAGGGCGAGAGTTATTATCGTTAAAATCTTTACAGATTAAACCGGTAATTTTAACACCTTCAGATTCAACTTCATCTTTATGTACACCATAATTACCAATATGTGCATTGGTAGTAAGCATCATTTGTCCGGTATACGAAGGATCAGTAAAGATCTCTTGGTAACCTGTCATTCCCGTATTAAAACATACTTCTCCTGTAGCAGTTCCTTTAAGTCCTGCAGCGTGGCCATAAAAGATGGTACCATCTTCTAAAAGTAATACGGCTTGTTGTTTAGTTTGGTATTTCATGAAAAATCAAAAAATCATAAAAAAAGGATAAAGCCGAAGCCCTATCCTTTTATTTCTATTTAGAGAATAGTAAACAAAGGTCTATTATGCATCTTTATTTGCATCATTCGACTCTTGTTCTTCCGTAGCTGGAGTTTCCTCTACTACTTCTGCTTCCTCAACTGCAGGCGTTTCTTCTACTGTAGCAGTAGTTTTCTTACGTCTACGTGTTTTTGTCTTTTTAGCTTCTTTACCGTTAGTGTAAACTTCGTTGAAATCAACCAACTCAATCATACACATCTCAGCATTATCACCTAAACGATTACCAGTTTTAATGATACGAGTGTATCCACCTGGACGATCTGCTACTTTAGCTGCTACAGCACCGAACAATTCTTTGATTGTTTCTTTTTGCTTCACATAACTAAATACTACTCTACGAGAGTGTGTAGTATCCGTTTTTGCTTTCGTAATTAAAGGCTCCACATATTTTTTCAATGCTTTTGCTTTCGCTACAGTAGTATTTATTCTTTTGTGCTCAACCAATGAACAAGCCATATTTGCCAACATCGCTTTACGGTGGGCAGCTTTTCTTCCTAAGTGATTGAATTTTTTTCCGTGTCTCATGACCCTATTCCTTGTCTAATTTGTACTTAGCAGTGTCCATACCGAAGTTAAGACCCTTCACAGCAACTAATTCGTCTAATTCAGTAAGTGACTTTTTACCGAAGTTTCTAAACTTCATCAAGTCACTTTTGTTAAATGTTACCAAATCACCTAATGTATCAACTTCAGCAGCTTTTAAGCAGTTTAATGCTCTTACTGAAAGATCCATTTCTGTCAATTTCGATTGAAGTAATTGTCTCATTTTTAGAGACTCTTCATCGTACTGATTTTCAGAAGATGTTTCTTCATCCTCTAACGTAATACGCTCGTCAGAGAATAACATGAAGTGGTGAATTAAGATTTTGGCAGCTTCTGTTAAAGCATCTTTAGGATCGATAGAACCGTCAGTGATAACATCAAAGATCAACTTTTCGTAGTCAGTCTTTTGTTCTACACGGAAGTTCTCAACGTCAAACTTTACATTCTTAATAGGTGTAAAGATAGAATCTGTTGCGATAGTCCCTAGAGGTGCTTCTTCTATATTGTGCTCTTCAGCAGTAACAAATCCGCGTCCTTTGATAATGGAAAGTACCATATCAATCTTCACTTTAGAATCCATATTACAGATTACTAAATCAGGATTTAAAATTTGGAATCCAGAAATAAACTTTCCTAAATCACCGGCTTTTAATTGATCTTGACCTGATACAGAGATTTGAACAGTCTCATTATCTGCATCTTCAACTTGCTTCTTAAAACGTACTTGTTTTAAGTTTAAGATGATTTCTGTAACATCTTCAACAACACCGTCGATAGTAGAAAACTCATGGTCTACACCATCTATACGTACCGAAGAAATGGCAAATCCTTCTAGAGAAGAAAGTAATACTCTTCGTAGAGCGTTACCAACTGTCAAACCATAACCAGGTTCTAAAGGACGGAACTCAAACTGACCTTGATTGTCGTCAGAGTTTACCATGAATACTCTATCGGGCTTCTGGAAATTTAATATTGCCATGTGATGAATCTTTAAATGCTTTAATTATTACTTAG
Organism: Flavobacteriales bacterium; assembly: GCA_965183875.1. Classification (GTDB taxonomy): domain Bacteria; phylum Bacteroidota; class Bacteroidia; order Flavobacteriales; family UBA7430; genus UBA6772. The sequence continues at coordinate 182,410 of CBCYMK010000002.1, read as the reverse complement.
AGTACAATTCTACGATCAGCTGTTCCTTGATATTCTCAGGGATTTGCGTACGTTCTGGAACTGCAACAAAAGTACCTTTTAATGTATCTGGGTTAAATTCTAACCATTCGTAAACACTTGAAGAAGATTTTACTGAATCAGTAATTGCTTCAAGAGCTTTAGACTTCTCACGTACTTCAATAACATCACCTGGACGCATTGAGTAAGAAGCGATGTTTACAATACCACCATTTACAGTAATGTGACGGTGAGAAACCAATTGACGAGCACCACTACGAGTAGGAGAAATTCCCATTCTGTAAACAGTGTTGTCTAATCTTCTTTCACATAATTGTAAAAGGATTTCACCGGTAACACCTGTTTTAGAAGATGCTTTTTTGTATAGGTTACGGAACTGCTTTTCAAGAATTCCGTACGTATATTTTGCTTTTTGTTTCTCCAGTAATTGTACTGAATACTCCGATTGCTTAGATCTTCTACGTGAATTTCCGTGTTGACCTGGACCGTAGTTCTTTTTCTCTAACGATTTGTCAGCACCGAAGATTGCTTCACCGAATCTACGAGCAATTTTGGTTTTAGGACCTGTATATCTTGCCATTTCTTAGATGTTAAGGATTAAACTCTTCTACGTTTTGGAGGTCTACAACCGTTGTGCGGTTGTGGAGTAACGTCTACTATTTCAGATACCTGAATTCCGTTGTTATGCAACGTACGGATAGCAGATTCACGACCATTACCTGGTCCCTTCACATAAACTTTTACTTTTCTCAAACCTGCTTCATGAGCAACTTTTGCGCAATCTTCAGCAGCTGTTTGAGCAGCATAAGGAGTGTTCTTTTTAGAACCCTTAAATCCTTGCTTACCAGCAGAAGACCATGAAATTACTTGGCCCGCATTATTGGTAAGAGAGATGATGATGTTGTTGAAAGACGAATGGATATGAGCCTGTCCTACAGCCTCTACCTTTACGTTTCTCTTTTTGTTTGTCTTAGCCATAGCTACCTACTATTTAGTTGCTTTCTTCTTGTTAGCAACAGTTTTTCTTCTACCCTTTCTAGTACGTGAGTTGTTTTTGGTCCTTTGACCTCTTAACGGTAACCCAGCACGGTGACGTTGCCCTCTGTTACATCCAACATCCATCAATCGCTTGATGTTTAATTGAACTTCAGATCTCAACTCACCTTCGATAGTGTAGTCTGACATGATCGTACGAATTTGATTCAATTCGTCGTCATTCCAATCCTTAACCTTAGTGCTGAGATCAACACCGGCTTTAGTAAGGATTTCCTCTGATCGTGTTCTACCTACACCGAAAATGTAGGTTAAACCGATAACTCCTCTTTTGTTTGTAGGTAAATCTACCCCTGCAATTCTTGCCATAGAATGTTTTTTAGATCAAGGACTAGCCTTGTCTTTGTTTGAACTTAGGGTTCTTTTTGTTAATTACGTAAAGACGTCCTTTTCTGCGCACTATTTGGCAGTCAGCACTTCTTTTTTTGATTGATGCTCTTACTTTCATCTTTGACTTTATTTAGTATCTGTAAGTAATTCTTCCTTTCGTCAAATCGTACGGAGACATAGCTAGTTTAACTTTATCACCTGGTAACAATTTGATATAGTGCATACGCATCTTTCCTGAGATATGAGCTGTTAAAATGTGTCCATTTTCAAGTTCAACTCGGAACATTGCATTTGAAAGTGATTCGATGATCACTCCGTCTTGCTCTATAGATGCCTGTTTAGCCATACACTAATTTTTGTTTTTTAATACTTCGTCGATAAAGTCGAATGACGACAATATCTCTGCTTTACCTTTCCGAACTACTATCGTATGTTCGAAGTGTGCTGAGGGTTTCATATCGGCTGTATTTATAGTCCAACCGTCATCTAATTGTACAATCTCTTTAACTCCCATGTTTACCATAGGTTCTATAGCGATTACCAATCCCTCTTGTAATTTAACGCCTCTACCTCTTTTACCATAATTAGGAACCTCAGGGCTTTCGTGTAAGTTCTCACCTACACCGTGGCCAACTAACTCTCTAACTACTGTATATCCATTCCTTTCGGCGTGTAATTGAACGGCATGTCCGATATCGCCTATGCGATTACCAGCTACTGCAGCTTCGATTCCTTTGTAGAGTGACTCTCGAGTAACTCTAAGTAAATCTTGCACATCTTTAGCTACTTCTCCCACTTCATAAGTAAAAGCCGAATCGCCAAAGAAACCATTTTTCTTAACACCACAGTCTAAGGATAAAATCGTTCCCGATTCTAAAGGCTGGTTATTTGGTATTCCATGAACCACCTGTTCGTTAGGTGAAACACATAAAGTATTTGGAAAACCACTATACCCTTTAAAGCCTGGAATACCACCATTATCTCTGATGAACTCCTCCGCAATCTTATCTAATTCTAGAGTGCTTACTCCAGGTTGGATAAGTTTTGCAACTTCAGCGTGCGTTTTAGCAACAAGTAAAGAACTTTCTCTTATTAACTCAATCTCTTCTTCTGTCTTGTAGTAAATCATGCTAGACTAGAATTATTACATTCCTGATCTACCAGTCAATCTACCTGACTGCATTAAACCATCGTAATGACGGTTTAAAAGATACCCTTCAATTTGTTGTAAGGTGTCTAAGACAACTCCAACCATAATTAATAAAGAAGTACCTCCAAAGAACTGAGCGAACGATTGGTTTACACCAGCGTTCATTGCAAAAGCAGGTAAAATAGCTAGTAAAGCTAAAAATACCGAACCTGGCAATACAATTCTAGACATCACTGAATCTAAGAAACCTGCTGTATCTTTTCCTGGTTTAACACCTGGAACAAATCCACCATTGCGTTTCAAGTCATCTGCCATCTGGTTTGTATTAACTGTAATAGCTGTATACAAGTAGGTGAATACGATGATTAAAATTGCGAACACAAAATTATACCAAAATCCTGAGAAATCAGAGAAAGTAGCAACAAAATTTTGTACGCCTTCAGAATCCGACAAACCGGCGAAGGTTATAGGGATAAACATGATTGCTTGTGCAAAAATAATTGGCATTACACCAGAAGCATTTACTTTTAAGGGTAAATACTGTCGAGCTGCAGCAACTTGTGCTGTTGCACCACGCTTAGCATATTGGATAGGAATACGACGTACACCTTGAACCAATAATACAGAAGCAAGTATTACAATTAACATGATAACTAACTCTACCAAAATGATAAGTGGCTTAGCTCTACCAACCTCAAACAAGAATGCTTGTGGAAGACTTGCAATAATACCTACCATAATTAATAGAGAGATACCGTTACCAATACCGCTATCAGTAATTTTTTCACCCAACCACATTGCGAACATAGTACCGGTTACTAGAATAATAATACTAGAGAACCAAAATGAGCTACTTGATAACAAGAAAGCTTCAGCTGGTAAAGTAGCTTTTAGATTCGCGATATAACCCGGTGCTTGGAAGCAAGTGATCAAAACAGTTAGGTAACGCGTAATCTGACTGATTTTCGTTCTTCCACTTTCGCCATCTTTTTGCAATTTCTGCAAATAAGGTACAGCCATAGTAGCTAACTGAATAACAATAGAAGCCGAAATGTAAGGCATGATTCCTAAAGCCATAATTGAAGCTTGAGAGAATGCACCACCTGTAAACATATTCAACAATCCTAATAAACCATCAGACGTTTGATTTTGTAAAGCGCCTAATTGTTGAGGATCTATACCTGGAAGAGCTACGAATGAACCTAAACGGTAAATAAGTAAGAACCCTAACGTAGTTAGGATTCTATTTCTTAGTTCTTCAATCTTCCAAATATTTTTTAATGTATCGATCAAATTCTTCATAAGTATGGGGGCTTATTAAAGGGTTGTAGCTGTACCACCAGCAGCTTCAATAGCTGCTACTGCTGTAGCTGTAAATTTATGAGAGGTAAAGTTCAATTTAGCAGTTAACGCTCCTCTACCCATAATTTTCACTAGGATATTTTTGCGCACTAAACCGTTAGCCATTAACACATCAAAATTCACTTCATCTTTGATTTTCTTCGCATCCACTAAAGCTTGGATTGTATCAAGATTAATCCCCTTGTATTCTACACGGTTAATATTCTTGAATCCAAATTTAGGTACACGACGTTGTAAAGGCATTTGACCACCTTCAAAACCTATCTTTCTAGAGTAACCAGAACGAGACTTTTGTCCGTTATGTCCTCTTGTAGCAGTACCACCTTTACCAGAACCCTGGCCACGAGCAACACGCTTTTTAGTTTTAACCGAGCCAGCAGCTGGTTTCAAATTACTTAAATTCATCTTCCGAGTCCTTTAATAGTTCTTACTTAACTTCTTCTACTTCGATCAAGTGCTTTACAGCATTCACCATACCCAAAATTTGGTGGGTACCTTCGTGCTCTACTACTTGATTGATCTTCTTAAGACCTAATGCTTCCAAAGTTCTTTTTTGACGCTCTGGTCTATCGATCTTACTGCGAACTTGCTTGATTCTAATTTTAGCCATCTCTTACTTATTTTCCGTTAAAGACTTTGCTCATAGAAATCCCTCTTTGAGTTGCTACTGAACGAGCATCTCTCATTTGTAATAAAGCATCCATTGTTGCTTTAACTACGTTGTGAGGGTTCGATGAACCTTTAGATTTTGCTAAGATATCGTGAATACCTACAGATTCAATTACTGCACGCATTGCACCACCAGCAATAACTCCTGTACCGTGAGATGCAGGACGCATAAAGATACGAGATCCACCAAATTTACCGTTTTGTTCGTGAGGAATAGTTGCATTCACTACAGGAATACGGTAAAGATTTTTCTTTGCATCTTCTGTTGCTTTAGTAATTGCAGAAACAACTTCATGAGCTTTACCCATTCCGTGTCCTACTACACCAGCTTCGTCACCTACAACCATAATAGCAGAAAAACTAAATGTTCTACCACCTTTGGTTACTTTAGTAACACGTTGGATACCTACTAAGCGTTCTTTAAGTTCTAAGCCAGCAGGCTTAACTTTTTCCATGTTATAGTACTTACTTGCCATAATTTCTTAGAATTTAAGTCCACCTTCTCTAGCACCTTCTGCTAAAGATTTAATTCTTCCGTGGTATAAATAACCGTTTCTATCGAAAACACATTTAGTGATTCCAGCAGCAACAGCTTTTTCAGCAAGGGCTTTACCAACGATGTTGGCTTGTTCGCTTTTCGACCCTTCTACCTTTGCAGCTTTATCCGTAGATGCAGCAGAGAACAATGTAGTTCCTGCTAAATCATCGATCAACTGAGCGTAGATCGATTTATTACTTCTAAAAACTGAAAGTCTAGGAGTCGAGGCAGTACCACTGATGCTCTTACGAACACGCATTTTGATACGCTTTCTTCTATATTCTTTTGACAATGCCATAGCTTTTATTTTTAGCCTGCAGTTTTACCTGCTTTTCTTCTAATTTCTTCACCTACGAACTTGATACCTTTTCCTTTGTACGGCTCAGGTTTTCTCATAGAACGTATTTTTGCTGCTACCATACCGATAAGTTGCTTATCGTGAGAAGTTAATTTCACGATAGGGTTTTTACCTTTATCTGAAACAGTTTCTACTTTTACTTCTGGGCAAATCTCCAACAAGATGTTGTGAGAAAAACCAAGACTAAGCTCAAGTGTTTGTCCTCTGTTTGATGCACGATAACCTACACCAACAAGTTCAAGTTCTTTTGTATACCCTTTTGAAACTCCTTCGATCATGTTGTGAATCAAAGAACGGTATAAACCGTGCTTTGCTCTCACTTCTTTTTGATCGTTTGGTCTTTCAACAGTAACAACAGATTCCTCGACTCTTACGGCGATTGGTTCTGTGACCTGCAGAGATAATTCCCCAAGCTTACCTTTAACTGTTACTTCATTAGATGAAGATACAGTAACGGTAGTTCCTTCTAGGATTATGACCGGTTGTTTACCTATTCTTGACATTTTTTAATGTTTTCCGTTGATTAATAAACGTAACATAACACTTCACCACCTACGTTTAACGTACGTGCTTCTTTATCAGTCATCACACCTTTAGAGGTAGATACAATAGCTACACCTAATCCGTTTAATACTCTTGGCAATGAAGCCGAAGAAGAGTATTTACGTAGACCTGGTTTAGAAGCTCTTTGTAAAGAAGTTATGGCTGGCATTTTTGTAATTGCGTTGTACTTTAACGCAATCTTGATGCTACCTTGTGCATTGCTATTTTCGAACTTGAAGTTCAAGATATAACCTTGGTCTTTTAAGATCTTAGTTATTTCTTTTTTAAGATTTGACGCAGGAACTTCAACGACTCTGTGACCTGCCATGATGGCATTACGAAGACGCGTTAAGTAATCTGCTATTGGATCCGTATACATAATTTGTAATTTTTCAGTTTACCAACTAGCTTTTTTCACACCTGGAATCAATCCGAAGTTTGCCATTTCACGAAAAGTAACACGTGAAATACCGAACTGACGCATATATCCTTTAGGTCTACCTGTAAGTTTACAACGGTTGTGTAAACGTACTGGAGAGGCATCTTTAGGAAGTTTTTGCAAACCTACATAGTCCCCTGCTGCTTTTAAAGCTGCACGCTTTTCAGCGTATTTTTCTACCAGTTTTTGTCTCTTAAGCTCTCTGGCTTTCATTGATTCTTTTGCCATCGTACTTATTTTTTAAATGGTAAACCAAATTCCTTTAATAACTCAAAAGCTTCTTTATCGGTCTTTGCAGATGTTACAAAAGTAATATCCATACCGGTAATTTTATTCACTTGATCAATAAAGATCTCAGGGAATATAATCTGCTCTTTAATACCTAAGTTGTAATTTCCTCTACCATCAAATCCTTTTGGATTGATACCGTGGAAGTCACGAACTGCAGGTAATGCAGTAGAAACTAAACGATCTAAGAATTCATACATACGTTCACCACGTAATGTAACACGAACACCTACAGGCATCGCTTTTCTTAATTTAAAGTTCGAGATATCTTTCTTAGATAAGGTAGCTACTGCTCTTTGTCCCGTAATACGAGTCATTTCTTCAGATGCCACATCTACTAATTTCTTATCAGTAGTTGCTTCACCAATACCTTGGTTAAGACAGATTTTCTCTAGCTTAGGTACTTGCATGATGTTTTTGTAACCCATGCGCTCCGTGAGAGCAGCAACAACCTCGTTGCGGTACTTCTCTTGTAGTCTTGGAGTATAAGCCATTATAGAACCTCCCCTGTTTTTTTAGAGTAGCGAACCAACTTACCATCATCGTTCAATTTTCTTCCTGTACGGCTAGCTTGACCTTTCGAATCAACTACCATAAGGTTAGAGATATGAACAGAAGCTTCGCGTTTTACAATTCCACCTTGTGGGTTTGCTGCGCTTGGCTTAGTATGTTTCGATACCATGTTAATACCTTCAACGAAGGCTCTTCCTTTTTCGAGATCTACAGAAGTAATCTTCCCAGTTTTACCGTTGTCGGCACCTGAAAGAACTTTTACTGTGTCTCCTTTTTTAATGTGTAATTTCGACATCATAAATCGTTTTATAGCACCTCTGGCGCTAGTGAAACTATTTTCATGAACTGCTTATCACGTAATTCACGAGCCACTGGCCCAAAAACACGTGTACCCTTCATTTGACCTGCAGTATCCAACAAAACACAAGCGTTGTCATCAAAACGGATATAAGATCCATCTGGACGACGTACTTCTTTTCTTGTACGAACGACTACGGCTGTAGAAACTTGACCTTTCTTTACTGAACCTGCAGGCATTGCAGATTTGATAGTAACGACGATCTTGTCTCCTAACGAAGCGTATCTTCTGCGAGTACCACCTAATACACGGATACAAAGAACTTCTTTGGCTCCCGTATTGTCGGCTACTTTTAATCGACTTTCCTGTTGTACCATTTTACTTCGCTCTTTCTAGGATTTCTACTAATCTCCAGTTCTTTGATTTACTCATTGGACGAGTTTCCATGATGCGCACAGTATCACCGATATTGCAATCATTTTTCTCATCATGAGCTACCAAAGTAGAAGATTTCTTCACGAATTTTCCGTACATAGCGTGTCTTTCCTTACGCTCAATCGTTACGGTAATAGACTTGTCCATTTTGTTGCTTTTCACAACACCGACACGTTCTTTTCTAAGATTTCTAGTTTCCATCTTTGTTTATGCTTCTAGTTCTCTTCTTCTAACTTCCGTTAGAATACGCGCAACTGTTTTCTTTGTTTCACGAAGTTGGACAGGGTTCTCTAAAGGAGATACTGCATGTGCTAAATTTAATTTAGCTAGTGTAGTTCTTACCTCTTTAAGTGATCCTACCAACTCCTCAGTTGACATTTCAATAATTACAGCTTGTTTCATCGCTAAAAATTTATCGATTAAGCTTCAACGTAGTCTCTACGAACTACGAACTTAGTTGTTATAGGCATTTTTTGAGCAGATAAACGCAATGCTTCTTTTGCTAGCTCCATAGACACTCCGTCTAATTCAAACAAAACACGACCTGGTTTAACTACTGCTGCCCAATATTCGGGTGCACCTTTACCTTTACCCATACGTACTTCCGCAGGTTTCTTAGTAATAGGTTTGTCTGGGAAAATACGAATCCACATTTGTCCTTCACGCTTCATATAACGCGTTGCCGCGATACGTGCTGCTTCGATCTGACGAGATGTGATCCAACATTCTTCCAAAGCTTTGATAGCGAAAGATCCGAATGCAATTTGATTCCCACGTCCAGCATTACCCTTCATGCGACCTTTTTGCATTTTACGAAACTTCGTTCTTTTTGGTTGTAACATCTTTTTACTTTTTAGTAGAACTAATTACTACTTTCTTTTTTTGCGTTGTGAACCACCTCTAGCACCACCACGACTTGGCTTCTTAGTACCTTTCGATAAAGTCTCGATAGGAGTTAAGTCACGTTTACCGTATAACTCACCTTTACAGATCCATACTTTTACGCCTAAAACACCGTAAGTTGTATGAGATTCTACAAGAGCGTAGTCGATGTCTGCACGGAATGTATGCAATGGTGTTCTACCATCTTTATACATTTCAGAACGAGCCATCTCAGCACCATTCAAACGGCCTGAAACTTGAATTTTAATACCGTCGGCACCCATACGCATTGCAGAAGCAATAGCCATCTTTACCGCTCTACGGTAAGAGATACGACCTTCGATCTGACGAGCGATAGATTGACCAACTAATTTAGCATCAGTTTCTGGTCTCTTGATTTCAAAGATATTCACTTGAACATCTTTTTGAGTTAATTTCTTTAACTCTTCTTTCAATCGGTCTACTTCAGAACCACCTTTCCCGATAATAATACCAGGTCTTGCAGAACAGATAGTGATAGTAACGAGCTTTAAGGTACGCTCGATAATCACTTTAGAAACGCTTGCTTTAGCTAGACGAGCATCAACATACTTACGTATTTTGTGATCTTCTACTAATTTGTCACCGAAGTTTTTTCCGCCATACCATGCCGAATCCCATCCTCTGATGATTCCCAAACGGTTACCTATTGGATTAGTCTTTTGTCCCATATCAGCTTATTCTTTTTCTGATTTACTTCCCACCACGAGTGTAACGTGATTTGAACGTTTTCTAATTCTGTGAGCTCTACCTTGAGGAGCTGGACGTAAACGTTTCAATACTCGAGCAGAGTCGACTTGAATTTCCTTTACGAACAAACCACTTTCTTCCATACGAAGTTCTTCGTTCTTTGCTTGCCAGTTGGCAACCGCAGATAGAAGAAGTTTCTCTAGACGAGAAGAAGCTTCCTTAGTGTTAAACTTCAAAATTTGAAGAGCTTTGTTTACCTCAACTCCACGTACCAAATCAGCCACAAGACGCATCTTTCTTGGCGAAGTTGGGCAATTGTTTAGCTTGGCAAAAGCAACGTCTGCACGTGCTTCTTTCATAGCTACAGCCGAGTTATGTTTTCTTTTTCCCATGATTAAGGCTATATATTGTTATCTTTTACCTTTATCTTTTTTACCACCGTGACCTCTGTAAGTACGAGTAAGAGAAAATTCTCCTAACTTGTGACCTACCATGTTCTCGGTAACAAAAACAGGTATAAACTGACGACCATTATGTACTGCAATTGTTTGTCCTACAAAATCAGGCGTAATCATCGAGGCTCTAGACCAAGTTTTAATTACCGATTTTTTGTTTGACTCTACATTAGCTAAAACTTTCTTTTCTAGCTTAAAGTGTACGAATGGTCCTTTTTTTAGTGAACGCGCCATATCTGTTTATTTCTTTCTTCGTTCTACAATATACTTATTGGTAGCCTTCTTCTTCGAACGAGTTTTATAACCCTTCGCTGGGATACCATTTCTAGAACGTGGGTGTCCTCCAGAAGATTTACCTTCACCACCACCCATTGGGTGATCAACCGGGTTCATAGCAACACCTCTAGTTCTTGGACGACGTCCAAGCCATCTAGAACGACCTGCTTTACCTGATCTTTCGAGGCCTCTCTCACTGTTAGTAACAACACCTACTGTTGCTAAACAAGTAACTAACACCATTCTTGTCTCTCCAGAAGGAAGTCTAAGAATTGCGTATTTACCTTCTCTTGCGACTAATTGTGCATATGCACCTGCGCTACGAGCCATTACAGCACCTTGTCCCGGACGAAGTTCTATGTTGTGAACAATTGTACCTAATGGAATGTCACTTAAGAAAAGTGCATTTCCAATTTCAGTAGCTGCATCTTTACCAGACACAATCTTGTCACCAACATTTAGACCATTCGGAGCAATGATATACCGTTTTTCACCATCTGCGTAAACTACCAGTGCAATACGAGCCGAACGGTTTGGATCGTATTCTATTGTAGTCACATTAGCTTCCATACCAAACTTCTCTCTTTGAAGTCAATGATACGGTAACGTCTTTTGTGACCACCACCGATATAGCGCATTGTCATACGTCCAGAGTTATTTCTACCTCCAGAACGTTTCATCGGTGCAAGCAAAGACTTTTCAGGAGTAGCGGTTGTAATACCATCGAAGGTATTCGCTACTTTGTGTCTTTGACCTGGCGTTGTTGGTCTTAATTTTCTAACTGCCATAACTTATTTAAATATTGCTATAAAAATCAATACTCTCACCTTCAGCTACATCTACAATAGCTTTCTTGTAAGAATTTGTTCTACCGCTAATAACGCCACCTTTCGTATTACGAGATTTAGCTTTACCAGGGTAAATCATAGTTCTAACTTTCTCTACAGACACGCCGTACATTTTCTCTACAGCGCCTTTGATTTCAAGCTTATTAGCTCTTCTATCAACAATAAAACCGAAACGATTATTCGTCTCGCTTTCTTTTGTCATCTTCTCGGTTATTACCGGTTTAATAAGAATGTTCATAGTCTGTTTAGCTTAAAATGTTCTCAATCTTCTCTACAGCTGCTTCAGTTAATAAAACTGTTCCTGAGTTAAGTATTTTGTAAGTACTTAATTCTGAAGCAGTTATCACTTGTGCGTATTGTAAATTTCGCGAGGACAAATATACATTTTTATTTGAATCTCCAAGCACTAACAACGTTTTTCTCGTGTTAAGACCTAAATTAGAAATCATATCCGAGTAAGCAGAAGTTTTTGGAGAGTCAAAATTAACGTTCTCTAAAACAACAATAGCTTCTTCTTTTGCTTTGATAGTGAAAGCAGATTTACGAGCTAAAGTCTTTAACTTCTTGTTTAACTTGAAAGAATAATTTCTTGGACGAGGTCCAAAAACACGACCACCACCACGGAATACAGGAGATTTAATACTACCTGCACGAGCGGTACCCGTTCCTTTTTGCTTTTTGATTTTTCTGGTACTACCAGTAATCTCAGCTCTTTCTTTAGATTTGTGAGTACCTTGACGTTGGTTAGCCAAGTATTGCTTCACATCTAAATATACAGCGTGATCATTTGGTTCGATCGCGTAGATCGCATCGGTTAAAGCTACTTTTCTTCCAGTATCTTTACCTTTAATGTCTAAAACTACTGCTTCCATTATTTCTCGATGGTTAAGAGTGAGTTTTTTGGTCCTGGTACAGAACCTTTAACAACTAATAGGTTTTTATCCTTGAGTACTTTCAAGACCTGTAGGTTTGCTACAGTTACTTGATCTGTCCCCATACGACCTGCCATGCGCATTCCTTTGAATACACGTGCAGGGTACGAAGCCGCACCAATAGAACCTGGAGCACGTAAACGGTTATGCTGACCGTGCGTAGCATCACCTACACCACGGAAATTATGACGTTTAACAACCCCTTGAAAACCTTTACCCTTTGAAACGCCAGTTACATCAACATATTCACCTTCAGTGAAAAGCTCCACGTCTACTACATCTCCTAAGTTAAGTTCAGTTTCGAATCCATTGAATTCTTGAACTTTTACTTTAGGTGTAGTGTTCGCTTTCGCAAAATGACCGGTAAGTGCTTTACCGGCATTCTTTGCTTTCTTCTCACCATAACCCAGCTGAATAGCCTCGTAACCATCTGTTTCGAGGGTTCTAACCTGTGTCACAACACAAGGACCAACTTCTAAAACGGTGCAAGGGATATTCTTCCCTTGCTCGTTAAAAATGCTAGTCATTCCTACTTTTTTTCCAATTAAACCTGGCATGTTTGTTTATTTAATGGATGACTAATTAAACTTTGATCTCTACTTCAACACCACTTGGCAACTCTAGTCTCATCAAAGCATCAACTGTTTTTGATGATGAACTATAGATGTCAAGCAAACGCTTGTAAGAGCTCAATTCGAACTGCTCACGCGCTTTCTTGTTCACGTGAGGTGAACGAAGAACTGTGTATATTCTTTTGTGAGTTGGCAATGGAATTGGTCCATTCACAACAGCACCTGTAGTCTTAACAGTTTTCACGATCTTCTCAGCAGACTTGTCTACTAAGTTGTGGTCGTAAGACTTTAGTTTGATTCTAATCTTTTGACTCATTGTATCTGAATTAAGAGTTACCGTTAACTTTAGCTATCACAGCTTCTGAAATACTTTTTGGACAGTCATCGTAGTGTGAGAACTCCATAGTTGAAGTTGCTCTACCCGATGTTACAGTACGTAATGTTGTTACGTATCCAAACATTTCAGAAAGTGGCACATTCGCTTTAATTACTTGTGCTCCGTTACGAGAGTCCATACCAGCTACTTGACCTCTTCTACGGTTCAAATCAGCTACTACATCACCCATATTTGCTTCTGGTGTTACCACCTCAAGCTTCATAATCGGTTCAAGTAAAGTAGGCGTTGCTTTTTTACAAGATTCTTTGTATCCCTGTTTAGCTGCAACTTCGAATGACAATGCATCTGAATCGACAGCGTGGAAAGACCCATCAAATAAAGTAACTTGTAAGCTATCCATTGGATAACCAGCCAAAGGACCGTTTACCATAGCTTGTTCGAAACCTTTTTGAATAGACGGTACAAATTCTCTAGGAACAGAACCACCCTTGATCTTATTTACGAATACTAATCCTTCTTTTACTTCTTCTCCTTCGACTTCGTCTACAGGTCCGATAGTAAACTGGATATCGGCGAATTTACCTTTACCACCAGATTGCTTCTTATAAGTTTGTCTGTGATCGATTGTAGCACGGATAGCCTCTTTGTATTGCACTTGAGGTTCACCTTGGTTACATTCAACTTTAAACTCACGCTTCATACGATCGATAAGGATATCTAAGTGAAGCTCACCCATACCAGAAATTACAGTTTGACCTGTATCTTGGTTAGTTGCTACACGGAATGTTGGATCTTCTTCAGATAATTTACCTAAAGCTAGTCCCATCTTATCCATATCAGCCTTCGTTTTAGGCTCTACAGCAATACCAATTACTGGCTCAGGGAAAGACATCGATTCAAGAACGATTGGATTTTTCTCTGAGTGAAGTGTATCACCAGTACGGATGTCTTTAAAACCAACACCTGCACCGATATCACCAGCACCAATATTTGTAATTGCATTTTGCTTATTTGAGTGCATTTGGAAGATACGAGAAATACGCTCTTTCTTTCCAGTTCTTGAATTCCAGATATAAGAACCTGCATCCAAGTTACCCGAATAAACTCTAAAGAAACAAAGACGACCTACGAATGGGTCAGTAGCGATTTTAAATGCTAAAGCCGAGAATGGCTCATCTACATTTGGCTTGCGCTCTTCTTGCTCTTCAGTATCAGGATTAGTACCTATAATAGACTCTACATCCATCGGAGATGGTAAGAATTCCATTACAGCATCTAATACCGCTTGTACACCTTTGTTCTTAAAGGCAGAACCACAGAACATAGGAGTAATTTTCATATCGTGAACGGCAGCTTTAATTGCAGCTTCCAATTCAGCTTCAGTAATTGAATCTGGATCGTCGAAGAATTTCTCCATTAAATTGTCGTCGTATTCGGCAACAGATTCAACTAATTTCTCTCTCCACTCAGCAACAACGTCAACTAAATCCTCAGGGATTTCGATTTCGTTGTAAGTCATACCTTGGTCGTTATTCTCCCAGGTAATCGCTTTGTTAGAAATAAGGTCAACTACACCACGGAAAGTCTCTTCTGCACCAATAGGTATTTGAAGAGGCACTGGGTGAGCACCTAAACGTTCTTTAACTTGGGCAACCACGTTTAAGAAGTCTGCACCTGCACGGTCCATTTTGTTAACGAAACCAATACGAGGTACATTGTATTTATCAGCTTGACGCCATACAGTTTCAGACTGAGGCTCAACCCCACCTACTGCACAAAATAAAGCTACAGCACCATCCAACACACGTAATGAACGTTCTACCTCAACGGTAAAATCAACGTGACCAGGAGTATCAATGATGTTAATTTTAAATTCTTCTGTGTTAGGAAGAGCAACCCCTTTGTTTGTTGGAAATTTCCAGAGTACAAGTAGTTGCAGCAGAAGTAATGGTAATACCTCTTTCTTGCTTCTTGCTCCATCCAATCCATTGTTGAAGCTCCATCATGTACTTCTCCAATCTTATGAGTTAATCACCTGTGTAGTACAATAGGATTCTCTCAGTAGTTGTTGTTTTACCAGCATCAATGTGAGCCATGATACCAATGTTACGCGTATATTTCTAGATCTTTTTTAAGTCATCTTCTTTGCCATTAATGATTAAAATCTAAAGTGTGAGAATGCTTTGTTAGCCTCAGCCATTCGGTGAATGTATCGGTTCTTTCTTTTTGACATGCACCACCCTCTTCTTTAAAAGCAGCCATAACTCTCATGAAGCTAATTTTTGCCCCATCGTATTATCGTTTCTTTTTCTTGCAAAACTCCGAAATCAACCACTTCATGCCTAAAGACAACTTCCTGTCTGGACGAATCTGCATAGGAATCTGGAAAGTTGCTCCACCCACTCTTCTACTACGTACTTCTACATGTGGTGTTACATTTACTAAGGCTTTCTTGAAGATCTCCAATGAATTTTCTTCGTCTCCGCTTTTCTCTTCAATGATGTCAATTGCATCGTAAAAGATTCTAAACGCAGTACTCTTCTTACCGTCTAACATCAAGTTATTAACGAAACGCGTTACGAGCGTGTCGTTAAACCTTGGATCTGGTAATAAGACTCTTTTTTTAGCTTTTGCTTTTCTCATTTTGCTTTTTTCTTCAGATTACTCTGATTACTTTTTAGGTTTTTTAGCTCCGTACTTAGAACGTCTTTGAGTACGTCCATCAACACCAGCTGTGTCCAAAGCTCCACGAACGATATGGTAACGTACACCTGGAAGATCTTTTACTCTTCCACCACGTACCAAAACAATCGAGTGCTCTTGCAAGTTGTGTCCTTCACCCGGGATATATGCATTCACTTCGTTTCCGTTAGTCAATCTTACTCTGGCTACTTTACGCATTGCAGAGTTAGGTTTCTTTGGAGTTGTAGTGTATACACGGGTACAAACACCTCTTCTTTGAGGACAAGCATCTAGTGCGGCCGATTTACTTTTCTTAGTAAATTTTTCACGACCTTTTCGTACCAACTGCTGAATAGTAGGCATAATGCGTTTTAGTTTATAATTGATTTATATACAAGTTCCCTAATTTTTAGGGATTGCAAATGTATAACAATTCCCCAAACCTACAAATAGCTAATCTCTTTTATTTATTGATACTCTTTGTTTTAGCTATTTATGGAAGCTAGGACTAACTTCTACAGAAAGTAAAATCATCGTTTTTTATTTTTTAAGAATTAAAACAAAAGACTATAAGCTGTTTACCCAAAGAAGATGAGCAACTTACACTGCTTATTATTTTTATCAAGACATACTCAAAAGCCTAGAATAAAAATTAACTTTGAAACTTCTATCTAGAATATATTTACACCTTATATATAGCGTAAAAAAAATGAGTGATTATTTAGCGCAATTAAACCCATCTCAGCGTAAAGCTGTAGAAAAAACTGAAGGCCCTGTAATGGTTATTGCAGGTGCAGGCTCAGGGAAAACCAGAGTATTAACCTACCGTATAGCACACCTATTACACAAAGGAGTTGATGCGTTTAATATACTATCCTTAACCTTTACCAATAAAGCGGCAAAGGAAATGAAAGAACGTATTCAGAAAATTATTGGCCCAGAAGCTAAGAATTTATGGATGGGTACCTTCCACTCTGTATTCGCAAAAATATTGCGCTTTGAAGCCGATAAATTAGGCTACCCTTCCAACTTCACAATATACGATTCAGATGACTCCAAAGCCTTACTAAGGCGTATTATTAAGGAGATGAGTTTAGATACGGATATCTACAAGGTAAATATAGTAGCCTCTCGAATATCCTCATTTAAAAACAACTTAATTACCGTTAAGGCATATAACAATAATACAGAACTAAAAACACAAGACGATTCGGCACATCGTCCACAAATGGGAGTAATTTACGAAACCTATGTAAAGGAGTGTTTTAAATCTGGCGCGATGGATTTTGATGATTTACTTCTAAAAACAAACGAGCTTATATTCCGTTTTCCAGACGTACTTCTAAAATACCAAGATCGCTTTAAATATATCTTAGTAGATGAGTACCAAGATACCAACCACTCACAATACTTAATTGTGAAAGCACTGGCTTCTCGTTTCGAGAATTTATGTGTTGTAGGAGACGATGCACAAAGTATATACGCCTTTCGTGGTGCAAACATTCGAAATATACTCAACTTCAAAAAGGATTATGCAGACTCAACAATAATCAAACTAGAACAAAATTACCGTTCTACACAGAATATAGTAAAGGCCGCAAACAGTATTATCAGTAAAAACACTGAGCAACTCGACAAGAAAGTATGGACCTCGAACGACCTTGGAGAAAAAATAAAGGTTAATAGAGCAATGACGGACAATGACGAAGCCGCAATGGTGGGCTCGAACATCCAAGAAACAAAAAACCGCGACCAAGCTTTAAATGAAGATTTCGCTATTCTATACCGCACCAACGCACAGTCGCGTAGTATGGAAGAAGCGTTGCGAAAAAGAGGCATACCCTACCGCATATATGGTGGGCTTTCTTTTTACCAAAGAAAAGAAATTAAGGACATGATGGCTTATTTCAGAATGGCCTCTAATGCACAAGACGAAGAAGCGATACGCAGAATTATAAACTACCCTAAAAGAGGAATTGGAAATAGCTCTATTGACAAAATTACCTTGAGGGCTAAAGAACAAAAGAAATCCTTTTGGTCTGTTATAGAAAATATAAAGTCTGAAGAAACAGGTTTAAATGCAGGTAGTACAATAAAGGTTGAAAATTTCGCCATCCTTATAAAAGGATTCCAAGCAATGGCAAAAGAGCAAGATGCCTATGAGGTAGCCTCTTATATAGCTAAACAATCGGGTCTTTTTAGAGAAATGCAAGCCGACAAAACTCCTGAAGGTATTAGCAAGTACGAAAACCTCCAAGAATTACTAAATGGGATTAAAGACTTTGTAGATCAAGAGAACGAGAAACCGGAGGATGAAAGAAATACGAGTTTGATGTATTTCTTAGAGGATATTGCCTTATTAACCGACAACGACAAAGAAACGGACGATAATGGAGACCATGTATCCTTAATGACCATACACCAATCTAAAGGATTAGAGTATAAATATGTTTATATAGTAGGACTAGAAGAAAACCTATTCCCTTCTCAAATGTCAATGAGCTCTAGAGCAGACCTTGAAGAGGAAAGACGTTTATTTTACGTAGCCCTTACAAGAGCAGAAAAAAAAGCTACGCTAAGTTTTGCTTTGAGCCGATACCGATGGGGAAACCTTATAGACTGTGAGCCGAGTAGGTTTATAGAAGAAATAGATGAGCAATTTCTAGATTTAGACTTCATCAATATAAAACCATCTCGCAGGGGTGACTCTCCAAGAGTTAGCGGAGGAAACTACAAAACAAAAGTTCCTTCGAGGTTTAATAAGACTCCAGAAAAGAAAGAACAAAGAAGGCCTCAATCTAAGCCTATCTTTGTACCAAAGAACCTGAAAAAACTAGATCCCAATATACAAGCTCGCAATTATACCGAACAAGATTATAGTACGGGTATGAAAGTGGAGCACGAAAGATTTGGACTTGGTATTATCTGCAAATTAGAAGGCAGTGGTGCCAATAAAAAAATTAGCATTAACTTTACAGATGTTGGAGAAAAAACATTGTTAGCAAAATTTGCGAAACTCAACATCCTCAAATAAAATTTGAATGGAATACAATACGAGCCTGCCCCATTTAATTATTCCTGAATACGGAAGAAATGTGCAGAAAATGGTACACTCGATTATAGAAATCGAAGACCGTGAAAAAAGAAATCACCAAGCCAGAGCGATTATAGAAGTGATGGGAAACTTAAACCCACACCTAAGAGATGTACCCGACTTTAAACACAAGTTATGGGATCATCTATTTATTATGTCTGATTTCACATTAGACGTAGACTCTCCTTACGATAAACCTTCAAAGGAATCCTTAAAAGAAAAACCCGAAAAAGTCCCGTATTCAGAGAATAATATTAAGCTGCGCTATTACGGTAAAATACTTCCCCAAATTATTGACCGTGCAATTGAAATTGAAGACGGGGACCACAAAGACATCATGGTGTTTTGTATAGCAAACCACATGAAAAAATCTTACTTAACCTGGAATAAATCTACGGTTGAGGATGAAGCCATCCTAAAACACCTAGATCAATTATCTGCAGGTAAATTAACCATGAAAGACCAGTTTAAACTTTCTGTATTTGCAGACGTTAAACCACAGGTGAAAACTCAAAAGAAACAACAAAATAACCGTGGTCGTTCACAGCACGGAAAAAGAAAATAAAACCATATGGCTTCATTCAAAATTAAAGGCGGTAAAAAACTAGGTGGTCAAATAAGACCTCAAGGTGCAAAAAATGAAGCACTACAAATTTTAAGTGCAGTACTCCTGTCAGATCAAAAAATTACCATTAACAATATTCCAGATATTGTAGACGTAAATAAACTGATTGAGATCTTAGGCGACTTAGGTGTAAAGGTTAACAAATTGGCGAAGGGCTCCTACAGTTTCCAAGCAGATGAAATTGACTTAGAGCATTTATACAGCGAAGACTTCAGACAAAAGGGGGGTAAACTAAGAGGATCTATAATGATTGTAGGGCCACTACTTGCTCGTTTTGGACAAGCAGCAATTCCCCGTCCTGGTGGAGACAAAATTGGAAGAAGAAGACTAGATACCCATTTTATAGGATTCGAAAAATTAGGTGCTTCTTTTAATTATGACGACAAAAATGGGTTCTTCGAGATTAAAGCAGAAGAACTAAAGGGAGCGTATATGCTCTTAGAGGAAGCCTCAGTAACAGGAACTGCAAATATTGTAATGGCGGCATGTTTAGCTAAGGGAACCACTACTATATATAATGCAGCCTGCGAACCCTACTTACAACAGTTATGCAAGATGATTAATCGCATGGGCGGAAAGATATCTGGCATAGGTTCTAACTTACTTATAATTGAAGGAGTAGAAAAATTAAGCGGATGTGAACACTCTGTATTACCAGACATGATTGAAATTGGTTCTTGGGTCGGTCTAGCCGCAATGACACAATCGGAACTCACCATTAAAGATGTAGCCTACGATGAATTAGGAGTGATCCCAAATACCTTTAAGAAATTGGGAATTAAGTTAGAGAGACGAGGAGACGATCTATTTGTACCTAGTCAGGACTCTTATGAAATTGAAAGTTTTATTGACGGTTCGATAATGAATATTTCTGATGCACCTTGGCCTGGATTTACACCAGATTTATTGAGTATAATCTTAGTAGTAGCTACTCAGGCACGTGGTTCGGTATTAATACACCAAAAAATGTTTGAAAGTCGTTTATTCTTTACGGATAAACTAATAGATATGGGAGCTCAAATTATTCTTTGCGATCCGCACAGAGCTACTGTAATAGGACTAGATAGAAAAAGTTCGTTAAAACCTACAGTAATGACTTCACCAGATATAAGAGCCGGCATTTCGCTACTTATAGCTGCCTTATCGGCTGAGGGTGAAAGCACCATTCACAATATAGAACAAATTGACAGAGGGTACGAAGACATTGAGGCGCGATTAAAAGCTATTGGTGCTGATATAACACGTATAAATTAAATCTAAAGACTAATTTCAAACAACACCATGCATAAACTTAGATCCACTTTATTAATAAGCTCTCTATTACTTTGTTTTAGCTTTATTGCAAAGGACTCTCGTTTATTGGGCACTCAGGCAGAAGGTTTAAATATTGGAGATACAGCTCCGGACTTTACTATTGAGTCTCCCGAAGGGATTTCCTTTTCACTCAGCGAGTATAGAGGAAAAATAGTCCTGTTAGATTTTTGGGCTTCCTGGTGTGGACCTTGCAGAAAAGATAACCCAGCTATTGTTTCGGTGTATAACAAACTACATCAAGCGGCATTTAAAACAGCAGATGGATTTGAGGTAATCAGCATATCTTTAGATGGCCTTACAGACCGCAGAGGTAATCAGAAACAAAAAGATGCCAAAGCAGATTGGATTGAGGCAATCGAAAAAGATGGATTGGTATGGAAAAGTCACGGTAGTGAACTCAAAGGATGGAACGCAGAAGTAGTCAGACAATACCATATCAATAGTATACCTAGTAATTTCTTAATAGATGAAAAAGGAACTATTATAGCCAAAAACCTAGAAGGACCTGCATTATATGCTACAATAAAAAGATTGGCAGAGTAATTATAATTATATTCCCATATCTATTGGCAAGTCTCTCTGTAATAGAGTTGTTTAAAGAAAATACAGAATCAGTTTTGAGTTTTAAGTGATGCTTAGTTAAAACAAATAAACACTGAATATGGTGCGCCTTTTCTTGGAGATCCTCAGTAGGTTAAAAAATGATTTTAATTGCTTTCTTTTTACGAAAGTTTCTTACTCTGGTACACTACCTCCTAGCTAACTTCCCGTAGTAAGTCTGAATTAAAAAAACCTCAACTATCTATTCTGACTTCTAGTTTCTCCTTTGTAAAACTTCTGACTTCATTTCACTATATACTGACTAATCCGCAGACTAATCAGTCAATTTAGAGTCAAGGAAATAGAATTTAAGACATAATGTCACAAGTAATAAAATGGCAAACAATTTGCCTAGAGCAGACTAGCAAAATCTAACAAAAAGAAAGATGCCAGAGAATAAAGAGCAAGAAGAAGTACAAGCTACTACAGATACACAAGAAACAACTGAGGAACAAGTTCAAGAACAAGAGCCTGTAATTGAATTAACCAAAGAAGGGCAGTTAGAAAAAGAAGTAAATGAATTAAAAGACAAACATTTAAGAATGTTTGCTGAATTCGAGAACTTCAAAAAACGAACTGCTAAAGAACGTATAGAATTGTACAGAAATGCAGGTTTGGAATTTTTCGAATCTATGCTACCTATATTAGATGATTTCGATAGAGCAGCACAACACAGAGCCGACTCTAAAGAAACTGAAGAGATGGCAAAAGGAATGGATTTAATCCATTCTAAGCTATCTGGTATACTAGAGCAAAAAGGACTTAAAGCAATGGAATCATCTATAGGCTTAGCGTTCAACACTGACTTTCACGAAGCGATTACACAAATTCCAGCACCTAACAAAAAGATGATTGGTAAAGTAATCGATGAAACGGAGAAAGGATATTTATTAAACGACAAAGTAATCCGCTACGCTAAAGTTGTAGTTGGAAAATAATCATAAGCCATGGCTAAAAGAGATTATTACGATATTCTAGGGGTTACCAAGGGTGCTACAGAAAAGGAACTTAAAAAGGCCTACAGGAAACTAGCCCTTAAGTTTCATCCAGATAAAAACCCGGACGACAAAAGCGCGGAAGGGAAATTTAAGGAAGCTGCAGAAGCTTACGAAGTACTTAACGACTCCAACAAAAGAGCTCGCTACGACCAATACGGTCATGCAGGATTAGAAGGTGCCGGTGGTGGCGGCTTCGGAGGTGGCGGAATGAATATGGACGACATATTCAGTCAGTTTGGAGATATATTCGGATCTGCTTTTGGTGGTGGAGGTGGTTTCGGAGGTTCTAGAGGCGGACGCCGTAGAGCCAAAGGGTCGAACCTTAGAGTACGGGTAAAACTTACTCTTGAAGACATTGCCAACGGTGTAGAAAAGAAAATCAAAATCAACAAGAATGTTGGTTGCGATGACTGTAATGCTACCGGTGCAGAGAATGGGAATTTAAACACCTGTAACCACTGTAATGGTTCTGGACAGACAGTACAAATAGTAAATACACCCTTAGGTAGAATGCAAACTGCAGCAACTTGTAATGGTTGTGGTGGACAAGGACAAACAGCGACTAGTGCTTGTGGTACTTGTAGCGGACAAGGTGTAGTTAAGAAACCTGAAGAGGTTAGCATTAAAATTCCTGCAGGAGTTGAAGATGGAATGCAGTTATCGGTTTCTGGAAAGGGAAATATTGCTCCTAGAGGAGGGGTAGCTGGAGACCTTATAGTAGTAATTGAAGAAATCGCTCACGAGTCTTTAACCAGAGACGGCAAGAACTTACATTACGACCTATACATCAGTTATGCTGATGCTGTTTTAGGATCGAACCCTGCAATACAAACAATATCTTCTAAAGTTAAAATTAAACTTGAAGCAGGTATACAATCGGGTAAAATTTTACGCTTACGCGGGAAGGGACTACCAAGTGTTGACAGATATGGTGACGGAGACCTTTTGGTACATGTAAATGTATGGACACCACAAGAACTCAGCAAAGAACAAAAGAAATTCTTTGAAAACTGTAAGGAAGATGACAACTTCAAACCAGACCCAGACAAAAACAATAAATCATTCTTTGACAAGGTTAAAGAAATGTTTCAATAACAAAAAAACTCTCGATAATTCGAGAGTTTTTTTTTGCGTATTAACTGAGGAGTAGAATGAAGAAGTTAAGTAGTCAGTAGATAAGAATTAAAAAATTGAGGACTATCCCTATAATTATCGGAAGTTGATTTCTCACTCATTTCAGCCATTTTTCATATAGGGCTGAAAGTGTACAAAATTAGGGCAGTCAAGTTTCCATTTCTTGTTAGAATAATTTAAAATTAGCTTTTGGCCCGTCAACAGCAGGAGAGAAAACAGATGTAAGAACTAAAAAAGCCATTGTAAATACAATGGCTTTTTTAGTAGTAATCAATTTATAGTTTATTTGGTTCTAATAAGAACTTCATCAATCATACCGTATTCTTTAGCTTCAGCAGAAGTCATCCAGTAATCTCTATCACTATCTTTCCATACCTGATCGAAGGGTTTTCCTGAATGCTCGGAGATAATAGTGTAGAGTTCATTTTTCAATTTCTGAATTTCTCTAGCTGTAATCTCTATATCAGAAGCTTGTCCCTGAGCCCCTCCTAGAGGTTGATGGATCATAACACGTGAGTGTCTTAGAGCAGTACGCTTACCCTCTGCCCCGGCACATAATAAAACAGCCCCCATACTAGCTGCCATACCAGTACAAATAGTAGCCACATCGGGCGCTATATACTGCATGGTATCGTAAATACCTAAACCAGCATATACACCGCCACCTGGAGTATTTAAATAAATTTGAATGTCCTTTTTAGCGTCTACAGACTCTAAGAACAACAATTGTGCTTGGATAATATTAGCCACATAATCATTTATAGGAACTCCTAAAAATATAATTCTATCCATCATTAGTCTAGAAAACACATCCATAGAAGCTACGTTCATTTGGCGTTCTTCTATAATAGTAGGAGAAATATAGTTGTTCATCATCGAAGTAAATGAATCTACAGTAGTACTGCTAATCCCTTGATCTTTGATGGCAAATTTGCGAAACTCATCGTTTGAAAACATGGTCTATTGATTTTAATTATAGTAGCTAAAATAAAAAAAGCTTAGTTAAACTAAGCCTTTTTTATGGATATTAATAAACTATTAAGCCTGTGTCATTTTCATGAAATCTTGGTAAGAAATTTCTTTCTCATTCATCTTAAAGGTCTCTTTAAAGAAGCTAGTCATTTTAGCTGAAAAAGCTCTGTCGTAAATATTTTTTTCCTCTTGCTTGTTGGCCAACACCTGGTTTGCATACTGCTCAAGCATATCCTCTTCTGGTGATACTTGACCATATTGAGCCATTTGTGCGGCGATCAATTTCTTTGTCTCGGCTACAGCCTCCTCCCTAGTAACGCTTAGCTTATTTTCTTTGGCAATTCTATTTTCAATAATTTGCCATTTAAGAGAGGTTTTATAACCTACAAATTGGTCTTCTACTTCAGAAAGGGTAATAGGAGTTTCCGAAACGGTCTGCATCCATTTTTTCAAAAATGTTTCCGGTAATTCAATAGCAGTTTTTTCCAATAAATATTCTACTGAATCATTTTGGAACTTACGATCAGATTCGGCTACAAACATTGCCTCAGCCTCTGCTGCAATTTTCGCTCTAAATTCTTTTTCCGTTTTTACAACACCCTCACCGTACATCTTATCGAACAATTCTGCATTTAATTCAGCAGGTTCCATTCTACTAATATTATTAATAGTGAAAGAGAATTTAGCCGTTAAAGTTTCAAAGGCTTCTTTCTCTATTCCCAATAAAGAAGCTACGTCTGTATTTTCGATAAATGACTTCTTAGGGTCAATAGTAATAATTGCACCTTTTTCAGAGCCAATAAACTCAGACTTTATTTTTTTGGTTTTCAGAGTTTCTAAAGAGATTGATGCTTGGTTGCTCAAGCCCTCTTCTATTTCTTTTCCATCCGCGTCAAGTTCTAAGAAAGTTCCGTAAACTAGATCTTTATCTTCTACTTTTTCTGGACTAGACATTTTTCCGTAGCGCTTAGCAATATCTACCGCGTACTTATCTACCATTTCATCATCTGCTTTTATGATGAAATAATCCAGTTTATTTTTCTTAGATAAGCTCACCTTAAATTCTGGAGCCAAGCCCACTTCATATTCAAAAGTAAAATCATCTTGATTTTCCCAGCTTATATGTGCTCCATCTTTAGGTAGTGGATTCCCTAAAATATCTAACTTATTTTCAATGATGTATTTTGTAAGAGAGTCCGAAAGTAATCTATTAATTTCTTCAACTTTTACAGGTATAGCAAAACGCTTATTTATTACTCCCATAGGCACTTTCCCTTTACGGAAACCAGGCATATCGGTAGTTTTTCTATGCTTTGCTAGTTTAGCATTTACTTGTGATTGATAATCGTCTGCAGTAAGTTCAATTTTAATCACTGCATTTAATGAATCTATGTTTTCTTTTGAAATATTCATCTTCGTAATTTTATAGTTAAAGCTTATAAATAAGCATTTTAGAAATCTAGAACCTCTTAAAAGGCCTGCAAATATATGTGTTTTTGTGAAATAAATCTTATACAAAAGTAAGAATAGGATAGTGATTTATCAGGTAAATACCATTCGTACAATTCTCTAATAATAGCTATTCTTGAGTAAGTAATTTTTCACATAATCTGCCACCCCTTCTTCGAGCGTATGAAATGGTTTTGTATAACCAATAGAATAGAGTTTAGACATATTAGCCTCCGTAAAATATTGATATTTATCGCGTATATCGGCTGGAGTATCAACAAAGCTAATTGCTTCTTTAACAGCCATCCCTTTAAAGGTTGCTTTTGCTAAATCTAGGAAAGCACGTGACTTCCCAGTTCCTAGGTTATACAAGCCTGAATCTTTACGGTGTTGTAAGAAAAAATAAAGCACCTCCACCACATCTTTCACATAAACAAAGTCTCGTAGCTGCATACCATCTTTAAAGTCTGGGTTATGCGAGCGGAATAACTTCATAGCGCCCGTTTTCCCAACTTGGTTAAAGGTATGGTAAACCACAGAAGCCATTCTACTCTTGTGATATTCATTAGGTCCATAAACGTTAAAGAATTTCATTCCAGCCCAAAAATAAGGCTTACGATCTTGAGCTAAAGCCCATTTATCAAAGTCGTTTTTAGAATCACCATAGGGATTCAAAGGGCTTAACTGATTTACCAATTCATGCGAATCTTCGTAGCCGTGTTCTCCTAAACCATAGGTAGCAGCAGAAGAGGCGTATACTAAAGGAATGCCATAATCTACACAAGCATCCCACATTTGCTTGGTATAGTTGAGGTTCAGTTTGTTGAATAAATCAACATCAAATTCGCTGGTATCAGTTCTGGCTCCAATATGAAAGATGAACTGAACCTCTTTTTCGTGTTCTTTTAACCAATCGAAAAATTCATCTCTATGGACTTTAGCGGTAAAAGTCTTTCCTTCTAAATTGGCGTTTTTATCCGTTCTAGAAAAATCATCCACTACGATAATATCCTTAAAATTCTCATGGTTTAATTTCGAAACCATACAAGAACCAATAAACCCTGCTGCACCTGTAACTACAATCATATCCTATTTCATCAATTCTAGTGCCTTTTCCGAATCGTCGGTTGGCATTTGACATACTTTATTTTCGCATACAAATATACGAGTTTGTCCTTTGCTATATCTATTTTCTAATAAGGGAAGATTACTGGATTTTAAGGCCCCTGAAACCATCTTATTAGGGATATAAGAACGGTGTATTTCTAAAACTTTGGTTTTCGCCTCTTTCCCCACTACGGCCACTTCGTAAAATGGATATACTTGGTTGATGAATAAGTTTAACCAGTTGGAGTATCCAGCGGGGTACGAGTCTACTTGACCAATAACATTACTCAACATTTGTTGTGCTTTCTCATGGTAATCGGCTCTACTATAATGGTGACTTAAAACGAATAAATTATTTGCCATGGTGGAGTTTGAAGCGGGGATTACATTATCGTTCACTTCCATTTTTCGGGCAATTAATGCAGGGTCTTCATCAGAAGTAAAAAAGAACATACCCGAGTCGTGGTCGTAGAAATGTTCCATAGAATAAGCCATTAAAGCATCCGCTTCACTCAGCCATTTAGCATCTAAAGTAGCCTCGTATAATTTCAAGAAAGCATCTATTACAAAAGCGTAATCTTCAAGATAGCCATTAATTGTAGATCGTCCTTCTTTATAGGAATGATTTAAACCACCATCTTTACGCAATTGTTTCTCCAAGAGAAAATTGGCATTCTTTATAGCTATTACAAGAAAGTGCTCTTCGCCAAAAGTGAGGTAGGCATCTACATAACCTTTCAGCATTAACCCATTCCAAGAGCTAAGGGTTTTATCGTCTAATCCAGGACGTATACGTGTATCGCGATCTTTCATAAGAATGGATTCTGACAAGGCCATTTTAGTCTGAAGTGCTTCTAGCGAGAGATTGTATTTTTTAGCGATTGTTTCATCGTCATCATTACGTAATAAAATATAATTATCGTGTTCCCAATACCCTTTTCTATTTACATTATAATAGTCTGCAAACAAGTCGTAGCCCTCTCCTAAAAGAATTTCTAATTCTTCTTTTTTCCAGATATAAAACTTCCCTTCCTCTCCTTCGCTATCAGCATCTAAAGCAGAATAAAATGCAGCTTCTTTAGACATCAACTCTCGTTCGATAAAACCCAAAGTTCCATAAATCAATTTTTTATAATCAGGATCTTTAAACTTTTGGTAAGCTTCACAATACAAACTCACTATTTGACCATTATCGTAAAGCATTTTTTCAAAATGGGGAACTTTCCATAGCTTATCGGTAGAATAACGTGTAATCCCACCACCTAAATGATCGTAAATTCCACCGTATGCGATTTTATCCAATGTTAATTTTACGTGATCTAAAGCCGTTTCATTTTTACTTAAATGTGCATAACGCAATAAAAACTGATAGTTGTTAGGAATCGGAAATTTTGGGGCTCTGTCGGGACCACCTTCAATATTATCGAATCTTTTTTCCCAAGAATCATATACCTCACTTAGGGTAGACTGATCAAAAGAAGTTTTTTCTTTATTGAAAACGACTAATTCACTTTGCCTAATTCCTTGGGTAAGTTTCTCTGCATATTCTATAGCTTTTGATGGTTGAGAATCATAGAAATTTGCGATTTGACTGATCTGATCGATCCACTTATCTCTTCTAAAATAGGTGCCGCCCCAAATGGGCCTTCCATCGGGTAGTACAATACAGTTTAGCGGCCAACCTCCTCTACCGGTCATTAACTGAACAGCATTCATATAAATTTGATCTACGTCGGGACGCTCCTCCCTATCTACCTTCACACAAACATATCTACCGTTCATTACAGCAGCTGCAGAATCGTCTTCAAAACTTTCGTGTTCCATTACATGACACCAGTGACAGGCAGAGTAACCAATACTTACTATTACCAATTTATTTTCAGCCTTGGCCTTAGTAAATGCTTCTTCTCCCCAAGGGTACCAATCTACAGGATTGTGTGCATGTTGCAGTAAATACGGTGAAGTCTCGTCTATAAGCTTGTTGGTATGTTTAGGTTCCATAGTATGTTTATCTTGTGATTGTACACACGAGCCAGATAAAGCCAGTACGAACAGAAGGATCATTAATTTTTTCATGAGATGAAATTTATAAGTTCAGCAAGATACCTTATAATGATCAATAAATTAATGATCGAATAAGAATGATTTATAGGGGTAGGTGATTGGGGATTTGAAAATAAACACCCGAAAAAAACTCTAAGTTATGAGTGAAATATATTTACCCACATATACTTAATTCGCAATAGTCTTCTTTCTTTAGTTTATAATTGCTAAGTCCCCATAAAACTTATCTTTGTTGAATAATTTTTCGAACTGAACAATGAAAAACACACTATTACTATCGCTACTTATCATTTGTAGCACTACATTACAGGCACAAAAGAAGTCCAAATTTAACACAATGGACAAGGGTAAAAAAGCCCAAAACATTACATGGAATGGCTCTCTCTCTTACGGGAACACTATCTTCTTAGGAGATTTACGCCATAGTTCAGCAGAGCGTTACCTTCCAAACGTGGCCTTATCGATGCGTTTTAATAAGGAGAAAAATCACAAAAACGGATATCAACTAGCTATCACAGCTGGTAAGAATAGCGGTGAGTCTGATTTTGATCTACCTTCAGAAAATCATTATTTCAGAAGTCAATACCTACAAGGGCATATAGCCTACCGCAAAGCCATATCAAAAAGTGAAAATGTAAAAACTGGAAAAACACTTCCTCAGGTACATATGCTTATAGGTACTGGCTATTATATTGCCGATGTTAAACTTTTTAAACCATCGGTAGACAACAGAGATCCTAAGAAACACGAAACAGTAAGTTCCGTTTATTTTCCATTTGGATTAGAAGTAAGTTACTATTTAAGACAAGGGTTTGGTTTTATGGCTTCGCTAAGTAATAGCCTATACCTAAGCGACAAAATTGATTTATTCGAGGTTAGTAATAACGGGCCAGACAACCAGTTGATGTTTAATATTGGTATGTGTTATAAATTTAACTAAGCATGAAGAAAATTGTATTACTATTTTTCACTTGTTTGTTCTGCCTACAAGTAAATGCACAAAGGAAATCGAATTTCAATACGATTGACCGCAAAGCTGGATTATTTAACAATACATATAAAAATACGTATAGTGCTAGCATAAGCTATGGGCTACTAAATTTCAACGGAGACCTTAGCAAGCCTACAAGTGACCAATCGACTGTTAAAATTCTTAGCTTTACTAAGCAAATTAATGCAGGCTTCTCTTTGGGTACTAAGGTACACTTTGGGAAACTCTATGGATCTGCAGAAATTTATAATTTACAATATGATTTCACCAGTACCAATACATTTAGCAATGCCTTTTTAGCCTACAGCCTATTAGTAAAAAAGCAACTAAACAAGCAAAAGGAATCTAGCAAGCATACTTTTAGAATAAATGCAGCTACTGGTTTAGGCATCCTCTCCTCTGAGGTAATGTTACATGTAGATTATTTTGCACTACCCGACACCCAATTAAATTTCAAGACATTCTATATCCCACTAAACTTGGATTTTGAATATTTCTTTAGTCCACATTTTGGACTTCTATTAGCCACAGAACTAAATTATTGTTTTAGTGATAAGCTAGATCTTTACGGGCTAGACTTTGGTCCTACAACGCTAACAAAAATGGATGTATTTACTAGCTTCACAGCTGGGATTTGTATAAAACTAGAATAAGCATATCTGAAATGACGACTACCCAAGACTTAGTACTTTTAAATGAATTCGTAGGTAAAAACCCTGCATTACATGGTGAAAACCCAACAGAGATGTTGGCAATTTTTAAAAGCAGTTGAGAAAGCTTCTACAGCTGTTCACCACACCATTAACAGAGCTGGCTTATTAGATGTTTTAGGGGCTGCAGGTTCTGAAAACATCCAAGGTGAAGAGGTACAGAAAATGGACCTTTACGCAAACGACAAATTTACTGACGCACTTAGAGAGTGTGGTCATATTGCTGCCATTGCTAGTGAAGAAGATGATGAAATTATTTCTTTAAACGATACCGGTGAATACCTATTCGCTACCGACCCCTTAGATGGATCTTCTAATATAGACGTGAACATTTCGGTAGGCAGTATATTCTCTGTGTTTAAAAGAAATGAAAAAGGCCCAGCAACTGCGGAAGAATTCAACCGCTTTGGACACGAACAAATTTTAGCGGGTTATGTTTTATACGGGACTTCCACGGTATTAATTTATACCTGTGGACAAGGTGTACACTCCTTTACCTTTGATCCTAAACCCGAAGTTTTCGCATTAGCTAATGCTGCGATAAAAACACCTGAAAACGGTACTATTTATTCTATTAACGAAGGGAATATAAATACTGTAGATAAGGGCATACAAAACTACGTATCATACTGCAAGCAGCTTAAAGAAAATGGAAAGCGCACACATACAGCTCGTTTTATGGGCTCTTTGGTAGCAGACTTCCATAGAAATATGCTTAAGGGTGGGGTCTTTATTTACCCAGCTACAGCAGATGCTCCTCAAGGGAAACTGCGTTTATTGTACGAGTGCAACCCAATAGCTATGATTGCCGAACAAGCAGGAGGAATAGCCACTTGGGGTACAGAAAGATTATTAGACATTAAAGCAAGTGATATCCACCAACGTACTCCTTTTTTTATTGGATCTAAGAATATGATGAAAAAAGCAATTAGCTTTTTGAGCTAGGTAGAAACTATACGATTTACCACAATTGTAAATTGTCTTATAAATTTAAATTTACCCCGATTAGGAAACTGATTGGGGTTACCCCTATTACGGAAATATGAAAAAAAGTGAACTACTTAACGGCTATTTACAGAGTATAAAAGACAAAGATGTCTTAGGCAATTTAGCTACAGAAAAGAAAATTCACTTATCAGGACTATCGGGATCTGCTGTAAGCACAGTAGCTTCTTGCTGCTTTAATGAGTCTGAAAACGCCAGTATTTTCATACTAAAAGACAAGGAAGCAGCAGCCTACTTTTTTAACGATTTAGAACAATTTATATCCGAAAAGGATTTACTCTTCTATCCGGGGTCTTACCGCAGGCCTTACCAAATTGAAGAAACAGACAATGCAAATGTACTTATGCGAGCTGAGGTATTAAACCGACTTAGCTCCCGTAGGAAAGCATCGTGTATTATTACTTATCCAGATGCGATATTTGAAAAAGTAATTACTAAAAAAGAACTTACTCGCAATACGCTTAAACTTACTGTGGGCGAAGAAGTAGGTATTGATTTCCTTAACGAAACCCTCTTTGAGTATGGCTTTGAATATGCTGAAATAGTTGTAGAACCAGGACAATTTTCTATTAGAGGTGGAATAGTAGATGTATTTTCTTTTTCCAATGAACACCCTTATAGAATAGAATTTTTTGGGGAAGAAGTGGAAAGTATTCGCAGTTTCAATATAAATACACAACTCTCTATAGTAGAGGTGAAAAAACTAAATATCATACCTAATGTAGAAAATAAGGATATGATAGAGTCTCGTGTACCCTTTATGAATTATTTGGGTACAGGCACTACTTTATGGATAGACGACCAGGGTCTATGTGAGGGACAGTTAGATAAACTATACCTTAAATCGTACGATGCCTTTGAGAATTTAGACGGGGAGATAAAACATCTTAGTCCAGAAGAACTATTTATAAATTCTAAAGTATTCCGTAAATCTATTAAAGAGTTTTCCTTAGTTACATTTGGCTTATACAGCAAAGAAGGAACTCTAAATATAGATTTCAACACTTCCTTTCAGTCTAGTTTCAACAAACAATTCGACTTAATAATCGAACATTTTAACGAGCAAACAAAACTAGGTTATCAAAATTTAATCCTATGTTCTTCACAAAAACAAGAAGAACGCTTTCACAGTATCTTCGAAAAGATGGAGGGTGACTTTAAATTTAATACAATGCTACTTCCATTGCATGAAGGGTTTATAGATCACGAAAACAAATTACTCTGTTATACCGACCACCAGCTCTTTGAACGCTACCATAAATTCAAACTAAAGTCTTCACAAAATTATAAAAAGACCATTACCCTAGATGAAATCACCAATTTAGAAATTGGCGATTTTGTAACCCATATAGACCACGGTGTGGGTAAGTTTGGAGGTTTACAAAAAATAGATGTTCAAGGAAAAAAACAAGAGGCGATAAAACTAATTTACCGCAATAACGACCTCTTATATGTAAGCATTCACTCGCTGCATAAAATTGCAAAGTTTAATGGTAAAGAAGGTACAGCACCAAAGATTCATCAATTAGGATCTCCACAATGGGAAAAGACAAAGAGTAAGACAAAAACCAAAATTAAAACAATAGCATACGACCTGATACAGCTCTATGCAAAAAGAAAAACCGTAAAAGGTTTTGCCTTTAGTCCAGATAATTATTTACAATACGAGCTAGAAGCGAGCTTTATATACGAAGACACACCAGACCAACTAAAAACAACTATAGCGGTAAAAAAAGACATGGAATCTACCATGCCTATGGACCGCCTAGTATGTGGTGATGTAGGCTTTGGTAAAACTGAAATTGCCATTAGAGCAGCTTTTAAAGCAGTATGCGACAATAAGCAAGTAGCAATACTGGTTCCTACGACGATCTTAGCATTGCAGCATTATAAAACTTTTAGAAAACGGTTAAAGGATTTTCCGGTTACCGTAGATTATATAAACCGATTTAAGACTGCAAAACAACAGAAAGAAACACTGCAGAATTTAGCCGATGGAAAAGTAGACATCATTATTGGTACACATCGTATAGTAGGAAAAGATGTTAAGTTTTTAGACTTAGGACTGCTTATAATAGATGAAGAACAGAAATTTGGTGTGGTATAAAAGACAAGCTTAAAACCATAAAAACCAATGTTGACACACTCACACTTACGGCTACTCCTATCCCAAGAACACTACAGTTTTCTTTGATGGCAGCAAGAGATTTATCTACTATAAAAACAGCACCGCCTAACAGACAAGCTGTACAAACACAAAATATCGGATTTAATGAAGAGACTCTTAGAGACTCAATACAATACGAGGTTTCTAGAGGTGGGCAGGTATTTTTTATTCATAACCGAATAGAAAATATTAAAGAAGTTGCTGGAATGATTCAGCGATTATGCCCTGATGTAAAAGTGGGTATAGGACATGGACAGATGGATGGACCTAAACTAGAACGTCTGATGATGGACTTTATAGAAGGTGAGTTTGATGTTTTAGTATCTACAACCATAATTGAAAGTGGACTTGATATCCCCAATGCCAATACAATTATAATTAACAACGCACAGAATTTTGGCTTAAGCGACTTACACCAAATGCGTGGTCGTGTAGGTAGATCCAATAAAAAAGCCTTTTGTTTCCTAATTACACCGCCGAGGATAAGTATGAGTGAGGAAGGAAGAAAACGGATACAGGCACTAGAACAACACTCCGATTTAGGTGCTGGATTTAATATAGCCATGCGCGATTTAGAAATCCGAGGAGCAGGTGATATACTAGGTGCCGAACAATCGGGGTTATTTCGGACATCGGTTTTGAGATGTACCAAAAGATTCTTAACGAGGCTGTTAGAGAACTGAAAGAATCTGAATTTAAAGACCTCTACAAAAAAGACAGTACAGACTCCTTCTTCGTAGAGGAATGTCAGATAGATACCGATATGGAAATATTAATCCCCGACAACTATGTGAATTCTATATCTGAACGTCTACAACTGTATAAGGATCTTAACAATTTAGACAATGCTAAAGACATAAGCACATTCGAGAAAGATATAACCGATCGATTTGGTCCTATACCACCTTCGGTAGAGAAATTGGTGAATTCTATAAAATTACGCTGGTTAGGTAGAGATTTAGGCTTTGAGAAAATTGTACTTAAGTCAACTAAGATGATTGCCTATTTTGTAGCAAACCCACAATCAAATTTCTTCGAGTCGGAAAAATTCAAATCTGTTCTAAACTTCATACAAGCCAACCCTAAGGCATGTACTATGAAAAGAAAGAAACAATAAATTGAGTTTGGTATTTGAGAAAGTCAGCGACCTAGAAATAGCCCTTTATCATTTGAATTCTATTTTAGAAGGATAGAACTTTGTTGGTGTGTGATGAGTGATGAGTGATGAGTGATGAATAGTGAAAAAAACATGTCGGTATTCACCTCATCCGACTTACGGTTTTATTGTCTTAGTAAGGGTCTTCGATAATACCGATAGCTATCGATACAGACTGACATCTTTCCTAAAATGCTTGCGGCGGATTACTAGGTACAAACAGTCAATGGATAATGACAAACGACACACCATTGTAATATTAACCAATCCCGACATCTATCAAGATTGGCCTTTGGCAGCTCATACGTATTCCTGCTCATTTCCCACTCTCTTTATTACGGTTTACGACTAGAATGAATAACTCAAGCCTAAACCAAGCAACTCTTTAAACTGTACTCTAGGACCCACACTTTCAAAAACACCGTCATCGTCAAGATCTAAGGCAATAGCAATATCCTCATCGTAAATTAGGTGTGTAGTGATATTAGCACTTAAATACTTATTGATTTTCATTAATAAAAGCAGCTGCCAATCTACATCTACTTTAGAGGATTGATCCTTATAATTGGAAAACAGACTTGCTTTGGTATCAATACTCACATTTTCAAAAATCTTACTTTTATAGTGTAGCTTCAAACTGCCCCCAAATTCTGTACGAAATCGCTCTCCAGCCTTAACCAATATTCCATCAGAGTCAAATTCTGCAGCTTGCACACCAAAAGCACCTGCATCGGCTAAAAATGGATTATTAACATAGGTTATCTTCCCACTAAGTGGCAGTACATGTAAATTTAAATTCCCATTATCGCTTTTATGACTTAAACCGATAGAGATTGTACTATAAGCAGGAGCAAAAAAATCGGAAATTAAGGTAGAATCAGTTGGGCTCTTATACCCCTCAGCAGCTTGGGTTTTTAAGTTTACACTCATCGCATAATACCATTTACTAAATGCAGACCAACCGTAAGAACTGTTCAATTCTATACGATCGTCACTTTTAGCTAAGCCACCTACTGTTCCTTGACGGATAACCCCGAAAGCTATATCTAGCGTATTATCCAAATTTTAGTTGAATCTTTATAAGCTAATGCGCACTTTAATAAGCCAGTAGCCGAAATCGAAGACTCCCCTCCTGCAGACCAGTTACTAAAACTTACCTGAGAGAAATTTAAAGCTGTAGTAGCAGAATGAGACCACAGTTTTAAACTATCTATCCCTGGAGGATTAGCTGAATAACTTGAGAAAGTGAATACAAAAACGCAGAAATAAAATAAATACTTTGTCATAAATAAGTAGCAACTTTAAAACGGGGATAACTCAAAAAAAATGCCACTTTTTAAGTGGCATTTTTAAATATAATTGGGTGTAATTAGGAGATTATTGGTTTAGCTCCTAATTCTTTAAGCATAATATAATGGGAACGAACGGCCCCAAAATAAGTCTTATTATCATTGTATAAAATCCCATATTCTTTGGCGGTTGCTTTTACAATATCAGATATTTTCTTGTAGTGTACATGGCAGATATTAGGAAATAAGTGATGTTCTATTTGGAAATTCAAGCCACCTACATACCAGGTAACTAACTTAGAATGCTTTGCAAAATTAGCTGTGGTTTTAAGTTGGTGAATCATCCATTCGTTTTCAACTTTCCCCTCATCGTTAGGCACAGGGAAAGAAACACCTTCAACAACGTGAGCCAATTGGAAGGTAACGGTTAATATAAATCCAGCCACCATATTCATCACTAACCAACCTAGCAGTACTTGCCACCATACAAAAGGAGAAATACCATTGGTAAAACAAAAATGAATACCCAGTAAGCAATTTTGTAAATGAGTAATTTACGGAACTGCTTAGGCTTGTCTAACTTCCCTTCTGGGCTCAAGCCCATTTTGGTAAACCTACGGTATTGAACAAAATCTACTATAGACCATAATAGTGTCCCTAAGGTATAGAGAAAGAAAGCGTAAATATGTTGAAATTTATGGGATTTAGTCCATGCTTGTTCAGAAGACAACCTTAACATAGGGTCTTGTGCAATATCGCCGTCTAATCCTTCAATATTGGTATAAGTATGGTGCAGTATATTGTGTTGAACTTTCCAGTTGTACACATCTCCACCAATTAAATGGATACAGATACCAAGTAAATTATTCACTTTTTGGTTAGAGGAATAAGCTCCATGATTGGCATCGTGCATCACAGACATTCCTATTCCAGCCATTCCAATTCCCATAGTTATGGCTAAAGCTAAAGCCCATACCCCGGAAAGAATTCCAGTATATACTAAAGCGTACGGAATAAGGTAAATTAAAAACATAGAAATAGACTTTACAATCATATGTCTATTGGCATTTCTAGAGATCTTATTCTCTTTGAAATACCCATTTACACGTTTTCTAAGTTCTTTTACAAAAGGAACCTGTTCTTTGTTCTGAAATCTTATTCTTGGTATCATTGTTCAAGGGCTAAAAATTCAAAGCAAATGTAGAATTATTCTTCTAAGCATAAGACTAAGCAGGTGTTAAATGAATGTTAATAGCAATACGCTAATTGATTAACAATCAGAAGAATAAGTGTTAAAAGAAACTATAAGAAGTAAATGTAGTATGTTTTGAATACAAAAAAACCTCCTTCGAAGGAATCGAAGGAGGTTTCTATGAAATAGGAAGGACTTACAATCCTAAATTCTTTCTTACATTAGATTCACCACCAAGTAAAAGCTCAGCAGGATTTTCTAAGGCTTCTTTTACAGCACATAAGAAACCAACAGACTCACGACCATCAATAATACGGTGATCGTAAGAAAGCGCAACATACATAATAGGACGGATAACAATTTCGCCATCTACTACCATAGCACGTTCCACAATATTGTGCATTCCTAAGATAGCCGATTGTGGAGGGTTAATAATTGGGGTAGACAGCATTGATCCGAATACACCACCGTTGGTAATTGTAAATGTACCACCAAGCATATCGTCCATACTAATTTTCCCATCGCGTGCTTTAATAGCCAAGCGTTTAATTTCAGACTCTACACCTTCGAAGTCTAATAATTCAGCATTTCTAACTACGGGTACCATTAATCCTTTTGGAGAACTTACCGCAATAGAAATATCAGCATAGTCGTAATAAACTACTTCTTTACCATCGATCATGGCATTTACATCTGGGAATAATTTAAGCGCTCTAGTAACAGCTTTAGTAAAGAAAGACATGAATCCTAAACCAACACCAAACTTCTCTTTAAATTCTTCTTTATAAATCTTACGAAGATCCATAATAGGTTTCATATCTACCTCGTTGAAAGTAGTAAGCATTGCCGTTTCGTTCTTTACAGAAACCAAACGCTCAGCCACTTTTCTACGTAGTACAGACATTTTTTTACGTTCTGAACCACGCGGTCCAGGACCGTTACCCATAGCCGTTTTCGCTTTTACTACATCTTCCTTAGTAATACGTCCACCTTTACCAGAACCTTGAGCTATATCAACTCCTTGTTCTGCCATCAACTTGCGAGCTGCAGGAGATGGAGTACCTGTTGCATAAGTAGTTTCTGTTGCACTTACCTTAGCAGCACTTGTTGGAGCTGCAGCAGGAGCATCAGACTTTGTTGCAGTTGTAGAAGCCGTTCCTTCGGCAGCAGTATCAATAGTACATACTACATCGCCAATGGCAACTGTTTCACCTTCTTCAACTTTAATGGAAATCGCTCCACTTTCTTCAGCTGCCAATGTTAAGGTAGCCTTATCAGAATCGATTTCACAGATCTCTTGATCTTTTTCAACGTACTCTCCTTCGGCTACAAGCCAAGTTGCAATCTCTACTTCAGAGATCGATTCACCAGGAGATGGAACATTCATTTCAATGATCATAGCGGTATAATTTTGAATCTTAATTTCTTTTCTTACAATTTAAACACACCTTCTAATACGGCACGCTGACGACGAGCGGCTCTTTTAGAAGACCCCGATGCTGGTGTAGCACTCGTAGAACGAGCTACCACATGCAAAGGTAATTCACGCCAGTGACGTAATATAAAGCCCCAAGCACCCATATTTTCAGGTTCTTCTTGAGCCCAAACATAAGTCTCGGCATTTGTATATTTTCCAACGATTGCATCTAATTGTGTTTTAGGGAATGGATACAATTGTTCCAAACGCACCAAAGCAGTATCATCAGCATTCAGTTTTTCTTTTTCTTCTAGTAATTCGTAATACAATTTACCTGAACAGAAAACGACCTTTTTAACTTGATTAGCTACAGCAGTAACATCATCAATAACCTCTTGGAATCTACCTGTTACAAGTTCCGAAACAGAAGATACACATTGTGAATGACGCAATAAACTCTTAGGACTCATTACCACTAGAGGCTTACGGAAATCACGGTGTAACTGTCTACGCAAAAGGTGGAAGAAATTTGCCGGAGTAGTTGCATTAGCAACCTGCATATTATATTGTCCACATAGGGTTAAGTAACGCTCTAAACGCGCACTTGAGTGCTCTGCACCTTGCCCTTCGTACCCGTGAGGTAACAACATCACTAAAGAGTTGTATATCTGCCATTTGTCTTCTGCTGCGGCTAAATACTGATCTATAAGTATCTGTGCACCGTTTGAGAAATCACCAAACTGAGCTTCCCAAATTGTTAGTCCATCTGGCGAAGCCATGGCATAACCGTAGTCGAAACCTAAGACAGCATATTCAGAAAGTAGGGAGTTATAAATTTCAAACTTACCTTGTCCTTCTTCTATATGATTTAATAAGTTAACACGGGCTTCAGAATCTACATCTCTCAATATAGCATGTCTATGAGAGAAGGTACCACGCTCCACATCTTGCCCAGTCATACGCACTTCCTTCCCTTCTGTAAGGATGGAACCGTAGGCTAGTAATTCTGCCATTCCCCAATCTAATCGATCGGTATCAGTAAACATTTTTTCACGTTCGTTGATCAGACGTAAAGCTTTTTTATAAAACTGATGTCCTTGAGGAGCAGTATAGAGAGCCTGAGCAATTTTAGCTAGCTCCTCTCTAGAAACACCTGTTTCTGGAGAGGATTCAAAATCTAAAGGTTGAGCTTTAGAAATATGAGCCCACTCTTTTTCCATAAAACGAGTTATAGAAGTAGTCTCTGCATTCTTCGCTTCGCTTAAATCCACTTCTAAAAGCGCTTTAAAATTCGAAGCCATTTCCTTCACAATATTTGCTTCTACCACCCCTTGAGCCATCAACTTTTCGTTGTAGATTTCTCTTGGATTAGGGTGTTTCGATATTGCTTGGTATAATTTAGGTTGCGTAAAACGCGGTTCATCTCCTTCGTTATGTCCATATCTACGGTAGCATAATAA
This sequence comes from Flavobacteriales bacterium, assembly GCA_965183875.1. Classification (GTDB taxonomy): domain Bacteria; phylum Bacteroidota; class Bacteroidia; order Flavobacteriales; family UBA7430; genus UBA6772. The sequence continues at coordinate 141,959 of CBCYMK010000002.1, read as the reverse complement.
ATCGATGAATATATCTTTTTTAAACTCCTGACGGTAAGCAGCAGCAAAGTTCATTGCGTGAACAACCGCTTCTACATCATCACCGTTAACGTGTAAAACAGGACACAAGGTAGTTTTTGCCACATCTGTACAGTAGGTACTCGAGCGACCGTCTAGATAGTTTGTAGTAAAACCTACTTGGTTATTGATTACAATATGAATACTACCTCCAGTTTTATAAGCAGGAAGTTGTGCCATTTGTACAATTTCAAAAACCAAACCTTGTCCAGCTACCGCAGCATCACCGTGAATAATAATTGGTAACACCTTAGAATTATCTCCTTGGTAGTTATGGTTAATTTTAGCTCTAGAAATACCTTGCATTACTGCACCTACAGTCTCTAAGTGAGACGGATTAGGCACCAGGCACATACTTATATCCTTGCCCGCATCAGTGGTAACATCATACGAGTAGCCGAGGTGATATTTTACATCTCCATCGAATTCCTCGTCTTCATACCCTTTACCTTCGAACTCTTTAAATACTTGTTTGTAAGGTTTCTTAAATATATTAGCCAATACACTTAACCTCCCACGGTGAGCCATCCCAATAACAAACTCTTTAATATTTAGGGTAGAACCGTATTCTACCACTGCATCAAGAGCTGGGATAAGCGCTTCTCCACCCTCGAGGGAAAAACGTTTTTGACCAACGTATTTGGTATGCAAGAAATTTTCGAAAGCTACAGCCTCGTTTAATTTCTTTAAGATTTGTTTTTTCTGTTGTGGGCTAAAGTTCGGCTGATTATCGTTTTGGTGTATATAATTCTTAATCCAATCTGTTTCTTTCAGATCACGGATATACATATACTCTACCCCTATCGACTGGCAGTACACTTTTTTAAGGTGTGTAACAATCGTTTTTAAAGAGGCTGCACCAATACCACATTGTGTACCTGCCTGAAAAACGGTTTCTAAGTCGGCATCAGACAATTCGAAATTAGCTAATTCTAATTTCGGATTGTACTCGCGTCGTTCACGTACAGGATTTGTTTTGGTAAACAAATGCCCGCGTTGGCGGTAGGCATTAATTAGGTTGATAACCTTAAATTCCTTTTTAAAGGAATCGGGTAGCTGAGCTTCAAGCTCTTCTTCAGAGTAAGATTCATTCGCAAAGTCGTAACCTTGAAAGAAACTTCTCCAACTCGATTCTACTGAATCGGGCTCTTTGAGATACTGTTCGTAGATCTCCTCAAAAAAAGCAGTATTCGCTGCTCCCAAAAATGAGTAATTGTCCATCGTTTTCTTAAACGCAAAAATTCACAGCAAAAATAAATAATTTATTCTTCTAAGCTGTTGCCCAAAGCGAATTTTTCAGGGCTTTTATAATAGTTTCTAATCAGTACTTTTTGTAGGCATCGCCTAATAATGAGCTTTGTAAGTAATAAGGTGAAATCTAAATCTACTTCTAAGGCGGCAGCTTTAGCTACTTGAGACTCCGAAATATCTATAGTATACAGGAGGTGCTTGATATAAGAGTCTCCTTTTTCACTTATTACAGCTGATAATTTCGGGTGTAATTGTTTACTAATTTCTGTAAAAGCAGTTTCAGAATTTACAGGTTTAATAAAATCCCAGTCCTGCCCGTAAAATTCTTTTTCTAACTGAACAAGTGCTTTTAACATCCAAGGTAAATCCCTAGTATAATCTTCAATATTTTGAAGTTCAAAATTCATTACTTAACACGTACCATAAGGAGTTGTGCAAATTCTTGAAGACTAACTTTACGCTCTTCACTAACTTCTAATTCTTGTAAATGCGTCTGTGCAATTGCAAAATGCTCATCCATCATCTGCTTACAAAGAGTTTGAACATTTAGCTGTTCGTATACCTCCATTACCTTTTCAATTTTTTCTTGAGAGGAATAGTCACCGGCACTAAAATAGTAATCCAACACCTTTAACTGCTTATTATCGGCCTGTTCGTATGCTTTAATATACAAGCAAGTTTTTTTATTACAGAGTATATCACCGGCTATTTGTTTTCCGAAATCCTTTTGTGAACCATATACATCTAATATATCGTCCATTAGCTGGAAAGCCAAACCTATATGAATTCCAAAATCATACAAATGTTGTTGATCTTTAGCTGAAGCATCGGCTACAAGAGCACCAGATTTTAAAGCGCAAGCTAACAAAACAGCCGTTTTATACTTTATCATTTGCAGGTACTCAGACATTGAAACACGCTCTTGCGTTTCAAAATTCATATCGTACTGCTGTCCTTCGCAAACCTCTAAGGCTGTTTGATTAAACAGATCCATAAGAGCAGCTAAATATTTAGGTTTAGTCTGAACTATAGCTTGGTAAGCTTTTACAAAAAGTGCATCACCGGAAAGAATCCCTATATTGGTATTCCATTTTTCATGAACGGTAGTTTTCCCTCTTCTCAGGGGGGCCTCATCCATAATATCGTCGTGCATGAGGGTAAAGTTGTGAAACAGCTCAATCCCTATAGCTTGAGGTACCGCTGTACTTATATCGGCACCATACATATCTGCAGCCATTAAAACCAAAACAGGCCTTAATCGCTTTCCACCTAGACTAAGGATATAAGAGATAGGTTCATATAACTCTACTGGCTTAGCTACAAAGGACTTCTCTTGTAAGGCTAAGTGCAGGACATCTTGTAGTTCTACTATCGACTTTAACTTATTCATCTATCCGCATCAAGTATTTCCCATAACCACTTTTTAATAGAGGCTCAGCAAGTTCTTTAAGTTGTTGTGCATCTATAAAACCTGCACGGTAAGCATCTTCTTCAATACAACCGACTTTTAAACCCTGTCTTTCTTCTAACACCTGAACAAATTGCCCTGCTTGCATTAAGGAAGCGAAGGTACCAGTATCTAGCCAAGCCGTACCTCTATCGAGTATACCAACCTGTAATTGAGCTCTGCGTAGATACTCTTTATTTATATCGGTGATTTCGTACTCTCCACGAGCAGAAGGCTTAAGCGACTTAGCAATTTCCACCACATTATTATCATAAAAATATAGTCCAGGAACGGCGTAATTAGATTTTGGTGTTATAGGTTTTTCCTCTATTGAAACGGCTTTAAAATTTTCATCAAACTCCACTACCCCATAACGTTCAGGGTCTGAAACATGATAGGCAAAAATAACTCCTCCACTAGGAGCATTATGTTGTTTTAGTAGGGTAGACATACCAGCTCCGTAGAAAATATTATCGCCTAATATTAAGGCTACATCATCATCACCAATAAAATCTTCGCCTATTACAAATGCTTGAGCTAAGCCATTAGGCACTTCCTGAATAGCATATTCGAACTTACATCCCAAAGTACTACCATCACCTAAAAGTTTTTTAAAAGCAGGCATATCATGGGGAGTAGAAATAATTAATATTTCAGAAATCCCTGCTTGTAATAGTGTAGAAAGGGGATAATAAATCATGGGTTTATCGTAAACTGGCATCAATTGCTTACTTACCGATAAGGTAAGAGGGTGCAAACGAGTACCTGATCCTCCAGCTAAAATAATCCCTTTCATATTATGCGTTTTTTCGAATTGTTAATGCCTCGAGTTCAATATCTTCTTCCTCATCTAAAATATCTATAAGCGGCTCTCTAAAAGAACGCGTAGTAATATGACGTTCTAAAGAAAGTAGTAAGGAAGGAAGTAAAAGTAAGTTTGCCAACATTGCAAAAAGCAGGGTTACAGAAACGAGTAAGCCCAGAGCTACAGTCCCACCAAACTCAGAAGCTATAAATATAGAAAAACCAAAGAATAGAACTATAGATGTATAAAACATACTAACTCCTGTTTCGCTTAATGCATTAATTACAGCTATTCTAATATTCCAATTATTTGCTTTTAATTCTTGTCTGTACTTAGCTAAAAAGTGAATGGTATCGTCAATAGAAATACCAAAAGCAATACTAAATACCAGTATGGTAGAAGGTTTAATAGAAATACCAAAATAGCCCATTAAAGCCCCAGTGAGCACAAGTGGAATTAAATTTGGGAGTAGCGACACAATCACCATCCTGGATGAAGAGAACATCCAAGCCATTAATATAGCAATTAAGCCAATGGCTAGCAGTAAACTACTGAATAGGTTACGCACCAGGTAGGTAGTACCTTCTAGGAACAAAACGCTGGTACCTGTGATAGAAACATCGTATTTCTCTGGGTTAAAAATAGCGTCTATTTGAGGCTGAATAGAATCTCTAAGAGCACGCATTTGCTTAGTACCAATATCCTTCATTCTTGCCGAAACTCTAGCTACACTATTTGTAGAGTCCATAAAACTACTAAACAAATCGCTATTTGCTGTTGCCGAATTTTTAGCATATTTAAGTATGAAGTTTTTTTCTTGAGAAGAAGGAAGACTATAGTAGTCTGGGTTTCCATTATAATAAGCTTGTTTAGAAAACTTCGCTAAATTTACAATAGAAGTTGTTTTAGAAACCTCAGGATAAGCCGCTAGGATACCCTCAAGCTTTTCTATTCTTTTTAAGGTAGACGATTTATTAACCCCATTTTTTTTGTGGGTATCTACCATAATTTCAAAAGGCATAACACCGGAAAAATGCTCTTCAAAAAACTGAAGGTCTAAATAAATAGGATCGTCTTTAGGTATATCGTCTACGATATTTCCAGTAGTTTGAATTTTTGAAACTCCATAAAAAGCAACAATTAATAATGAAGCAGTAAATACATAAACACTCTTCCTATGGTATAGCACAACCTTCTCCATCCAGGCTGTTAAGTTATTAACCCAAGTTCTTTCGAGGTGAGAAAGGTGACGTTCTTTAGGAGCTGGTAAATAGCTATATATAGAAGGGATAATTATTAATGATATAAAAAACACCAATAATATATTTATTGAAGCGACAATACCAAACTCTACTAAGACTTGAGTTTGGGTAATCACGAAAGTTGCAAAACCAGCAGCTGTAGTAGCATTGGTCATAAAAGTAGCATTTCCTACTTTTTGTATAACCCTACTTAAAGCCTTTACTTTATTCCCGTGTAACTTAAACTCATTATGGTATTTATTGAGTAAGAAAATACAATTTGGAATTCCTATTACAATTATGAGTGGAGGTATTAATGCGGTAAGTATAGTGATTTTAAAGCCCAATAAAGTAATCGTTCCAATAGCCCAAATAACACCAACTCCTACTACCAACATAGAATAGAACATGGCAGAAAAAGAACGAAAAAACAACAACATAATTAATGCTGTTACTGCCATTGCAAGGAAGATAAACATCTGTACCTCAGCCTTGGTTTTTGTGGTACTCTTAGTTCTTATATAAGGCAAACCAGAATAGTGGACTTTAAAGTTTGTCTTTACAGAAAACGGGTTAACTAAATCCTCTATGGTTTGGATAAGTTTAACTCGCTCTTCTGAGGCTAATATAGACTTATTGAGTGTTAAAGCCATTAAGTAGGCTTTAGACTCGGTATTATAAAATAGGTTTTCGTAGAAAGGAAGAGATTCAAACTGTTCTTTTACTGCCGTTAGCGCTTCTTGACTTTCCACTTTCTGGGTACATACGGGAACAAACTCAAAAGACTTGGTCTTTTCGTTTTTCACCATATTATGAGCTTGTAATAGTGAAACTACTGCTTCTACACCTGGTATTTGCTCTAGGGAGTTGTTTAAGTCGTAAAAAGCATTAAACTTATCTAATACAAATAAAGAGTCTGTTTGAAAACCAGCAATAAGAACATTTCCCTCTTGTCCAAAATAGCTTAAAAAGTCTTGGTACTCTACATAAACGGGGTCGTCTTTGGGAAGAAGCGGCATAAACTCATACGAGTACAAAACATCCTTTGCCTTATTGGCCATAAAAACAGTGGCAACCAATAAAGCGAGTAATAAGAATAATTTATTTCTAAGAATAAATCGAGAAATCTTTGCCCACATAGAATCGTTAATCGGTGTTAAATAAAAAACTCAAACTAGATATATTGAGCTTAGAAAAAGCAAGCCGAGGCTTACTCAAATTATACCTTCATAATTTCGGCTTCCTTTTCTTTAAGGATCGACTCTACTTTAGCGATATAAGTATCGGTAAGCTTTTGTATAGAAGATTCCGCATCTTTAGCAAGGTCTTCGGCCAAACCGTCTTTAGCCAACTTCTTAATCTCGTCGTTTGCATCTTTACGAGCTGCACGGATAACAACCTTACAGTTTTCAGATTCTCCTTTCGAACGCTTTCCTAATTCTATACGACGTTCTTCTGTAAGCGGTGGGATATTAATAATTAACATCTCTCCATTGTCCATAGGACTAAAGCCCAAATTAGAGTTAATGATTGCTTTATTTAACTCAGCAAGCATTCCCTTTTCCCAGGGCTGTACAGTAAGCGTACGCGCATCTGGAGTACCTACATTAGCAACCTGAGGCAAGGCAGTCATAGAACCGTAATAATCTACCATTACACCCGAAAGCATTTGAGGATTAGCTCTACCCGCTCTAATTTTCAATAATTCTGATTCAAAATGAACAATAGCCTTATCCATTCCTTCACTCGCACTATCTAAGCAAAAATCTACTTCTTCGTTCATCGTTTATTTTTTTAGGTACTAAAAGTTAACTAAGGTACCAATTTCTTCTCCTTTAACAGCATTGAGTAAATTCCCAGGCGTGTTCATATTAAACACCATAATTGGTAATTTATTTTCGTTACACAAGGTAAAAGCCGTCATATCCATAACGTTTAGTCCTTTACGGTAAACCTCATCAAAAGTAATGGTATCGTATTTTGTAGCTGATGGGTCCTTTTCAGGGTCAGCAGTATAGATACCGTCTACACGGGTACCTTTAAGTATCACATCGGCCTCAACTTCAATAGCTCTTAGTGTAGCTGCAGTATCTGTGGTGAAATAAGGATTTCCAGTACCTGCAGAAAAAATCACTACTCTACCTCTTTCAAGGTGTCTCACAGCTCTACGACGGATAAAAGGCTCAGCAATCTCATCCATCTTAATGGCAGACATCAATCTCGTCTTCACATTAATATGTTCGAGAGAAGATTGTAGAGCCAAACCATTTATTACGGTAGCTAACATCCCCATATAATCGCCTTGTACTCTATCCATTCCGCTATTAGCAGCTTGTACTCCACGGAAAATATTACCTCCACCGATAACGATTGCTACCTCGCAACCAAGATCAACTATGGTTTGAATATCCTTGGCATACTCGGCAATTTTCTCAGGAGAAATCCCGTATTCACCGTCACCCATAAGGGCTTCACCACTAAGTTTAAGAAGAATTCTTTTGTATTTCATCGTTCTGTGCTATTGAGAAAAGTTTTTCAAAGATAGCGAAATCGTTGAGAGTAAAAATTAAGTAATTCAGAAAATTTAAGCACAAAAAAAACCACTCATAAAGAGTGGTTTTTAAATTGTGTAAAGAAGAGATTAACCTAAGGCTACTCTTTTGAAATCAGCAATAGAAACATCACCAAAAGTAGCGATATACCCAGCAACATTCAATTTCTCATCTTTAATAAAGTCTTGGTCTAAAAGACACATCTCGTGATCAAGAGTTGTATTATCGGCGATAAAACGAGTTACTTTTCCAGGAACAATTTTGTCCCAGATTTTCTCTGGCTTACCTTCAGATGCTAATTGAGCTTCGATAGCTGTTTTAGCTTCTGCAATAACTGCATCAGATAGTTGAGACATAGAAATGTACTGAGGTACATTTTTAAGCGTCTTACCTAAACGAGCAAGTTCGATATTATCTTTTTCGATAACTGCAATTCTAGCTTCAGTTTCAGAAGCAACAAAAGCAGCGTCTAAATCTTTATACGATAAAGTTGAAGCTCCCATAGAGGCAACTTGCATAGATAAATCTTTTGCTAATACATCAGCATTATCAACAGCTTTATCTAAACCAACTAAAACAGCAATTTTAGATCCGTGAGTATAAGAACCAACGAAGTTAGCTTCTACTCTTTCGAAACCTTTAATTTCAATTTTCTCTCCAATAACACCTGTTTGCTCAGTTAACTTTTCAGTTACAGTCATACCACCAAAATCAGCAGCTAAAAAAGCTTCTTTGTTTGGTTGAGTTAAAGCGATATCAGCGAATTGAGAAGCCAATGTTTTGAAAGTATCATTAATAGCAACGAAATCAGTTTCGCAAGCTAATACAATAGCGATACCAGCGGTATTATCGGCATTAATTTTTGTTAAAGCAACACCTTCAGATGCGTCTCTGTCGGCACGTTTAGCAGCAATTTTTTGTCCTTTTTTACGAAGAACATCGATTGCAGCTTCAAAGTCACCTTCAGCTTCTACAAGAGCTTTCTTGCAGTCCATCATTCCGGCACCTGTTTGCTTTCTTAATTTATTTACGTCTGCAGCAGCAATTTTCATAATAACAGAAAATAAGGGTTAAAAAAAGAAGTAGCCATAAAGGCTACTCTTTTAAATTATTCAGCTTTTTCAGCTTTTACTTCTTTCACTTCTTCTTTCGCAGCAGCTTCATCTTTCTTTGCAGCAGCTTGCACTTCTTTCTCTTTCTTTCTTTCAGCTAAACCTTCAGAAACACCGGCGTTAACCTCGTTAAGAATGATAGTGATAGATTTAGAAGCATCATCGTTTGCAGGAATAGCGAAATCTACTGAGTCTGGATCAGCATTTGTATCTACCATAGCGAAAGTAGGAATTCCTAAAATCTTCGCTTCAGCGATAGCAATAGCTTCACGTTTTACATCTACAATAAATAGAGCGGCAGGTAAACGAGACATATCAGAAATAGAACCTAAGGTCTTTTCTAATTTAGCTCTCTGACGGTCGATTTGTAAACGCTCTCTTTTTGAAAGAACCATAAAAGTACCGTCTGCTTTCATCTTATCGATTGTTGTCATCTTCTTAACGGCCTTACGGATCGTTACGAAGTTAGTCAACATACCACCAGGCCAACGCTCAGTGATATAAGGCATATTTACTTCTTTAGCAGCAGTAGCAACAATTTCTTTTGCTTGTTTCTTAGTTGCTACATACATGATTTTTCTCCCAGAGCGGGCGATCTTTTTCATAGCGTCTTTAGCTTCTTCAAGCTTTACAACGGTTTTGTTAAGATCTAAAATGTGGATCCCATTACGCTCCATAAAGATATACGGTGCCATGTTCGGGTTCCATTTGCGCGTTAAGTGTCCAAAGTGTACACCTGCGTCTAAAAGTTCTTTAATTTCAGCCATTTTATTGTGTCTGTTTACTTTCTTTTTACGTTTTCGCAATTGCTAAGTAATGCCAAAGCAGTCTTAACAATTTAGATACTAAACCAATATTAACGTTTAGAGAACTGGAATTTCTTACGAGCTTTCTTTTGTCCTGGCTTCTTACGTTCAACCATTCTAGGGTCACGAGTTAACAATCCTTCTGGTTTTAAGGCTGCACGGTGATCAGGATTAATTTGTACTAAAGCACGAGAGATACCCAAGCGAATTGCTTCAGCTTGACCGGTGATACCACCTCCATCTACGTTTACTTTAATATCGTATTGACCCTCAACACCGGCCAAAGCTTGAGCTTGCTCAAGTTTGTATTGTAGCGTGGCAACCGTAAAATAATCTTTTACGTCTTTCCCGTTAATTACAATAGCACCAGTACCTTCTGTAAGGTATACACGGGCTACCGCTTTTTTTCTTCTACCGATTGTGTGAACAACTTCCATCTTACTTGATATCTTTTAAGTTGATTAGTCTTGGCTTTTGAGCATCTAATCCGTGTACATCACCAACGAAGACACGTAAATTTTTGTTCAAAGCAGAACCTAATTTGTTTTTTGGAAGCATCCCATAAACCGCTTTTGTTACCAAACGCGTTGGGTCCTTCTCAAATACTTCTCTTGCTGTAGCGATACGTTGTCCACCAGGATATCCTGTATGTCTTACGTATTCTTTAGCTTCCCATTTGTTACCAGTTAACACGATCTTATCTGCGTTAATCACAATCACGTTATCTCCACAATCTACGTGAGGAGTATAACTTGGCTTGTGCTTACCACGGATCAGAAATGCAACCTTAGAAGCCATACGCCCCAACGTCTGCCCTTCAGCATCCACCATTAACCATTCTTTTTGAACAGTTTGAGCGTTTGCTGATACAGTTTTGTAGCTTAATGTATTCACCTTTTTCTGATTTAGGTTAATTAATACCCGTTACTTATTGGACACATGTTGCCCATAAAAACGGAGGGCAAAGTTAGTTATTTTTTTCACAAATAACCACCTTGCCCTTATTATCTTTTTTGATTGTAACCAATCGATGTTCGTTGATGGTTATTCGTTGATAGAAAAGGAGTTAAACACAAAGCATCCAACAACTAAAAACAAACAAAATTATTATTAAACTTTACTCCTGGTGACAAGTTTTGAGTGTTGAGTTGTAAGTTTTGATTTGGAATTTTAGATTCTGACTCCTGTATTCTTCTTTACCTTCTTAACTACCACTAACTACTTAACTACTGACCTTTACCTCTACTTTATTACTCCCAATTCCTTCCCAACTTTAGTAAATGCTGCAACGGCTTTTTCTATATGATGCGATTCGTGGGCAGCAGAAATTTGAACTCTTATACGAGCCAAATCTTTTGGTACTACAGGATAGAAGAAGCCTATAACATAAATTCCTTCGGCTAATAATTTATCTGCAAAACGCTGAGACAACTCAGCATCGTATAACATCACTGGGATAATAGCGTGCTCACCAGGGCGCAAGTCAAACCCTGCAGCTTCCATTCCTGCACGGAATTGTTTTGCATTTGCCTCTAACTTATCTCTTAATACAGTAGAAGTAGAAAGCAAGTCTAAAACCTTATTGGCAGCACCTACAATAGAAGGAGCTAGTGAGTTTGAAAACAAATAAGGACGCGAACGCTGACGTAGCATATCCACAATTTCCTTTTTAGCAGCTGTAAAACCACCCATAGCTCCACCTAAGGCTTTCCCTAGAGTACCTGTAATAATATCTACACGATCCATAACACCACAGTGCTCATGTGTACCTCTACCCGTTTTACCAACAAATCCGGTTGAATGAGAATCGTCTACCATTACCAAGGCATTGTACTTATCTGCCAAATCGCAAATAGCATCTAGCTTGGCTATATAACCATCCATAGAGAAAACCCCATCGGTAACAATTACTCTATAACGAGCCGATTGTGAAGCTTGTAATTTAGCTTCTAAATCTGCCATATCGCTATTTTTATAACGGAAACGTTGTGCCTTACACAAACGCACACCGTCTATAATAGAAGCGTGGTTTAGCTCATCAGAAATAATAGCATCTTCGGCAGTAAACAAAGGTTCAAATACTCCTCCATTGGCATCGAAAGCTGCTGCATATAATATAGTGTCTTCCATTCCTAAGAAGGAAGAAATTTTATCTTCTAGCTGCTTGTGTATATCTTGAGTACCACAAATAAAACGAACCGAAGACATTCCGTAACCGTGAGAGTCTAAAGTATCTTTTGAAGCTTGTATAACAGCTGGATGAGAAGATAAACCTAAGTAGTTGTTTGCACAGAAGTTTGTTACCTCGCTCCCATCGCTAACTTTAATATCTCCTCCTTGTGGCGTTACTATAATACGCTCGTTCTTATATAAGCCAGAAGATTTAATGTCGTTTAGCTGTGTCTGTAAATGTTCTTTATAAGTTCCGTACACGGTTGTGGTTGTTCGTTAGTAGTTATTCGTTGTTGGTTGTTGGTTGTTGGTTGTTAGAGAATAAACACGGAGCCCTCCTCTAGAAAAGCAAAGATAGAAATAGTATTTACCTATAGGATTCTAATTCTCATTTAACGTTTTTTATTTTTTTCGGAATAAATAATACCGAATAGCTTAGGCTTGACTTATTAAAATAAAGCACTTATATTTAAGTGCTATAAAAATTTAATCAAAAAATATAAATTATGAAAAAGCTGAATCTATTACTTACACTTGTTTTATTAATTATAAATACTGCTTTATCTCAAACTTATCCGATAAGGGTTCGTGTAAAAGAAAACATTATAACAACAGATCAACATATTAATACACTCACAGAATCACTTAGGTCGAATACTGTATTTAACAATGCAAGCTTTAAACAAATTGAAATTGATTTAGAAAAATCAGGACTCAATTGGTTTCAAATGGATACAGCTCAATTAAACGAACTAAGTACTATTGCCATCCAAACAGAAGTATATGGTAGTGAGAATGCCAAAGCTGTACTGGCATTATTAGACCACAACCCAGAAAGAGCTTACAGCATGCCCATAGCTCAACATAGCGAGCAAAGACTTTCAACCCAAAAGAGCTATAAAAACATTCCTGTAAGAAAACTAATGAGCGTTTCGCCAAACCCAGCAAACGGTATAGTTTATGTTTCCTACGAATTGCCAGAAGCCAATAATTCTGTAGTACTAAACATTCACAATGCTCAAGGACAATTAGTAGATCAAAAGAATATATCTAGTTATAAATACTTGTCTAAATTGAGTGTCGAAAACTATACCCCAGGCATTTACCTCCTCAGTTTAGTAGTAGATGGAGCTGTGGTAGAAAGCGTTAAACTAAGTGTAAACAAATAAGTTATGAGGTACTTATTATTAATAGCATTGTTTATACAAACTGGTTTAAGCTTTGCACAAGAGTCATGGAGGTTTCAGTATTATTTTGGAAGTGGATTTCAGATGTTAGAATCTTATGATAGTGGTGTTGTAATACTTGCTGTAGAAGAAGGGCAGGGCACTACTGGTAAAATAATAAAACTGGACAAACAAGGTGAAATAAGTTGGGAACACACTTTTGAGGAAGAAGATGAAGGCGTTTTACCATTAGCCATGGTAGAGGCTAAAAATGGCGATCTAATTATTGCTGGTAGAACTTTTCAGTATGAAGCCTTAGCCGATGCCTTTATTATGCGAATAAATGCCTGCGGAGAGGTTTTATGGTTTGAAAACATAGGTATTATTGATGAAACAGATTGGGTTACACACATGGTTTTAGGAGAAAAAGGCTCTGTAGTTGCATGTCATTATAGAACCCCACCTTCTCAACAAAGATACAACCTTGTAAAAATAGATGCTTCTGGAGATATGATTTGGTCGAATAACCTCGTATTAGACAATGCCTGGGGGGGGGGGGGCAAGAGCCTTGTCTAAATGCAAAGATGGAGGCTTTGTTATCGTTGGTAGGGCTTATGCCCCCCCATACTACGATCAAAGTTCTACAGCGGGTTCCTTGCGAAGTATTACCCTAAAAACCGATAGTTTAGGTAATTTAGAGTGGCACAATATTTTTCGTTGGGAAGAAGATACGAACGACAGCATAATTATGAGCAGTGGCTATGGTGTAAGTGAGTTAGCAAATGGGCACTTTAGTGTACTTGGTCTTAGACGAGGAGATTCCAACTACCCCCCAATAATGTACGAATTAAACGAGAACGGCGAATTACTATGGCATAAAAACATAGCCAAACCCAATACCAAATATTCCAATTCTAATGCGGTGCTCACAAAAGATTCTACTATAATAGTTGGGGTTTCTACCTATTCCCCAGAACAAGATGCCTATCACGAAGAGTATTATAAAATGGATTTACTAGGCAATAAATTAGCCGAATATGTAGATAATACGAATTCATCTTTGTTACGAGATTTTAGATTAAGCCCAGATAGTAGTGCCTTGTATTGTTTACCTAGTTCTGGCCCTTATAGTCAGCTTTACGCCATAAAGCTAAACCCCTACACCATGCTATTAGACAGCTTTGCAGTAGCAGATACAACGGTGTACGATTATTATTGCCCAGAGGGAGTTACAGAGTTAAATTATTTCTTTCCAGAATTGGGGGTTACAGATATAGAAATTCAAAAAGAAAAACCGCAAGTATACATTGCACCCAACCCAGCTAAAGAATACACTTATTTATACTTCGAAATTAAAAACTACAAGCACAATGCTACACTAGAAATGCATAAGCTTACTGGAGAATTAATGAGTAGCCAAAAAATTGTAGGAGCTGTTGGTAGTATTTACCAAGACGTAAATGAATTTCCCCCAGGTATTTACCTCATTAGTTTAGTAGTAGATGGTACGGTTGTAGAAACCGTTAAACTAAGTGTAAACAAGTAGGTTATGAAAAAGGTATTTATACTATATGCATTTATACAGTTGAGCCTTGTTGAGGCACAAGAATCGTGGGTATTTCAATACAATTATAGCATTGGGTATCAAATAGTACAATCTTACGATGGTGGGGTTGTAATAGCTGCAAGAACTGCAGGACCAGCACATACTGGGAAAATATTCAAAGTAAATAAACTAGGTGAAGTCTTATGGACTCATACTATTGAAGAAAATGAGGGGGTTACCCCTTCAGCAATGGTCGAAGCAAATAATGGAGACCTCATTATTGCAGGGCTAACCTTTCAGTACGAAGACTTAGCCGATGCCTTTATTTTACGTCTAAATGCCTGCGGAGAGGTCTTATGGTTTAAAAATGTTGGTTTTGTTGATGAAAGTGATTGGATAACCTATATGGTTTTAGATTCAAAAGGCTCTATAGTTGCATATCATTATAGAAACCCTGCTTCTCAACAAAAATATCAACTGCTAAAAATAGACGCTTCTGGAGAAGTGCTTTGGTCGAATAACCTCGTATTAGACAATGCCTGGGGGGGGGGGGCAAATACTTTAGCAAAATGCAAAGATGGTGGTTTTGTTATTGTTGGCGATGCTTATGTACCCCCATACTACGATCAAAGTTCTACCATTGGTTCCTTGCGTAGTATTACGCTAAAAACAGATAGCCTAGGTAATTTAGAATGGTACAATATTTTTCGTTGGGAAGAAGATACGAACGACAGCCTAATTAAGAGTATTGGCTCTGGCGTAGCAGAGCTAGAAAATGGGCATTTTAGTGTGCTTTGTGCTAAAATACAAAACGGTAAATACCCTCCTACTATGTATGAGTTAAACGAGAATGGCGAATTACTATGGCATAAAAACATAGCCAAACCCAATACCAAATATTCCAACTCTAATTCGGTGCTCACAAAAGATTCTACTATTCTAGTAGGGGTTTCTACCTATTCTCCAGAACAAGATGCCTACCACGAAGAGTATTATAAAATGGATTTACTAGGTAATAAATTAGCCGAATACGTAGATAATACCAACTCTTCAGCTCTAGCTGATTTCAGGTTAAGTCCAGACAGCAGTTCCTTGTATTGTTTACCAGGTAGTGCAGGAGTTATACACGCCATAAAGCTCAACCCTTATACCATGCAATTAGACAGTTTTGCAGTAGCCGATACTACCTTGTACGATTATTATTGCCCAGAGGGTGTAACCGAGTTAAATTATTTCTTTCCAGAACTAGGCACTACAGAACTGGAAGCTCAAAAAGAAAAACCGCAAGTATACATTGCACCCAACCCAGCTAAAGAATACACCTATTTGTATTTTGATATAAAAAACTATAAGCACAATGCTAGACTAGAATTGCATAAGCTTACTGGAGAATTAATGAGTAGCCAAAAAATTGTAGGAGCTGTAGGCAATATTTACCAAGATTTAAGTGGCTTTGCTTCGGGCATTTACCTCCTCAGCTTAGTAGTAGATGGAGCTGTGGCAGAAACGATTAAACTAAGTGTAAACAAATAATATTTTTTATAACATACATTCTTCAAAAGAAAATTGCTGCATAGAGCAGCAATTTTCAAACAAAACAAAAAAACAAAACGTATTAAATTTTAATTTTATCTAAGGTCTTCAAGGTTTTCAATACCGAATCTGGTGTTACCGATATAGAGTCTATTCCTTCCTTTGCTAAGAATTCTGCAAAGTCTGGAAAGTCAGAGGGGCCTTGTCCACAAATCCCAACTTTAACGCCGTATTCTCTAGCCGTTTTAATAAGATTCGAAATAGATCGTTTTATAGCAGGGTTTCGTTCGTCGTAAACATGGGCAACCAAAGCAGAGTCTCTATCGAGTCCTAAAGTTAGTTGCGTAAGATCGTTCGAACCTATAGAGAAACCATCTATATGAGGCGCAAACAAATCGGCACATATTATATTAGAAGGTAGCTCTGCCATAAGGAAAACTTCCAATCCATTTTCTCCTCTACGTAAATCATATTCATCCATTACCTCGTATACCTTGTGTAGCTCATCAACAGTTCTACAAAAGGGAACCATTACGGTAACATTGTCTAAGCCCATTTTCTCTCTAACTCTTTTAATAGCTTTACATTCCCAACCAAAAGCAGGCTTATAGCTGTCAGAATAATATCTTGAAGCACCACGCCATCCAATCATTGGATTCTCTTCGCTAGGCTCAAAATACTTACCTCCTAGCATATTGAAATATTCGTTGGATTTGAAATCTGAAAAACGAACAATTACCTTATTAGGATAAAATGCAGATGCAATTTTAGCAATCCCATAAGAGAGGCGTTTTACAAAGAAGGCTTCTTCATTTTCATAACCTTCAGTTAATTTTTCGATCGAGGCTGTCAATTCTGGATCTTCAAGTTTCTTATGCTTCATTAAAGCCAAAGGATGTACTTGAATATAATTGTTAATAATAAATTCTTGTCGAGCCAAACCTACACCCGAATTGGGGATATGGCTAAATTGGAAAGCCATGTCTGGAGAAGCTACATTTAGCATAATTGGCACCTCAACTGTAGGAAGATCAGACAAATCGGTTTCTGTGATTTCAAAAGGAATTACTCCCGAATACACAAAACCAGTATCTCCTTCGGCACAGGAAATGGTTACTTCCATTCCATTTTTCAAAATGTCTGTAGCATCGCCACAACCTACAATGGCAGGAACACCCATTTCTCTAGCAATAATTGCTGCATGACAAGTACGCCCACCTTTATTGGTTACAATAGCAGCCGCCTTTTTCATTAGTGGCTCCCAATCTGGATCAGTCATATCGGTTACCAGTACATCGCCAGCTTTAAAATCAGCTCCATCGGTACTCCCATCTCTACCGTCTAAACTGTACAGTATTTTCACTTTTCCGGAGGAAACCTTATCTCCTACCGCTATACCGTTTACTAATTTCTTTTCTGCTCTATTTTCGTCCTTAATTTTATATTCTATTAGGTTTGCCCCTTGTCTTTGTGAGTGAATTGTTTCGGGTCTGGCTTGTACTATAAACAAACGATTTGTTAAACCATCTATGGCCCATTCTACATCCATGGGACAGTAAGTTCCTCTTAGCTCAGTATAATACTTCTCTATTATAGTAACCCATTTGGCAATTTGGATTACCTGCTCATCATCTACACAAAACTTCTTTTGGTTTTGTTTTTCTACAGGAATTGTGCGCACCATTTCACCAGGGTTAGATCCGTAAATCATTTTGATTTCCTTCACACCCAATTTCTTTTCAATAATGGAATTGAAACCTTTCTCTAAAGTGGGTTTAAATACCAAAAACTCATCTGGGTTTACAGCACCTTGAACAACCATTTCCCCAAGTCCAAAAGCACCGTTAATTAATACTACATCTTTAAATCCACTTTCAGTATCTAAAGAAAATGCCACACCAGAAGAAGCTAAATCTGAACGAACCATTTTTTGAACCCCTACAGAAAGGCCTACTTCGAAGTGATCGAAATTGAATAATTCTCTGTAAGAAATGGCTCTATCGGTAAACAAGGATGCAATACAATTCCGTACTGAGCTCAATAGTGCTTCATCTCCCCTAACATTTAAATAGGTCTCTTGTTGCCCTGCAAAAGAAGCATCTGGTAAATCTTCGGCTGTTGCAGAAGAACGTACAGCAACATCAGTAAGTTCAGTACCATATTGAAAGGATAAATCTTTATAAGCCTTCAATATTGCCTCAGACATGTCGTTTGGAAACTTCCCTTCTCGAATAATCTGACGGACTTTCATTCCGTTCTTTCTCAAATCTACCACATCATCGACATTGGTATTGCTAACAATTTCGTGTATAGAATCGCTTAAATTATTATACTCTATAAAGCACTTATAGGCATCTACTGTAATTGCAAATCCATCTGGAACTTCGACTCCTAAAGGAGTGAGATTTTGTATCATCTCACCTAAAGAAGCATTCTTACCTCCTACTTGTAGTATGTCGGTCATTTTAATTTTACTAAAGGGTAAAGTGAAAGTCAAGTCGCTCATTTAAAGTTTAGTATGTAGTTCATAATATTGTTATGCGTGCATACAAATATAAGGTGATTAATTTAGATTTGAGAAATATATTTAAAAGATTAAAAAAATACGCTATACTTACAGCATTGTGTACTCATATTTGAGTAAGGTTACCTATAAAAAAATACTATGTTGACTAAAAAACAGCTTATAGCAAATGATATAAGGCAAAAACTAGAAGCGTTTTATCCTGAAACACCTATCCCCTTAGACCATAAGGATTCATATACTCTTCTTATCGCTGTACTATTATCTGCACAATGTACCGACGCACGAGTAAACACTATAACCCCTTTGCTATTTTCTAAGGCAGATAATCCCTATGATATGGTTAAGCTTTCGGTGGAAGAGATTAAAGCGATTATTAGGCCTTGTGGTTTATCTCCCCGGAAGTCTAAGGCGATTTACGATTTATCTGAAATTCTCATTCAAAAACACGAAGGGGAAGTACCGAAAAGCTTTGAGTATTTAGAGGAACTACCAGGAGTGGGACATAAAACAGCTTCTGTTGTAATGGCACAGGCTTTTGGCGTACCGGCATTTCCGGTAGATACACATATACATAGACTAGCTTACAGATGGAAACTTACAAACGGAAAAAATGTGGAACAAACGGAAAAAGATTTAAAGCGACTTTTTCCAATGATACTTTGGAATAAACTACACCTACAAATGATCTTCTTTGGTAGAGAATACTGCCCGGCTAGAGGACATAAACCAGAAACCTGTCCTATTTGCAAAGTTTACGGACGCAAAACGCTTTTTAAATGAGATCAATTTATCTATTATCATTCGTTTTAGTAGCACTCTCGTGCAACAATATAGAAACCAATACTGCTAGTCTACACAATAAAATAGATCTATGGCATAATGCTGCAGCTACAGCTAACTATAACAGCTATTTTAACTTTATTGCAGAGGAAGGAATTTTTATAGGAACTGACATTTCTGAAAGATGGAATAAAAAAGAGTTTTCAGAATTTTCTAAACCTTACTTCGACAATGGGAAAGCCTGGAGTTTTACACCTAAAGAACGGATTATAAGGTACAGTAAAGATAAAGCTACTGCATGGTTTGACGAGATTTTAGATACATGGATGGGAGAATGTAGGGCAACCGGAGTACTTGTATTCCAAGAGGGCAATTGGAAGTTAGCGCATTATCAATTATCGGTAACTATAGACAACGAATTAATGCCACAATTTTTAGAATTGATTAACAAAAGGCAAGATGACTGAACACGGAATTAAAATAGAAACTACAGCTCATTACTATACTTTAGGTGAATTAAATAAGAACACCAGAGAAATTTGGATTGTTTGTCATGGCTACGGACAGTTGGCTAAATTCTTCATACAAAAATTTAAATCGCTGCAAAAAGACGGTGTTTATATAGTGGCACCAGAAGGATTTAATAAATTTTATTTAAAAGGCTTTTCTGGTCGAGTGGGTGCTAGTTGGATGACTAAGGAAAAAAGAGCAGATGAAATTATAGATCATTGTAAATTCCTAGAACAAATTACCGATGCATTAATAAGTAAAGCCTCAATACATTGTAAGTT
Source organism: Flavobacteriales bacterium (assembly GCA_965183875.1). Lineage (GTDB taxonomy): Bacteria > Bacteroidota > Bacteroidia > Flavobacteriales > UBA7430 > UBA6772. Next base: position 122,173 of record CBCYMK010000002.1, on the reverse strand, counting down.
AAATATTCTTGGATTTTCTCAAGGTACAGCAACGGCGAGTAGATGGGCATTACAAACTAAGTATAGCTTTAACTCCTTAATTCTGTGGGCCGGTAAAATAGCGAATGATTTTAATATAAACACGTACCATAAAAACCACCCAACTAGCAAAAACTATTTGGTTTTTGGAAGGCAAGATGAATTTTACAGTGAAGAGTCCGTAAATGAATATATAAAGGAATTAGCGCTTTTAAATGCTGAAAGCATCTACTTTTCTGGTGGGCATACTATAGATACTGAAACTCTTAAATCTATTGCAAAAACCACCCATTAATAACTTAAATCGTTCGCAAGATATTCGAGGCTTTCAGGAGAGTTCATTTTTACTTGGTATCCCTTACCAGCAATCATATCACCAATATTACTAAAACCCCATTCTGGGAAATATACATTTCCTGAGCTGTCTTTTACAATGATTACAGCGTCTATTATCTCTTCAAAAACCAAAATACAATCGGCAGGCTCTTCTCTCAAATATGCAATCATATTCCAACCTTCAGTAAGGGAGATAGGGTTTTCTTCGGGTTCCAACTGCATTCCTAAAACAACTAGGTCGTCGTCGATAGTTAATTTAGACTGATAACCTTGACCATTAACCATTGATAGATCCATTCCCCATGCAGGTAAAAAAGCGGCACCTGAATTATCTTTAACGATGATTGTTTGATCTACAATAGCTTGAAATATAGAGTCCATTGAATTGTACTCTGGTTGGATATAGGTAGAAAAAAGAGACCAACCTTCAACAATAGAAATCCGTTGTGTATCTAATACAGGATATATACAAGAACCGTCGTCAATTAAATCTACAGACCCAAAATTTAAAGCTGACTCATCGTTACAACCAAAAGCTTCGCATTTGCTTAAATACAAAGTATCGTAACTACCGTTATAATAAAAGTCTTCTGGAGCATTCCTATAATGTTCATCTACAAAATCAGAAATTAGCTGCGTACTAAAACAATTACTCGAATAAGACCATTCCCAAGCTACCACAGCAAACTTTGTAGGTAGCCCTACATAAGGTGTTAAAACCCATCTAAACTCACCACCATCATCATTAGGCTTAGAGCAAGCAAAAGCAAGTAATGAATCAATTATAGACTGTTCCACACAAGGATTATACAAGAGTGCAATCCCTCCGTGTTCTAGGTTATGGATGTATCTTTGTGGAGGCATATATTCGTAAGCACCCCACTTGCCCCACATTGGCCTATGTGGCCCAGATGATGGAGGGGTATCCTCATAACATAAACCAACAGGGAAGTTATAGTGGCCACCACCAGTGCTTGGCTTATTAATTATCAAGGTTTCACAATCGTCAGAGAAACTTGTACCCGCGCAAGAATAGTCTTGCATATCATTAAACGATTCTGGGCAAAAATACTCACAAGAACCATCGTCTACAGTGGCTAATTGATTGTAGTTTACAGCTACAGAGTCGGTACAACCTTCAATATAACCTAAGCAATCTAGCATAATAGAATTGCTATTATCGCATAGCAGACCATTATTAGAATAGGAAACATTCATTATACTTCCGAGTTCAGCAGAAGCAGAAAATTGTAATAATTCGCAACATGAAGTGAGATTGGTATTTCCTTGTATGAGGATTTGTACAGCACTGTTTAAAGAAGCTAAAGGACTTAAATCTGTAACTGCAGTATTTATGAGATAAAAATTACCACTTACTACAGACAGCTGAGACAGTGCTTGTAAAGTGACAATATTATTTGAACTGATCATTAAGTCACCATAAAAAATTTCACAAGTAGACAGTTCTTCTAATTGGCTCTGTGAAGAAATAATTGTTTGTGCTCCTACTTCACCACACTGAGCCCATAAATGGTTGATATGACAGTATAAAGCAAGTAAAAGGAGAAACTTTTTCATAATAGATCTTTGAATAACAATATTAGTGAGAATCTGTAAGAAATCAAAACTATTGGCTAGTATCGAAAGTCGATACTAAACTGATGATACATTATGAATGACAACAAAATAGGCATAAAAAAAGAGCCTCGATAAATCGAGGCTCTTATTATATTTAGGCTTCTGCTTTAGGTCCGCCAAATGTTAAAGGTACTTGTTGCTGTTTTCCAGCATCTTTAATCTCTGAATATTGAGATTCGTACTTTTTTACATTCTCGGCCAAAGCACCTAGTAGACGTTTAGCATGTTGTGGAGTTAAAATAACTCTCGACTTAACCTTTGCTTTTGGCATTCCAGGCATCATCGAAATAAAATCTACTACAAATTCTGTAGGAGAGTGATTCACTACTGCTAAGTTAGAATAGAATCCCTGAGCTAATTCTTCAGGGAGTTCTATACTTACTTGTTTGTTATCTTTCTTTTCAGCCATTAGTCAGCCATCATTTCTGAATCTTCAGTAACTTCTGAAGTTTCAACCTTTGAAGCTTGAAGAGCAGCCAATTGAACGTTAGAACCCACGACCATATCTTGGTATTTCTTAAGACCTGTACCTGCAGGGATTTTATGCCCTACAATTACATTTTCTTTAAGACCTTGTAAGGTATCCACCTTACCATTTACAGCAGCTTCGTTTAATACCTTAGTTGTTTCTTGGAAAGAAGCAGCAGATAAGAAACTCTTCGTTTGAAGGGAAGCTCTAGTAATACCTTGAAGAACTGAAGTCGAAGTAGCTGGAATTGCTTCTCTAGCTTCTACTAGTTTAAGATCTTTACGCTTAAGCATAGAGTTTTCGTCTCTTAACTTACGAATAGGGATTATTTGACCTGCTTTAAGGTTTTCAGAATCTCCTGGTTCTAAAACGTACATCTTACCGAACATCCAGTCATTTTCTTCAATAAAGTCGTTCTTATGAGTTAAGTTATTCTCAAGGAAACGAGTATCACCCGCATCGTTAATCATAACCTTACGCATCATCTGACGAACAACAACTTCGAAGTGTTTATCGTTAATCTTCACACCTTGAAGACGGTAAACCTCTTGCATTTCATTTACTAAATACTGCTGTACTGCTGTAGGTCCTTTAATAGCAAGGATTGTCTTAGGAGTAATAGCACCATCAGAAAGTGAAGTACCAGCTTTTACGAAATCATTTTCTTGTACTAGAATTTGCTTAGAAAGAGATACTAAGTATTTCTTCACTTCACCTGTTCTAGACTCGATGATTACTTCGCGGTTACCACGTTTAATTTTACCGTACGATACAATACCATCTATTGCAGCAACAACTGCTGGGTTAGAAGGATTACGTGCTTCAAATAATTCTGTTACACGTGGAAGACCACCGGTAATATCACCTGCTTTTGCAGAACTACGAGGCATCTTAGCGATAATAGAACCAGGTTCTAATTTATCCCCTTCAGCCACAATAATATGTGCACCAACTGGTAAGTTGTATGATTTTGTTATTCCATCTTTACCACTTGATTTCACAAGTATAGTAGGAATCATCTTTTTATCTCTGGTCTCAGAAATTACTTTCTCTTGGAAACCTGTTTGTTCATCTATCTCTACACGGAAAGTAACACCTTGAGCTAAATTCTCAAACTCCACCTTACCAGTAGTTTCAGATAAAATTACAGCGTTATATGGATCCCATTCACAAATAGCATCACCTTGCTTTAACTTGTCGCCATCTTTAGCAAACATTGTTGCACCATATGGGATATTGTTTGTAGCAAGTGTAATTCCAGTTTTAGCATCAACCAACTTCATTTCTGCAGTACGACCAATAACTATAAGCACCTCTTTACCTTCAGAATTCTTCCCTTTTACAGTTCTTAATTCTTCAATTTCTAGAGTACCGTCAAATTTAGCTGAAAGAATAGATTCTTCTGCAGTATTTGAGGCTGTACCCCCAACGTGGAATGTACGAAGTGTTAACTGTGTACCTGGTTCCCCAATAGATTGAGCAGCAACTACACCTACAGCTTCACCTTCACCAGCCATACGGTTGGTAGCTAGGTTACGACCGTAACATTTAGAACAAATTCCTCGTTTAGTTTCACAAGTTAAGGCAGAACGTATTTCAACCATCTCTATAGGAGAGTTTGCAATAAGATCACCGTGTTCTTCGGTAATTTCCTCACCAGAAGCGATTAATAAATCACCTGTTAAAGGATGAACTACATCGTGAAGAGAAGTTCTACCAATAATTCTTTCTGCAAGAGATTCAACGATATCTTCGTTTTTCTTTAAGGCAACACCTTGAAGTCCACGTAGTGTACCACAGTCTACTTCAGAAACAATAACATCTTGAGCAACATCTACCAAACGACGAGTTAAATAACCTGCATCGGCTGTTTTAAGGGCAGTATCGGCAAGACCTTTACGTGCACCGTGTGTAGAAATAAAGTACTCAAGAATTGATAAACCTTCCTTAAAGTTAGAAGTAATCGGGTTTTCGATAATCGCTCCACCTGTAGAACCAGATTTTTGCGGCTTAGCCATCAAACCACGCATACCAGATAACTGACGAATTTGTTCTTTCGAACCACGCGCACCAGAATCAAGCATCATATAAACCGAGTTAAATCCTTGTTGATCGTTAATTAAACGATCCATAGCAAACTCAGTTAATTCAGAGTTGGTTTTTGTCCAAACATCAATAACTTGGTTGTAACGTTCGTTATTGGTAATAAGACCCATATTATAACTATCGGTAATCGAAGAAACTTGTTCCTTCGCACCGCTAATTAAAGCATCTTTTTGTTTTGGTACAATAATATCACCTAACGAGAACGATAAACCACCTTTAAATGCCATATGGTATCCTAACAATTTCATATCGTCTAGGAAGGTAGCAGTTGTAGGAATATCGGTTTCTTTAAGAATTTTACCAATAATATTTCTAAGCGCCTTTTTAGTAAGAGTTTCATTAACGAAACCAACTGTTTTTGGTACTACATCATTAAACAGAACTCTACCGATAGTAGTTTCTATAATTTTAGTAACCAATTGTCCATCCTCTTTAACTTGAGTACGAACATTAATAACAGCATTTAATTCGGCTTTCTTTTCGTTGTAAGCAATTCTTACATCTTCAGAAGAATAGAAAGTTAAACCTTGACCAATAATTGTTTTTTGCTCATCGGTTTTACGAGGCTTAGTCATATAGTACAGCCCCAATACCATATCCTGAGAAGGTACAGTAATAGGTGCACCGTTAGCAGGGTTCAAGATATTGTGAGAACCTAACATTAATAACTGAGCTTCCAGAATTGCCGCAGGGCTCAAAGGAAGGTGAACGGCCATCTGGTCACCATCGAAATCGGCGTTAAATGCCGTACATGCCAATGGGTGTAGTTGAATCGCTTTTCCTTCAATTAATTTTGGTTGGAAGGCTTGGATACCTAGTCTGTGAAGCGTAGGAGCACGGTTCAATAGTACAGGGTGTCCTTTAATTACATTTTCCAAAATATCCCATACTACAGGATCTTTCTTGTCTATAATTTTCTTTGCAGATTTTACAGTCTTTACAATACCTCTTTCGATAAGCTTACGCACGATGAAAGGCTTGTATAATTCTGCTGCCATGTTTTTAGGAATACCACACTCAGAAAGGAGAAGGTTAGGCCCAACAACAATTACAGAACGCGCAGAATAATCCACACGCTTACCAAGTAAGTTTTGACGGAAACGTCCTTGCTTACCTTTAAGGGAATCTGAAAGAGATTTTAAAGCACGGTTAGACTCAGTCTTTACAGCTGAAGCTTTACGTGTATTATCCAATAATGAATCTACAGACTCTTGAAGCATACGCTTCTCGTTACGTAGAATTACTTCTGGAGCTTTAATTTCGATTAAACGCTTTAAACGGTTGTTACGAATAATAACACGACGGTAAAGGTCATTTAAATCTGAAGTAGCGAAACGACCACCATCAAGAGGCACTAATGGACGAAGCTCTGGCGGAATCACCGGAACAACTTTCATAATCATCCACTCTGGTCTGTTTTCGATACGTGTATTTGCATCACGGAATGCTTCAACAACAGCAAGACGTTTTAAAGCCTCTGTTTTTCTTTGTTGAGAAGTCTCTGTGTTAGCTTTATGTCTTAGAGAATAAGAAAGCTCATCTAAATCTAAGCCCATCAATAAAGCTTCCAAAGCATCTGCACCCATTTTGGCTACAAATTTCGTTGGGTCTTTATCTTCTAGGTATTGATTTTCGCGAGGTAAACGCTCAAGAGCATCTAAGTATTCTTCTTCTGTAAGGAACTGTAAGTATTCTAAAGGATTCCCTTCGTTATCTACCGCTCCACCAGCATTAACTACTACGTATCTCTCGTAGTAAATAATCATATCAAGCTTTTTGGTAGGTAACCCTAAAAGGTATCCAATTTTGTTCGGTAAAGAACGGAAATACCAGATATGCGCTACAGGAACAACCAAATTGATATGTCCTGTACGGTCTCTACGTACTTTCTTTTCTGTTACCTCAACCCCACAACGGTCACAAACAATACCTCTATAACGGATACGCTTGTATTTACCACAGTGACATTCGTAATCTTTTACCGGCCCAAAAATACGTTCACAGAAAAGTCCGTCGCGTTCTGGTTTATAGGTACGGTAATTAATAGTTTCAGGTTTTAAAACCTCACCACTAGATTCTTCCAGAATAAATTCTGGTGACGATAAACTAATAGTAATATTAGTAAAGCGTTTCGGTTCCGGTGTATTGTCTCTCCTTCTCATTGCCATATCCTGAAGAAATTAGTTTTTATAAGGAGTGTCCAAAGACACTCCTTCTGAAATTATTACTATTGTAAAGTGATCTTTAATCCTAAACCTTTCAATTCGTGTAATAGTACGTTGAATGATTCAGGGATTCCTGGTTCAGGCATTGCTTTACCTTTAACGATAGCTTCATAAGTCTTAGCTCTACCTACAACGTCATCAGACTTCACAGTAAGTATTTCACGTAAGATATTAGAAGCACCATAAGCCTCAAGTGCCCAAACCTCCATTTCACCAAAACGCTGACCACCAAATTGAGCTTTACCACCCAATGGTTGTTGTGTAATAAGTGAGTAAGGTCCGATAGAACGAGCGTGCATCTTATCATCAACCATGTGACCTAGCTTAAGCATATAAATTATACCTACAGTAGCCGCTTGATCGAAACGTTCTCCAGTACCACCATCGTAAAGATAAGTGTGTCCGAAGTCCGGAATACCCGCTTCTCTAGTCAGTTCAGTAATTTCGTCTAATGAAGCACCATCGAAAATTGGAGAAGCATATTTTTTCCCTAATTTTTGTCCAGCCCATCCTAAAACGGTTTCGTAAATCTGACCAATGTTCATACGAGAAGGTACACCTAGTGGATTAAGAACGATATCTACAGGAGTACCGTCTTCTAGGAATGGCATGTCTGCATCTCTTACGATACGGGCAACAATACCTTTGTTACCGTGACGACCCGCCATTTTATCACCTACTTTTAATTTTCTTTTCTTCGCAATATAAACTTTAGCTAGTTTTAAGATTCCAGCTGGAAGCTCATCACCTACAGAAAGCGTAAATTTCTTACGTCTAAGTACCCCTTTAAGATCGTTTAACTTGATGTTAAAGTTGTGGATTAGATCGTTTACAAGATTATTTTTCTCTTTCTCTGTAGTCCAACCATCTGTAGAAATTACAGAATAGTCTTCGATAGCATTTAATTGCTTTTGAGAGAATTTCTTACCTTTTGGTATTACTACTTCACCCAATTCATTTACAACACCTTGACAGGTTTTACCAGAAACTATAGTAATTAATTTTTCAATTAATCTAGCTTTAAGTTTAGCTGCGTCTTCAGAGAAGTCTGCTTCAAGGTCAAGAATAATTTCTTTATCCGCTAAACGAGACTTCTTATCTTTAATAGATCTTGCAAATAATTTTTTAGTAAGAACCACACCGTGAAGAGAAGGAGAAGCTTTTAAAGAAGCATCTTTCACATCTCCGGCTTTATCACCAAAGATAGCTCTCAACAACTTCTCTTCTGGAGAAGGGTCAGACTCACCTTTAGGCGTAATTTTACCAATAAGAATATCACCTGGGTTTACATGAGCACCGATACGAATAAGACCGTTCTCATCTAAATCTTTAGTTGCTTCCTCAGAAACGTTAGGGATATCTGGAGTTAATTCTTCAGAACCTAACTTAGTTTCACGAACATCTAAAGTATATTCATCAATGTGAATAGAAGTAAATACATCTTCTCTTACAACACGTTCAGAAATTACAATAGCATCCTCAAAGTTATAACCATTCCAAGGCATAAAGGCAACCTTCATGTTTTTCCCTAAAGCTAGCTCACCATCTTGGGTAGCATAACCTTCAGAAAGAACTTGTCCTTTAGTAACTCTATCACCAACTTTTACAATCGGACGGATATTGATACTTGTACCTTGGTTGGTTTTTTGGAATTTTGTTAGTTTATAAGTAACAGAATCCTCATCAAAACTTATTAATCTTTCCGTGTCAGTTCTATCGTATTTGATGGTAATTTCTTTCGCATCAACAGACTCAACTAAACCAGCACCTCTAGCGTTTACTAAAACTCTAGAATCTGATGCTACACGTCCTTCAAGACCAGTTCCAACAATTGGAGACTCTGGTTTTAATAAAGGTACAGCTTGACGCATCATGTTAGATCCCATCAATGCCCTGTTGGCATCATCGTGTTCCAAGAATGGAATAAGAGAAGCCGAGATTGATGAAATTTGGTTAGGTGCTACATCCATATAATCCAATTTGGTTGGCTCAATTACAGGGAAGTCACCGGTATCACGTGCTTTAACAATATCGTTTTGGAAGTCACCAGTTTCAGTTATTGGGGCGTTAGCTTGCGCAATAACTTGGTCTTCTTCATCTTCAGCACTTAAGTATTTAGGGGTAGTATTTAAGTCTACTTTACCATCAACTACTTTACGGTAAGGAGTTTCAATGAATCCCATTTTATTCACTTTTGCGAATACACAAAGTGAAGAAATAAGTCCAATGTTCGGCCCTTCCGGAGTTTCAATAGGACATAAACGTCCGTAGTGAGTATAGTGAACATCACGTACTTCGAAACCTGCTCTTTCTCTAGATAAACCACCTGGTCCAAGAGCCGAAAGACGGCGCTTATGAGTGATTTCAGCCAATGGATTGGTTTGATCCATGAACTGAGAAAGTTGATTTGTTCCGAAGAATGAATTAATTACAGAAGATAAGGTCTTCGCATTAATCAAGTCAATTGGAGTAAACACTTCGTTATCACGTACATTCATACGTTCGCGAATTGTTCTAGCCATACGAGCTAAACCTACACCAAATTGATTGTTTAACTGCTCACCTACATGTACGTACTCTACGATTACTTAAGTGATCAATATCATCCACTTCAGCTTTAGAGTTTACCAATTCAATCAAATACTTAATGATTAAAATGATATCTACTTTAGTAAGAGTAGCTTCGTCTAGACCAAGATCAAGATTTAATTTCTTGTTGATACGGTAACGACCTACTTCACCTAAACTATATCTAGTTTCCGAGAAGAATAATTTATCAATTATACCACGAGCGGTCTCTTCATCAGGCGGCTCCGCATTACGAAGTTGTCTGTAGATATGCTCAACAGCTTCTTTCTCAGAATTTGTTGGATCTTTTTGTAGTGTATTGTGGATAATAGCGTACTCAGAAGCTTCAGCATTTTCTTTGTGAAGCAAAATTGTTTTAACACCAGCTTCCATAATGATGTCAACATGTTCTTTTTCAAGAATAATGTCGCGATCAAGGAGAACTTCGTTACGCTCGATAGATACAACTTCACCTGTATCTTCGTCCACGAAATCTTCGAACCAAGTTTTTAGAACACGAGCTACAAGCTTACGTCCTAAAACTCTTTTTAATCCTGCTTTACTAACTTTAATTTCGTCAGCAAGATCAAAGATTTCTAAAATGTCTTTATCGCTTTCGTATCCAATTGCGCGTAAAAGAGTTGTTACAGGTAACTTCTTTTTACGATCGATGTACGCATACATCACAGAATTGATATCGGTTGCGAATTCTATCCAAGAACCTTTAAAAGGAATTACTCTGGCAGAATATAATTTTGTACCATTTGCATGGTAACTTTGTCCAAAGAAAACCCCTGGAGAACGGTGTAGTTGAGAAACACAAACACGTTCTGCCCCGTTGATAACAAATGTACCACGTGGAGTCATATAAGGGATAGTTCCAAGATATACATCTTGAACAATCGTTTCAAAGTCTTCGTGTTCAGGATCCGTACAGTAAAGCTTTAAACGCGCTTTAAGTGGGACACTAAAAGTTAAACCTCTTTCGATACATTCGTCGAGTACGTAACGAGGTGGATCAACAAAGTAATCCAAGAACTCGAGTACGAAATTATTTCTCGTATCCGATATCGGGAAGTTTTCACTAAATACTTTAAACAGACCTTCGTTTTCGCGGTCTTCAGATTTTGTTTCCAGTTGGAAAAAGTCCTCAAATGATTTCAATTGAATATCCAGAAAATCTGGGTATTCTAATTGGGATTTGATGGAAGCAAAACTGATTCTTTCGTTTGATTTTGTCTGAGCCAATGGACAAAAATTTAAATGAAAAATAAGTGGACTATTCTAAAGCACAAAAGGGTTTAGTCTCCGAACCGTAGTTCGGAGTCTAAACCTTGAGTATTAAAAGTAAGGAATATTACTTTAACTCTACTTCAGCACCTGCAGCTTCTAATTGAGCTTTAAGAGCTTCCGCTTCGTCTTTTGCAATACCTTCTTTAATTGCAGCTGGTGCGCTGTCAACCATTCCTTTTGCTTCTTTAAGACCTGAACCGGTTAATTCTTTAACTAGTTTTACTACAGCTAGCTTAGAGCTACCTGCCGCCTTAAGGATAACGTCGAATTCAGTTTGCTCCTCAGCAGCGTCTCCGCCAGCCGCAGGACCTGCAACCGCTACTGCAGCAGCAGCTGGTTCGATACCGTATTCGTCTTTTAAAATAGTTGCTAATTCGTTAACTTCTTTTACAGTTAGGTTAACTAATTGCTCAGCGAAATCTTTCAAATCTGCCATGATATGTGTGTTTTGTTAGGTTTGGTAATTCGTTTATTTGGTAATCGAGTGCGTACTTTTATTGTGCACGTTCTTCTAAAGTCTTTAATAGACCAGTAAGCGTATTTCCACCTGATTGTAGGCCAGAAATTACGTTTTTCGCTGGTGACTGTAGTAACGTGATAATGTCTCCGATCAACTCTTCTTTCGACTTTAATTGCTCAAGAATTGCTAATTGATCTGCGGAGTAAACAGACTCTTCAACGTATGCACCTTTAAATAAAGGCTTTTCTGCACCTTTGTTCTTTTGAAGGAATTCTGTGATTGCTTTTGCAGGAGCGTTAGCTGTTTCTGAAAGCATCATAGAAGTGTTCCCTTTAAGAACATCGTACAACTCGTCGTAGTCTTTGTCACAAGACTCCATAGCTTTCTTTAATAAAGTGTTTTTTACTACTTGTAGTACAACACCTTTACTAAAACAAAGTCTACGTAACTTGCTAGTTTGGTCAGCATCCATACCTGAGATATCAGCTAAGTAAACATTTTTACTTGCAGCTAATACACCGGTAAGATTATCGATGGCTTGTTTTTTCTCTTCTCTTGTCATAACCCTAAGGTATTTAGATTAGCTAAGTCTTAAATAGACTTTAAATCAACTTTTACACCTGCACCCATTGTACTTGACATTGTAATACTCTTAATGTAAGCACCTTTAGAAGATGTTGGCTTCAATTTAACAATTGTTTGAATTAGTTCGTTTGCGTTGTCAGCAATTTTAGCAGCATCAAAAGATGCTTTAGCTACACCAGCATGAACAATTCCGTACTTGTCAACTTTAAAGTCAATTTTACCAGCTTTCACCTCTTTAACAGCTTTTGCTACATCCATAGTAACAGTACCTGTTTTAGGGTTTGGCATTAAACCACGAGGTCCAAGTATACGACCTAAAGGACCTAATTTACCCATGCAACTAGGCATAGTAATTATAACGTCTACATCGGTCCAACCTTCTTTGATTTTCGCAACATAATCGTCTAGTCCTACGTGGTCTGCACCTGCAGCCTTCGCTTCTTCTGCTTTGTCCGGAGTACAAAGAACGAGAACTTTTACGTCTTTACCCGTTCCATGAGGAAGTGTTACCACACCACGAACCATTTGGTTCGCTTTACGAGGATCAACTCCTAAACGGATAGCTAAATCTACACTTGCATCAAATTTTGCAGATGTAGTTTCTTTCACGATTGAACTCGCTTCAGAAAGTTTGTATGATTTTGCTACGTCAAATTTTGCAGCAACTTCTTTTTGTTTTTTAGTGAGCTTTGCCATGTCTTAGTAAGATTAAGCAGAAGGAAATTCTCCTGTTACAGTGATACCCATACTTCTTGCTGTTCCAGCAACCATTTTCATTGCAGATTCAACTTTGAAGCAGTTTAAATCAGGCATTTTATCTTCAGCAATCGCACGAACTTGATCCCAAGTAACCTTGGCAACTTTCTTACGGTTTGATTCAGATGAACCTTTTTTAACTTTTGCTGCTTCCATTAATTGAACAGCCGCCGGAGGCGTCTTAATTACAAAGTCAAATGACTTGTCAGCGTAAACAGTAATTGCAACAGGTAAAACTTTTCCAGCTTTGTCCTGTGTACGAGCGTTAAACTGCTTACAGAACTCCATGATGTTAACACCTTTCGCACCTAAGGCAGGACCTACCGGTGGAGAAGGGTTAGCAGCACCACCTCTAACTTGCAATTTAATGAGCCCAACTATCTCTTTTGCCATTATTCTTGTTTTTACTTAGTTAATAAATGTTTTCAATTTGGGTTAGGAAGCTTTATATACGGGTCACCCAAAACAAACACTTAAGATTTTTATGATTCTTTCTCAACTTGCATAAAGCTTAGTTCCAGTGGGGTTTTTCTTCCGAAAATCTTCACCATAACTAAAAGCTTACGCTTCTCTTCGTTAATCTCTTCTACTACACCGTTAAATCCATTAAATGGACCATCGGTAACTTTTACTGTTTCACCAACTACGAACGGTATATTCATTAGTTCGTCAGTTTCAGCGAGTTCATCTACCTTACCTAAGATTCTGTTTACTTCAGAAATTCTAAGCGGTACAGGATCTCCACCTTTCGTAGCTCCTAGGAAACCAATTACGCCAGTAATCGATTTTATTACGTGAACTACCTCACCAACTAAGGCGGCTTCGATCATTACATAACCAGGGAAAAAGTTTCTTTCCTTACTTACTTTTTTCCCATTTCTAATAAGGAAAACTTTTTCAGTAGGAACGAGTATTTGGTCTACATAATCTTGCATCCCTAAATGTTCAATTTCCTTTTCAATATATAGCTTAACTTTTGCTTCTTGTCCAGAAACAGCTCTCACTACATACCATCTTTTCTTCAACTCAGCCATCAAATTATCTCTCTACTGTTTTAGAAAATACTGTAAAACTCACTAAGTATTGTGTCGAAGCCCATGTCCATAAGACTAATAATTAAAGCAATGATCACAGAAGAAATAGCAACTAAAATTGTGCTTGACTGAAGTTCAGCCCATGTAGGCCATGAAACTTTCTTAGTAAGTTCGTCAATCGACTCTTGAATATACTTCTTCATTTTTTAAGTTTTTTCGGCACGGGTAGAGAGATTCGAACTCCCATCAACGGTTTTGGAGACCGGCATGCTACCATTGCACCATACCCGTGTGTAAAAGAGTGAACTCCTAAAAAAAGGAATTCACTCTTTTATTAATTATCTAAGTAGTCCTTTTACTAAAGGATGTCAGTAACTTGACCAGCACCTACAGTTCTACCACCCTCACGGATAGCGAAACGTAAACCTTTACTTAATGCTACTGTGTTGATTAAGTTAACAGTAATTGTTAAGTTATCACCAGGCATTACCATTTCAGTTCCTTCTGGTAAAATAATTTCACCAGTTACATCCGTGGTACGGATATAGAATTGAGGACGGTATTTGTTATGGAAAGGAGTGTGACGACCACCTTCTTCTTTCTTCAATACATAAACCTCAGCTTTGAATTTATCGTGTGGAGTTACAGAACCTGGCTTACAGATTACCATACCTCTTTTGATTTGAGATTTATCGATACCACGTAGTAAAAGACCTACGTTATCACCAGCTTCACCTCTATCCAAAATCTTACGGAACATTTCAACACCTGTTACAGTAGACTGCATACCTTCTGCAGCACCCATACCAAGGATATCAACTGTATCACCAGTATTGGCAACACCTGTTTCGATACGACCTGTAGCAACAGTACCACGTCCTGTAATAGAGAATACATCCTCTACAGGCATTAAGAAGTCTTTCTCAACATCACGAACTGGCATTTCAATCCATGTGTCAACTTTCTCCATTAATTCTTTTACTGTAGCAACCCACGAGTCTTCACCGTTTAATGCACCAAGTGCAGAACCAGGAACAACTGGAGTGTTATCACCGTCGAAGTCATAGAAAGAAAGTAAGTCACGGATCTCCATGTCTACTAATTCTAATAATTCTTCATCGTCAACCATATCCACTTTGTTCATGAATACAACTAAACGAGGTACACCAACCTGACGAGCAAGTAAGATGTGCTCACGAGTCTGAGGCATAGGACCATCAGTTGCAGCAACAACTAAAATTGCACCGTCCATTTGAGCAGCACCAGTAACCATGTTCTTTACGTAATCGGCGTGACCTGGACAGTCAACGTGTGCGTAATGACGGTTTTCTGTTTCGTACTCTACGTGAGACGTGTTAATTGTAATACCACGCTCTTTTTCTTCTGGAGCGTTGTCAATTGATTCGAAGTCTTGTTTTGCAGCAAGTCCATCGGTTGCCAATACACAAGTAATGGCAGCTGTAAGAGTTGTCTTACCATGATCAACGTGACCAATAGTACCAATGTTTAAGTGCGGCTTACCTCTTTGAAAAGTTTCTTTTGCCATGATAAGATAGCTTAAAAATTAAAAACTAATAAATAAAAGTTACAACCTCGTGTTGTAACCTAGAGCGAGAGACGAGACTCGAACTCGCAACCCTCAGCTTGGAAGGCTGACGCTCTACCAATTGAGCTACTCTCGCTTATACTGTGGTGGGAGAAGGATTCGAACCTTCGAAGGCTAAGCCAGCAGATTTACAGTCTGCCCTCGTTGACCGCTTGAGTATCCCACCGGATACTCTTTTACTCTTTGAATTCAGATTTTAAAGAACTTCTGAGCCGATAGAGGGACTCGAACCCACGACCTGCTGATTACAAATCAGCTGCTCTAGCCAGCTGAGCTACATCGGCTTTTTGTTGTTTGAGGCTGCGAATATATTAATTTATTCTACTTATTTAAACCTTTACAAGCCTTTTTTATGCGTATATTTTCTATGTAATTGAAAGCCTTATTATTACCCTAAATAGTATTCCGGTATTTTTATTTATTACTCCTTCATTATAACTTCTATTTCTGTTTATTTAGGTGAGACTACCTATTGCAGTTTTAGCTCATGTTTATGTATATTTGGTTGTAATAAAACAAAAGATAAGCTGTATAGTATACAGCTCTTCCTAAATCATTTTATAGATATGTTAAAAACACAAATACTTATTGCCGATGATCATCCTGTATTTTTATTCGGATTAAAATCTATTATTAGCTCTATTGAGTCTTGTGAAGTATCTGGTGTAGCTTCCAATGGTAGAGATGCATTGAATTTAATTAATCAGTCTAAACCTGATATTGCCATTCTCGATATTGATATGCCAGGATTAAACGGGATAGAAGTCTTGAAAAAGGTAGCTATTTCGAAGTCTTCGACAAAAATAGTTATGCTTACCATGCATAAAGATGAATCAATCTTTAACCTAGCTTTCGACTCTGGCGCTGTTGGTTATGTGGTAAAAGATAATGCAGCTATAGATATTGTAAATTGTATTGATGCCATTTCTAAGGGCGATGTATTCGTTTCTCCACAGATAAACTCATTCATTTCAAATAGGCAATCTACTAATCAGGCTAGTGATTTATCTTTAATTAATGCATTAACAGATACAGAAAAAATAGTGCTTAAAGAAGTGAGTGCTAATAAAAGTTCTACCCAAATTGCTGACTCTTTGAATGTAAGTCATAAAACGATTCAGAACCATCGATTTAATATTTGTAAAAAGATGAACCTTGAAGGAGTTAACTCTCTTTTAAGTTATGCTCTTTTAAATAAAAATACAATTCAATTAATTTTAGCTGATTAATAGTACTCAAATGCATTTTTTTATGGGTGAAATTACCTACATTAGCTTTCGTTAATCTTAAGAAAGAAATAATGTCAATAGATATAGAACACAAATTATTAGATGAATTATTAAGTAATATCAATCAGGTATTATTTGTACGCGATGCTTTTTCAGAAAACCATGATATTATTTATGTGAACGATGCTTATGAATCTCTATGGGGTAGAAGTAAGCAAAGTTTAATAGATAATCCAGCTTCTTATATCGAATCGGTTCACCCCGATGATAGAGAAATGGTGATTGGACTTTATGTAGAGTTCCTTCAAGGGAATATAGAATATGAAAAGGATTTTCGAATTATTCGTGCCGATGGTGAGGTAAGATGGATTTTTGCCAAAACATTTGGGATTTTAAATTCTGAAGGATTGGTTTATAGAATTGCTGGTTTTGCTGAAGATATTACAGATAGAAAAGAAAATGAAATTAGTATAAACCGTCTTAATGAAGTCCAGTCTGGGGTGTTGAAAATGCTCGCTCACGATTTAAGAACCCCTATTGCCGGAATAAAGCTTACTGCAGGGTTAATGGATGGTGCTAATTCTGATCTTGTAAAAGATTGTTCTAACAGGATAATAGATTGTTGTGACGATACTCTACTAATGATGGACGACCTGCTTTCTCATATACAAATGAATAGCGAAGGTGTTTCTATAAATACTTCGAATGAGCTAGTTGAACAAGAAATCAAAAGTATATGTACTGGGTTTGAAACTACACTAAGTCAAAAAAACATAAAACTAAACCTTCCAACAGGGGAAACTCCACTAGAGATAGATCCAATAAAGTTTAAACAAATTATTACAAATATTCTTACCAACGCGATTAAGTTTAGTCATCCAGGCGGAGAGATTGATATAGTAATAGAAAAGATAGAAAACTGTATCGATATAATAGTGTCAGACAAAGGTGTAGGTATTTCAGAAGAACTTTTACCCGAAGTATTCGATATTTTTACGCGTGCTAGAAAGGAAGGAACAACTGGAGAGAAATCTACTGGCCTAGGTTTATCTATTACAAAACGTTTGGTTGAGTTACACGAAGGGAGTATTTATATTACAAGTACCGAAAATAAAGGAACTGAGGTTAGGGTCTCGCTCCCTAGCTAAATAGATTCACAAAAAAAAGCCCGATACTAAATATCGGGCTTTTTTGTGCTTTATCTTCTTTTCGAATCTCTCCAATTTCCAGATGATTTATTCTCTGAGTTGTTATTATTATTTCCCCTTCTTCTATTTTCATTTGAACCAGCTCCCGAAGAGTTTTGGTTTCTTCTTCTATCCGAAGGTTTTTTATTTTCTGAACGAGTGTCGTTATTTGCTTTTGGCCTGCTGTGGTTTCTTTGTCCTCTTGTTGGAGCCTTCTTAGTAGGTAGCTCTTCAACCTCATCGGCAAAAGGATGTTTGGTTACCACAGGTATTTTTTGGTCAATAAGCTTTTGAATATCTCTTAAATAAGGTCTTTCTTCAATATCGCAGAATGATATTGCTACTCCAGAGTTTTTTGCTCTTCCCGTTCTACCAATACGATGAACGTATGTTTCAGGGATATTAGGTAAGTCGAAGTTGATAACCAATTCCAACTGGCTAACATCAATTCCACGCGCGGCAATATCTGTAGCTATGAGTACTTTTGTATCTCTGTTTTTAAAGTTCTCTAAAGCTCTTTGTCGAGCACCCTGAGATTTGTTCCCATGAATAGCCTCAGCTTTAATCTGAACTTTATCCAGCTGCTTTACAATTTTATTTGCTCCGTGTTTGGTTCTAGAAAATACAAGTACAGAGTCTATATCGTTTTCTTTAATTAGGTGAACTAGAAGTTTAGTCTTGCTTTTTTTACTAACGTAGTAAAGTGCTTGCTCTACTTTTTCGGAGGTTGCTTGCTCGGGTTTAATAGTCACCTTATGTGGGTCTCCTAAAATAGATTTAGAAAGCTTTACAATAGATTGAGGCATTGTAGCAGAGAAGAATAAAGACTGTCTTTTAGCTGGTAAAGCAGCAATAACCTTTTTTATATCGTGTATAAAGCCCATGTCAAGCATGTGGTCTGCCTCATCTAAAACACAGTATTTTATATCTTTCAAGGATATATATCCCTGATTCATAAGGTCTAATAACCTACCTGGTGTAGCCACTAATATATCTACCCCATTGCGAAGTGCATTGGTTTGAGAGCTCTGTTTAACGCCACCAAAAATAACGGTATTGTTTACTCCTGCTAGTTTTCCATATTTGGTGCAGTTTTCTCCAATCTGTATTGCCAACTCTCTAGTAGGAGTAACAATAAGAGCTTGAATTTTTTTCCTACCACTGTTTGTAGGCCTGTCGTTATGGATATGTTGTATAATAGGGATAGAAAAAGCCGCTGTTTTTCCAGTTCCTGTTTGAGCACATCCTAACAGGTCTTTCCTTTCTAATAAAATAGGAATCGACTGTTCTTGTATAGGAGTGGGGTTTGTATATCCTTCAGCATCTAAGGCTTTAAGGATTGGTTCGATAATACCGAGGTCTTTAAATGTCATATTGTATAGCTAAGGGGCAAATATAAGGCATTAGTTTGGATAATTTTTGAGCTCACGTTTTTCAAATTTTAAAATCGACTATTTTGTTTACCTGTTATTTAGTGGCATCTTTGGACAATGAATATATGCCTCGAATATAAAGTGTTGCTTCATGCATATTGTGTGCATCTAGTACAGGAGAAGATGGGACGATTAAAGGAGCAAATTGAAGCTCGAAAGAATGATTTAGAATCGGCTTCGAAAAGTTCTGCAGGTGATAAACACGAAACTTCTAGAGCGATGATTCATTTAGAACAAGAGAAGTTAGGTTTTCAGTATATGGAAGTAGAAAAGCAAGGGCATTTACTTTCTCAAATTGAAGTTTCTAAGCTTTCAGAAATAAAATCAGGTACCTTAATACAGACCGAAAAAGCTGTGTTTTACATTTCTGTAGGGCTCGGTAAGGTGAAGTTTAAGCAACAAGATGTTTATGTTATTTCTCCAGTTTCCCCTTTAGCTCAAGCGTTTTTAAAATCGAAGTCATCTAAAGTACAGTTTCAATCTACCCTTTATACAATCCTTACTGTAGTATAAAAACCCTATGATAAAATCTCAAAATTCATCTTTCGAATTTATTGCATTAATGGCGTCCTTAATGGCAATGGCTGCATTAGCTATAGACGCTATACTTCCTGCTATGTCTACTATTGGTACACTATTAGGAGTATCCGACTCTAGAAACAATCAACTTTTAATAAGCATGATTTTTTTAGGCCTTGGATTTGGGCAATTAATCTTCGGTCCTTTGTCGGATAGTTTTGGACGTAAGCCTCTAGTATATTTTGGTTTTTTAATTTTTATTCTGGCTAGTTTTGTTTGTGTGTTTTCAAATTCTTTAGAGATGATGGTTTTTGGGAGGATACTTCAAGGAGTGGGTTTGTCTGCACCTAGAACAATTAGTTATTCTATGATTAGAGATTCTTTCCAAGGAAACGAAATGGCTAAGGTGATGTCTTTTGTGACTGTTATATTTATTATCGTTCCTACTTTAGCGCCTGCTTTAGGTAAGTATATATTGGAAGTTTATAATTGGCAAGCCATCTTTTATTTTCAATTAGGTTTTTGTGTTCTTGTGGGTGTTTGGTTCGCTGTTAGACAGAAAGAAACCCTTATACTGGAAAGTAGAATTCCTTTTACACGTAGTTTATTTAGTAGTGGATTTAGAGAATTAATAAAGTATAAATCTACCCTAGTTTATACCGTTATATCGGGTGTTATTATGGGGTCTTTTATGTTGTACCTCAGTGCATCACAACATATTTTTCAAGAACAATATGGTCTTGTTGATGAGTTTCCTTACCTATTTGCTGGCTTGGCTATTTCTTTTGGTGCGTCCACCTTCTTAAATGGTCGTTTGGTAATGAGGTACGGAATGGAAAAATTAATTAAAATCTCCCTTACTAGTTATACCTTTTCTTCCTTTGTTTACCTTATTGTATTTTACAATCAAGAAAATCCTTCCATCGAAACCTTATTACTGTTTTTGTTTTTACAGTTTTTATCTCTTGGTTTTTTATTTGGTAACTTAAAGTCTATTAGTTTACAGCCTATTGGCCATATAGCGGGTATTGGAGCTGCGATAACAGGATTTATATCTACATTGTTTGCGGTGCCTATAGGTGCCTATTTAGGAACTTTTATTGCTGCTAGCGCTTACCCTATGTTTGTTGGGTTCTTTTGTTGCGGACTGTTTTCTCTGCTTTTGTATACTTGTTTTAAGCAATCTAAATACTCTATTTAGCAGCACAAAAAAAAGGGCTTTTACTCTAGGAGTAAAAGCCCTTTTTTGTATTTATAAAACGAATTAGTCTTCCGCTCTTAAAATCTGATTTATTGAAGCCATTTTAATGGCTGCAATAGCACATTCTACGCCTTTATTACCTAGTTTCCCACCAGAGCGATCTATTGCTTGTTGCATAGTATTGTCTGTGAGTACACCAAAAATAACAGGGATTTCTAAAGTTGTGTTTAAGCGTGTAATTCCATTACTTACTCCTTGACATACAAAGTCGAAATGTTTCGTTTCTCCTTGTATCACCGAACCTAAAGTGATGATTGCATCTACATTAGTGGTTTCGGCTAGCATAGAAGCTCCGAAAGTTAACTCAAAACTACCTGGTACATTTATGCGAATTATATCTTCTGCTAGTACACCATTATCCAAAAGAGCTTGTTGTGCTCCTTGGTATAAACCTTCAGTAATTTTTTCATTCCACTCAGAAACAACTACTCCTATACGCATGCCTTCGGCATTAGGGATAGAGTCTGAATCGTAATGAGATAAGTTTGTAGTTGCCATATATTAGTTTGCTGCTGTTATACGAGAAATGTATTTCCCAATGTTTTGACCTTCTCTAGAGGTAGCAAACTCATCTTGAATACGTGTGTATAAGCTTAATGCTTGTTCTTTATTTCCTATAGAGTAAGCCGCATTTGCTGCTTTCATTAAAAATACTGGCGTAGTAAAATCATTTGTTCTTAACTCAGCTGCAGTGATATAATAGTTCAATGCTTCTTCATTTTGACCTAATTCAGAAAACGCATCTCCAATTACTCCTTTAGCTATTGGGGCAAGCATTTCGTCGTCAGAAGAAAAGTTATCTAGGTGTTCAATTGCTGCTTCAGCATCGCCTAATTTGTAATAAGAAATACCTGCGTAATATTCTGCTAAGTTTCCAGAGTTTGTACTTCCATAAGATTCAATAATCTCTAATAAACCAGCAAACTGCTCATCACCATCTAAAGCCTCTTGGTATTTACCAAGTTCAAAATTCTTTTCTGCCATATACATTTCTGTAGCAGCATTTTCTTCGTTTGGTTGTACATAGAAACGATCGTATGCAAAGAAAGCACTAAAACCAACAGCAATTGCTAATACTATAACCATCAAGTTGTTTTTATTTTCCTCTACGTACATCTCAGCCTTAGTAAGGCTTTCTTCAATCGTTTTTAATTGTTCTTCTTGATTTTGGTTTTTATTTTCAGCCATCTTGGTCCGTATTTAAGTTTTAATGAAGCACAAAAATAAAAGAATTTATCAAATGAATGCCATAAATATAAAATCAGTCTTATTTTTACCGAAATTAAATTTCAATGCACCTCAAATCACTGTCCCTTATTTCATTTAAAAACTACGAAGAGTCTCAATTGGAGTTCTCTTCGAGTATAAATTGTTTTGTAGGAAATAATGGTTCTGGAAAAACAAATTTACTAGATGCAATCTATTATTTGTGTTTTTGTAAATCGTATTTCAATAGTGTTGACAGTCAGAATATATTACACGAGAAGCCCTTTTTTGTTGTTGAAGGTGCTTTTGAAAGAAACGAAAATCCTGAGAAAGTTTTTTGTGCAGTTAAAAGAGGACAGAAAAAATTGTTTAAAAGAAACAATAAGGAATACGAAAAACTAGCCGATCATATTGGTGTATTTCCTTTGGTTATTATCTCTCCTTCAGACCGGAATTTAATTATTGAAGGGAGTGATACCAGACGTAAATTTATGGATGGAGTAATTGCTCAATCTGATAAAATATACCTCAATAACCTTATAAAATACAATCAGGTACTCGCACAACGAAATGCCTTATTGAAATATTTTGCAGCCAACCGTACTTCAGATCCTGTAACACTAGAGATTTATAATGAGCAACTTATTGCCTTAGCAACTGAGATTTACGCTACTAGAAAGTCTTTTATGACTCAGTTTAATCCAATTTTTCAGCGGTATTATAAGGCTATTTCTAGTTCTAATGAACAGGTAGATTTAGAATATAAGTCGCAGTTACACCAGAATGACTTAACACGTTTATTAAATGAGAATTTGAGTAAAGATAAGGTTCTACAGTATACTACATGTGGTACACATAAAGATGACTTGTTATTTAAAATAGGGGAGTTTCCGATTAAGAAACAAGGTTCTCAAGGGCAGCAAAAGACATATTTAATAGCTCTTAAATTAGCGCAGTTCGATTTTATAAAAAACTTAGTAGGGTATAAGCCTTTATTATTACTAGATGATATTTTCGATAAGTTAGACGATACCCGCGTAGAAGCAATAGTACGTTTGGTTTCTGAGCATCATTTTGGCCAGATATTTATTACCGATACTCATAAAAGCAGAACGGAAGATATAGTTAGTAAAATAGATGATTCTTATCGTATATTCGATATTGAAAATGGACTTGCCCAATGAGACGATCTAGAGAACAAAGTATAGCTGAGGTTATAAAAGACCTTTTGAAAAACTACGATATTACATCGAAGTTTAACGAGGCTCATATTGTTACTTTGTGGGATAAGTTAATGGGGCCTTCTGTAGCTAAATATACCGTAAATATTGAAGTTGAAAAGCGTGTTTTATTTGTTCAACTTAATAATGCTGCATTAAAACAAGAGCTCTCTTACGGTAGAGAAAGAATAAAAAATATGCTTAATAAAGAGGTAGGTGAAGAGGTGCTTTTAGATGTCCGTATTTATTAATTGTATTTAATAGCTTACCCTATCCCTGTTTCGGCATGTGCTTTGTTAGTAAACAACCAAAATTCTATCCATGAAATCCATTTATTTATACCTTTTATTAGTTCCCTTCTGTTCATTCGCACAATCTGTAAATATTGATTCGATATTTCATAATTCGGGGGAGGTTTATTTTTCTTTTCAAATTAATTCTCAAGATAAGTTAAATGCCATTTCTAGTGTTGTTTCTGTAGATCATGGAACAACCTTACCTACAGTGTTTGCTTATGCTAATAAAAAGGAGTTTACTGCTTTTGTTGATTTCGACATTCCTTTTAAAATTGAACCTAAACCAGGAAGTTTATTTAGAGATTTAAATATGCTCCTTTCTTTAGAAGGTAAACAACAAAGCGATTGGGACTTTTACCCCTCTTATGAACTTTATGTAGAGATGATGTATGCTTTTGAAGAGCAATATCCAGAGATATGTGAGGTGAGTTCAATTGGTACTTCTGTAGATGGAAGAGACTTATTGGTGGCTAAAATTACCGATAGTTTAAATGTTTATCAAAGTGAACCTCGTGTACTTTACACTTCTTCTATGCATGGTGATGAAATTTCGGGTTATGTTCTTTCGTTAAGACTTATAGATTACTTGCTCTCTAACTACGAAACAGATGCCCGCATTACGGAAATAATCAATACTACTGAGCTTTGGATTAACCCACTAGCGAATCCTGATGGAGCCTATACCAACGATAATAGTACTGTTTTTAATGCGCAACGTTACAATTCGAACTGGGTAGATTTGAATAGAAATTACCCTGACCCCGAAGATGGACCACATTCAGATTGGAATGAATACCAGCCAGAAACGGTGGTTTTTATGGCTCTGTCAGATAGTTTGAAATTCGATATTTCATCAAATTTTCATGCTGGTGCCGAAGTAGCTAACTACCCTTGGGACACCTGGTCTAATACTCCCGCAGATTACCACTGGTGGCAGTATGTAATGAACGAGTACGCAAACCATGCACATGAAAATTCTGCAAACGGTTATTTTACTGCCTTCGATAATGGTATTACTAACGGTTACGATTGGTATGAGGTAAATGGTGGAAGACAAGATTATATGAATTACTTTCAACATTGTAGAGAATTTACTTTAGAAATCTCATCTGCTAAAACTCCAGCAGGACAAGATTTGCCTTATTATTGGGAAGCGAATTACAATTCATTTTTAGCCTATATAGAGCAAGCTAATTATGGTTTACATGGACTTGTAACCGATTCTATAACAGGGGAGCCACTTTTAGCAGAAGTAACAATTGTAAATCACGACACCGATAACTCTCAAGTGTTTTCTCATCTTCCAAATGGCGATTACCATCGCTATTTATACCAAGGAAGCTATAGTATCACTTATTCTGCTGAGGGATATTTCCCTAAAACTATAGATAATATATCTGTTGCTAATAGTGAATCCACTTACTTAGACGTACAGTTGCTAAAGAATAATGTTTCTATACGAGAGGATTTAACCGTAGATATTCATTTGTTCCCTCAGCCAGCTAAAGCGTATTTTACTGTGCAGGGCCTACCGAAAAAAATAGAAACCGTTTATATAGTAGATATAACGGGTAGTCGTGTAAGAACTCTTAATCTTAACGAGTCTACTACTGCTACTATTTTTAGAGAAAATTTACCAGCGGGTACTTATTTTCTTGTTTTTGTGGTTGATGGTCTCTCTTACAAAAAAGAGTTTATGTTTAGGTAATTTTTTTTATTCTATAATCTTTTAATAGGGCTCTGTTTGTGATCAAACAGAGCCCTATTATTATATAAACTTTTACTATTTTTAAAATCTCATTAAGAATAGAAAAATTAGCATTATCGAAAATTCAAATAAAATAGGCTTTTGGTCTAGTACTGCATTGGTAATAGGGAATATGATTGGCTCGGGTGTTTTTCTTATGCCTTCTGCATTAGCTATTTATGGGGGTATTAGTATTTGGGGATGGGTGTTTTCGTCTCTAGGTGCAATATTATTGGCCATTGTATTTGGTGAGCTTGCTAGGTTAGCACCAAATACTGTAGGAGGTCCGTATGCTTATACACGTATTGGTTTAGGGGAATTCCCTGCTTATTTAGTTGCCTGGGGTTACTGGGTTTCTATATGGTGTACTAACGCAGCTATTGCCGTAGCCTTAGTTGGGTATCTGGAGGTTTTCTTTCCTTTCTTAGGCTTAAGTCCTATTGCATCTATTGCGACTGGACTCTTTTTTATATGGCTATTTACTTGGATAAATTCTAAAGAATTAAAGACCATTGCTTTAGTACAGCTGGTTACCACAATACTTAAGATAACGCCCATTATACTTATTGGAGTCGTTGGAGTATTTTATATAAAAATGGATAATTTTCTTCCTTTTAATTCAAGTGGAGAATCCGATTGGTCTGCAATAACCGCCACTACAACTTTAACCTTATTTGCTTTTTTGGGGATGGAAAGTGCAACCATTCCTAGTTCTAGTATTAAAGACGCAGAAAAAACAATTAAAAAAGCTACAATTATAGGGACGCTTTTTACAGTTGTGGTTTATATATTAAGCTCCATCGCAATTATGGGCATCATCCCTGCGCATGTATTGCAATATTCAAATGCTCCCTTTGCAGATGCAGCGGCTTTATTTATGGGTGAAACAGCTAAGTATTTAGTTGCCGCTGGAGCCGTAATTGCTACTATGGGTGCACTAAATGGGTGGATCCTTATACAGGGACAAATACCCATGGCTGCAGCAAAAGATGGTTTATTCCCTCAGGTATTTGGAAAGACAAATAAAAATAAATCCCCTATTATTGGAATTGTCCTTTCTAGTGTATTGGTGTCCTTATTAATGTTTTTAAATTATTCTAAAACACTGGTAGAAGCTTTTACTTTTATGATGAAGCTTTCTACGCTCTCTGTGCTTACCCCTTACTTATTCTCTACGGCTAGTTTAGCTATTATTTTATATAGTAAGAATGAAAAAAATACCACCACTAAATTAATTATAGCGTTCTTCGCTTTTTGTTTTTCCATGTGGATTATTGTTGGATGTGGAGAAGAAATTGTGTTCTGGGGATTCCTACTATTAATGTCAGGTATTCCTTTTTACGTGCTATTAACAAGAAAAAAACTAGAGAAAAATGACTAAGTTTTTTATAGATCCAGACATCACCAAAGCAGAAACATTACCTGCTCAGTTTTATAAAAGTCAAGAAGTTTTTGATAAGCTTAAAGAGTTGGTTTTTGTGAAATCTTGGCAGTGGTTGGGTAATGCAAACACCTTGGTGCCTCTTGCAGAATCTGCATACCCTTTAGTATTGTTAGAGAATTTCTTAACAGAACCACTTTTGGTAGTACGCGATAAAGAGAGTGAAGTAAAGTGTTTTACCAATGTATGTACCCATAGAGGGAATATAGTTTGCAGTACCCCAGGGAAGATGAAGAGTCTTAGCTGTATGTATCACGGTAGGAAGTTTGGTCTTGACGGTGCTTTTAAATTTATGCCCGAATTTAAGGAAGCTAAAAATTTCCCCCGTGCTTGTGATGGCCTGCATGAGTTTCCTCTAAGACAACTGGGAGATCATTTGTTTGCCGGCTTAGATCCTTCTTTTGATTTTTCAGAAGTTATAAAGGTGATGAATGAGCGTATTGGATTTTTGCCTTTGGCAGAGTTTAAGGCCAATCCTTCACTCAATAAAGATTATATTGTTAATTGTCATTGGGCGCTTTATTGCGATAATTATTTAGAAGGTTTCCACATTCCCTTTGTGCACGAAGATTTGAATGCAGTTTTGGATTATGGAAACTATACTACAGAAGTTTACGATCATGTTAACCTTCAAATAGGCTACTCTGAAGGAGCTGAAGAAGTATTTGACCTTCCAGTAGGGCATCCTGATTATGGTAAAAATGTTGCTGCTTATTACTATTGGATATTCCCTAATATGATGTTTAATTTTTATCCTTGGGGATTGTCGGTGAACATAATTAAACCACTAACCATTAATAAAACAAAGGTGTCTTTTATTACCTATGTATACGACGAAACTAAATTAGACAGTGGGGCAGGAGCTTTATTAGATAAGGTAGAAAGAGAAGATGAGTTTGTAGTAGAAGGAGTACATAAAGGATTGCAGTCTCGTTTTTATAAGGCTGGAAGATTTTCTCCAACACGTGAGCAAGGCGTACACCACTTTCATAGTTTATTAGCTGAGTTTATGAATAAGTAGCACTTGTAGCTTATGGCAATAAACTTATTTCATAGCCTAGTATATTATGAGTTTCTTGGTATATATAGCCCCCTCATTTTTATTGAGAATAGAATAGATGTAAACCCCTTTTGGTAAGCTTGGTAAAGTAATAACAGATTTACCACCAGCAGGGAGCTCCTTTGTGGTTTTAAACACCTTTCTTCCTGTAATGTCGTACAATATCAAACCGCTAGCTGATTCTTGTGGACTTATATTTAAGTTGTTCTTTTCTAAGAATACATTCCATTTAGGGGGTGTTACTTCTTCTTCTAATCCTAAAGTTACCAGCTCTACACTTATATCGTCTATGATTAGAGAAGCTAAATTTACTGAGTCTTCATTTAAAAAGGTATACGACACCTTTTCGTCTGGGGTAAATACGCCTATACTCATATAAGTATAAGCACTATCTGCTGTAAAAGTTCCCTCTATTATTCCATACTCTTCTTGGGCAGTAAAAATATCATCGCATATTACCTGTGGGTATAAATCGGTCATTTGCTCGTCTCCAGGAGTCCAAATATTTGGTAAATACAATGGAAATATGTTATTATAATTTAAACGCTCAACAGAAAATAAGGCTCCAATATTATCTACGGCTATAGAAAATTTATTGTCATTTTTTAACATACATTTTCACTTTATACATTTGACCGATCAACAAACTCTCTAATAAGGGAGCCTGAATGTATTCTCGTGTATTATAACCGTGATATTCAAAAACTGCAATCCTAATTCTACTCAAGCCTGAGTGGGGGGGGGTTCTGTAAAGTTATCTACATAAAGTTCCAATTCTCCCCAAGGGTCGTTTCCAGGTTCAAAAAAACAATCATGATATAAGTCTGAACTGGAGTTCTCTATAGCTAAACAGGAATCCAAGGTTCTGCAAAATGTATTTCTGTATTTCCAGGGTATGGGCGAGGACATTGTGTAATGTCCTCAAAACCTGGATTGGGAACCAAGTTTTGAGCAGTTAATATATAGTTAAGGAGTATTAACAGACTAAAATATACTTTTTCATAGCCTAGTGTATTAAGAGTTTGTGGGTATAAATAGCCACCTCATTTTTATTGAGAATAGAATAGATGTAAACCCCTTTAGGCAAGCTTGGCAATGTTATAACAGATTGCCCTCCTACAGGGAGTTCTTGAGAGATTTTAAATACCTCTCTACCTGTAATGTCGTTAGAGTATTAAACCACTTGCAGTTTGTTGTGGGCTTATATACATTAAACCTTTTACGGTGTATACGTTCCAAGTACTCTTAAGCTCCTCTTCCAAACCTACACTCACTGCTTCTACACTTATATCGTCTATAATTAAAGCAGTTATATTTACGCCGTCTGCATTCAAAAAAGAATAGCTATTTTTTTCGTCAGGGGTAAACAAGCCAATACTCATATAAGCATAAGCACTATCGGCTGTAAAAGTTCCCTCTATTATTCCATAACTTTCTTGGGCAGTAAAAATATCATCGCATATTACCTGTGGGTATAATTCGTTCATTTGGTCATCTCCAGGAGTCCAAGTATTTGGTACGTATAATGGAAATATGTTATTGTAATTCAAACGCTCTGTTGTAAATAATGCCCCTATATTATCTATGGCTATTGAACAAGAAAGTTCATTTTTAATATGAATTTTAACATAGTACTCTTGTCCGAGAAGTAAACTCTCTAAAAAGGGGTACCTGTATGTACTCCCTTCTATTATAGACGATTTGTGAAAAACACGGTAATAAAAGCCCTTGACAACCCTGAATGAGGGGGGTTTTCAGGGTAATAGTGACCATAAAACTCCAATTGCCCCCAAGGGTCATTACCTGGTTCAAAAACACATTCGTGCCATAAATCGGAAGTAGAATTGTCTACGGATAGCACAGGAATCCAGGGTTCGGCAAAATGTATTTTGTATTACCTGGGAAAGCAGGTGGACATTCTATAATATTCTCAAAACCTGGGTTGGGAACTAGATTTTGTGCAATTAATATATAGTTAAGGAGTATAAACAAACTAAAAATATACTTTTTCATAGCCTAGTGTATTAGGAGTTTATGGGTATAATAGCCACCTCATTTTTATTGTGAATAGAATAGATGTAAACCCCTTTAGGTAAGCTTGGCAATGTTATAACAGATTGCCCTCCTACAGGGAGTTCTTGAGAGATTTTAAATACCTCTCTACCTGTAATGTCGTAGAGTATTAAACCACTTGCTGTTTGTTGTGGGCTTATGTTTAGCATGTTATTAATTAAGTATACATTCCAAGGGTTTTCTTCTACTGTTTCGGCACTTTCTTCTGCCATGCGGTATTCTATTCCATAATCGTCTATATCTATACCCAGCATTATTCTAGCTAAATACACTGCCTCTCCACCGTAATAAGGTGTTAGCAATGCATAATCTAATAAAGTATTTTCTTGTGCTTCGGTAAACTCGTGTATGTCTTTTTGCAATAGTATTTAGCCAAATATTATACACTTCTTTGTTTACCATTTCGGTTAATGTATTGGCAATAAAGGCATCGTTTTTCTCTAGGGCAGCATTAAATGCTCTTGCACTAATGTCTTTTTCTATACCCACCATTTTGGCAATATTACTCTCTAAGAGTATATTGTATATATTAGAGAGGAGTTCTATTTCTCCTGCATCTTGCGTTTCGAGCTGAAGTTCTACCAAGCTATACAGGTATTTATTTCTATATACACTGGTGTCTAGCCCTTGGTTGTTCATATACGTTTCGTTGTAGTTTAACAAATACCGCCATTTTACCACCCGTTTCTCCCGTATCTGTTTCTGGGTCGCCTGGAGGGAGTTCGGGGTTTATACCGCCTATACTGGGGTTGGGTTCAAAGCTAGTGCAATTACTTGGAGCTATAGTGTACATTGGGAAGATAGCTCCTAGTAAGTTTGTTGTCAAATTTATATTGGTAAGCCAACTTGGGTTAGACCACCAATCAATATCACCAACCATAGAAAGCTCACCAGAAAAGCGCTCTTCTACTTCACCGTAAAAATAATTGTTGTGCGGTCTGTTTGCTAAACCTTGTTGGCTTATATAACTTATGCTACCTGGTAAGTCGTTTGTAAACCTAAAAACATTATAGCAGTCTAAAAAGTCGTTGCATTTAAAACTAAGTATTTCGTTGTGTCCAGTTACTCTAATACCCTCGCCCCAGGCTACTATACTTGTTATTGTAAATAGAGCCATTAATTACGTCTTTTACATCTATTCCTTTGTATTTATGAGCGTTAGTACTCGAGGGTCTGGCGTAGTGAGTTAAATTATTATTATGTATTTTGGGACCGGACCAACCTTGGCAATTACTTAGGCTTATACCCGTAATATTACTGCTACCTACATAAGTGTTGTACTTTATATAGTTCTGGTATATTTCTACACCAAAAGCATAATCAGGTAAGACATTTGATGTGGTAAAATAAGAGTCTATATTTATTATCCAAATAGATTTCCTTAGCGTATTGTACATGAAGTTACTTTTTATTTCGAGTACTCCGTAGCTATTATAACCAGAAATAATAATACCGTAAGTCATATCGTTAAATTTATTTCTTTTAATTTGAGAACCTCCATCACTAAAGTAGGAACCTAAAACTATTACTATAAATCCCTACCATATTATTTTTAAACTTACTGTTCCAAACAATGGTTTTTTGTTTTACCGGACCAAATTGGGAAATACCATAATAATAATAATAATAATCGGTAAAAAGACAATAGCGTATTTATAATACAAAAACCCACTATTATCGTCAACTATATACGTATATCTTAGCATTTCTGTTTCCGAACCATTAATCTGGTTTCCGAGCCTAGCAGTATACAATTCTCCATCGGGTATCATGGACAGCATACCCTGAGTATAAGGGTCTGTATTATTAAGGGTATTTATATTATGTCTTTTTAAAGGATCGTCTATACCAAAGTTTGTTTCGTTTGTACTAGGTATACTATATCCATCTCCAACAAACATTTGCCAATTGTCAAAGTTTTGGTATTCAAAATTTAAATTTTCTTGAGATTGAGCAGGGAAAATAAAAGTACTTGTTAAAATAATAATGAACCTTAAAATGTTTTTCATAGTATATAAGTTTTAGGTAAATTATTGATAGCTAAGCTATGGAAAATTATAGTGATTTTCACAAAATTAATTTTTTCAGTTTCAATATTTAATCTAAATGCTTATCCGTTTGTTTGCAGGAAACTATCTAAACCTATTTTTCTACCAATTCGAATTTGTCAAAAAGTTAAAATAGTCAATGAGTCTTACTGTGGGATTATTTAAATTTTAAGATGAAATATTAAAAAGACCAAAGCCAAAGGAAACTGTCATTTTTTTGCTGCATTCAAAAGGTCAATTTTCTAATTGTTGTAGATGCTTAGCAAGATTGGGAAGCTCCGATTTTATGAGGAGATCACCCAACCGCGCTTAGCGAAAATAAAAGAAGGAGAATGAGGTTTTGTAAGCATTGATTTTTTACTCACAACAGTCCATTTTCAATGGTGCTAGTGATTTTAAATTCATTCTTTTGCCTTCCTACAGATAGGCAGGCAAAAAGGAAACAATACGTTTTTTTTACGATTTACATCCTAAGTCCATTCCTGTAATCATGAGGCAAGCATATTAATCAAAAGCTTAGCTCATCCCCTTTAAAATAAATAACTGCGTATTATAGTACATCAATCATTTATTCTGCGTAATTTTGCAGTCTTAAAAAATGACCATGAAATCAATACGTAACATTGCAATTATTGCACACGTTGACCACGGTAAAACTACCTTAGTTGACAAAATCATTCACGAATGTCAAATAATGGATCCTCGTAAAGAGACTGGGGAGCTTATTCTTGACAATAACGATTTAGAGAGAGAGCGTGGAATCACGATTCTTTCGAAGAATGTTGCCGCGAATTACAAGGGTGTTAAAATTAACATTTTAGATACTCCTGGTCACGCCGATTTCGGTGGTGAGGTTGAGCGTGTATTGAAAATGGCCGATGGTGTTTTACTTTTAGTAGATGCTTTTGAAGGTGCGATGCCTCAAACGCGTTTTGTACTTGGTAAAGCAATTGCTTTAGGTCTTAAGCCTATTGTAGTTGTAAACAAAGTAGATAAAGAAAACTGTACTCCAGACATCGTTCAGGAACAGGTATTCGACTTAATGTTTAACCTTGAAGCTACGGAAGACCAATTGGACTTCGTAACTATTTATGGTTCTTCTAAGCAAGGATGGATGAGTACTGACTGGGCTAAGCCTACTACAGACATCATTCCTTTATTAGATGCAGTTTTAGAAACTATTCCTGAAGCTCCTTATAGAGAAGGTTCTCCTCAAATGCAAATTACTTCTTTAGACTTCTCTAGCTTTAAAGGTAGAATTGCTATTGGACGTGTATTCCGTGGTGACTTAGAAAAAGGAAAAGATTATATGCTATGTAAAGATGGCGTAAATAAAAAGGTTCGTATAAAGGAGTTGTTCGTATTTGAAGGTCTTGGTAGAACTGAGGTAGACAAAGTACGTTCGGGTGACTTATGTGCGATTATTGGTTTAGATGATTTCGAAATTGGCGATACTTTAGCTGATCTTGAAAATCCTGAGGCGATGCCTAGGATTTCTGTTGATGAGCCTACTATGAGTATGCTATTTACAATTAATAATTCTCCTTTCTTTGGTAAAGAAGGTAAGTTTGTTACTTCTCGTCACCTAAGAGATCGTTTATATAAAGAAACTGAAAAGAACTTAGCACTTAGAGTTGAGCCAACAGAATCTGAAGATAAATTCAATGTATTTGGTCGTGGTATTCTCCACTTATCTGTACTTATTGAAACTATGCGTCGTGAAGGTTACGAATTACAAGTTGGGAAACCACAAGTAATTGAAAAAGAAATCGACGGTAAGAAATGTGAGCCATACGAAACATTAGTAATTGATGTTCCTGAAGAATTTTCTGGTAAAGCGATAGAATTGGTAACTCAGCGTAAAGGTGATTTATTAATTATGGAGCCTAAGGGAGATCTTCAACACTTAGAATTTGATGTTCCTTCAAGAGGACTAATCGGATTGAGAAATAATATGCTTACAGCTACTTCTGGTCAAGCTATTATGACACACCGTTTTAGAGAGTTTTTACCTTATAAAGGTGAAATCGTTTCTAAATTTAAAGGTGCTCTTATTTCTATGGAACAAGGTGCTGCCACAGGATTTGCTATTAACAGATTACAAGATAGAGGTCGCTTCTTTGTGGCTCCTACAGATGTGATTTATAAAGGGCAAGTTGTAGGTGAACACTCTAGAGATAACGATTTAGAAGTAAACCTTGTTAAAGGTAAACAGTTAACCAATATGCGTAAGTCTGGTTCTGATGATGCAATGAAAATTGCTCCGAAAATTGTTTTCTCTTTAGAAGAAGCGATGGAATTCATTAGCGATGATGAGTATTTAGAAATTACTCCAGAAAGTTTAAGAATGAGAAAGATTAAATCATAACCTTCTTTTATCCTATAAAAACGACCGCGAAAGTGGTCGTTTTTTTTTGACCTATTTATATGAAACAAGAAAAAATATGCCCTGAATGCTCTAAATGGACACCTTCAAAATCGGCTATTTGTGATTTTTGTGGAGCTGAGCTATTTAAAAAGGAACGATTGCTTAAGGAGTCTTTAGAGGCACAACCAGACCCGTTTAAAATCCCACTAATTAAAATAAATGAGCAGGATGCTTATCTTATAATTTTTGGAAAGCGGATTGTTCAAAGCGTACAAATTGTTTTTTTTGGAATTATTTCAATTCTTATATGGATCGCAAGTATATTACCAGGTTAGTACTCTTACAAGCCTATTTTTTAGCTTCACTTTTTTTGTTTCTGCTAAATGAACTTCAATTAGATTTTACCCAATATTCGTGGGTTCGTTCTTATTTAAATGATCTTTTAGCCCCTTGTATATTATTAACGCTTACAAGTTTTTTTCTTTCTCTTTTTTATAGAACTGTCTATTTACTATCTAGGTATCAACTTCTTTTCTTTTTTCTGTATCTTTCCTTCGTTTTCGAAATTGTACTGCCTTATTTTTCTGAAAATTATACCGCAGATGCATACGACTTAATAGCCTATGCTTTAGGAATCGTGTTTTTTGATAAAATGATAAATAAAAAATTAGATGAATCTAAACGAAATTATAAAGCTTCGTAGAAATGTAAATCCTAAATTTTTTACTGGCGAACAGATACCTGACTCGCTTGTACTAGACTTACTATCTACAGCCAATTGGGCTCCAACACATGGCTATACCGAACCTTGGCGTTTTGTAGTTTTTACTGGAGCTTCATTAGCTAAATTTGCTAAATTTCAAGCCGACTTATACAAGGTATCTTGTGCGCCAGATTTGTACAAAGAATTGAAATATAATAAGCTTATTACAAGTCCACTCTTAGCCTCTCATATTGTTGCTTTAGTGGTAAATAAAAGTAAAAATACTCGCATCCCTTTGGTGGAAGAAATTGCGGCCACTTCTTGTGGGATTCAAAATATCCTCCTCTCTGCTTCCTCAAAAAATATAGCTGTTCATTGGACTTCTGGGGGTATGACTTATAAACCTGAAATGAAAACATATTTAGGATTTGAAGAAGCAGACCAGGTTTTAGGTTTTTTGTATTTGGGTATTGCTCCCGATGAAATCAATAAGCTAGGAAGGCGTCTTTCTACCATTGAAGATAAAATTACTTGGCGAAAATGAGAATATTAATTACAGGTGCTACCGGCTTTGTGGGAGGTCATTTTATGAGGTATTTATCTACCCAATATGGAAAAGATAATGTTCATGGTACCGGTAGGAATAAAGAGCAAGCAGCACTTTTAAATTCCCAAGGGTTTTGTGTGAAATGTGGTGATTTATTAGATGTAGATTTTGTGGAGTCTCAGCTTCATTCTTACGATGTTTATATTCACTGTGCTGCTAAATCTTCTATTTGGGGTACTTATCAATCTTTTTATGATGCCAATGTATTAGCCACAAAGAATTTATTAAACTGTGTACCTGTAAAGAGCCATTTTATTTATATCTCTACTGCAAACATGTACTTTTCGTATTCAGATAGAAAATTAGTGTCTGAAGGAGATGACTTGTGTTTGTCGAATACATATGCTAAAACGAAGCGTGAGGCAGAGCTTTTAGTCCTAAGCAATACTCATTTGTTTACAACTGTTTTACGTGCTAGAGCTATTGTAGGAATAGGCGATACTACCATATTCCCTAGATTAATACGTGCATACCACGAAAATAAATTGAGAATTGTGGGTTCAGGGAAAAATGAAATAGATTTTACTTCGGTAAATAACCTCTGTCATGCGGTAACATTGTGTATTCAAAATAAAAAGATCGCAAATGCTCAAGTTTATAATATCACAAATGGTGAAACTATTGTATTGTGGGATGAAATTAGCAATGTTTTAACGGGTTTAGGTTATCAGAAACCTTTGGGGTATATACCCTATGTTTTAGCTAATTTTCTAGCGCGTTTTCAGGAATTTAAAACGAGTAAAAAATCCAAAGAACCCGCAATGACTTGTTATGGCGTTGCCGTATTGAACTATTCTTTAAGTCTTAATATTCATAAAGCACAAACCGACTTGTCTTATCAGCCTATAGAAAGCTCTAAGGAAGCTCTAGCCGATTTTATTAACTGGTATAAAGAGCAAGAAATGTTGTTAAATGAAAAAGTAAAGGCTTAAAATTCCGGTAAAAATTATGAATTTATTAAGTTTTGCTATTTTATTATAGTCCGATAGCTCCTGTGCTTTATAAATCCATAGATTTAGTACTATTAATGGGGAAATAACAGCTGCTGCAGCATAGCTTAGTGCCGGTAAGTTTTCGCTGAATTCATAGAATGACACTAGAATAACCATAAAGACTAAGCTTAAGCTCAAGCCGTTTAAAAAATATTTAGTTCTCGCAATTCCCCATTCAGTAGCTAAAGTTTTAATGTTGAATTTTTTATCTCCTATAAAGCTTTTTGAGTCTTTTATTACCTCATGCATAAGGCTACATATAAATGAAAAAAGCGCATATACACATAAGATAGCAACTAAGCGTACCGTTCCATGATGGTAAATATTTGCAAATATTTCAAATAGAGCTAAGAATATAGTGAAGACTGATGAGAGTTTGGCAATAATAAAATTACCGATAAATAATCTCCTTTTAAATTTTAAGCTATACATCCAAAGCGTGTATGCAGTAATAGGTAAAATTACACCTAGTATTGTGTAGCCTACAGAATAAGAAATATAGAATCCTAAAACCACTCCAGTAAAAGTAAAAAATGCATGGAGTATTAAGGCTACTCTACGCTTAATATTCCTGCCTACTAAAACTTTATCGTTTGCAGTATCTACTTGAATGTCGAAGTAATCGTTTATAACATATCCACCTGCTGCAATTAAGAGTATGCTAATCACCAATAAGCTAAATGCTGCATCGCCCAAAATCACCTTTTCACCATAGGTAGGAATTAATAAGCTATAGCGAATTAAGTACTGTATTAGTGCCATGGCAACTAAATTCTGAAAACGAATGAGTTTTAGATATTTCATGATTTTAGTTTTTCCCTACAATTTACAATAATGATGTATTACTTAGTACTATTTACAATCAAGTTTGGAGTACACCTACATTATACGCTTCCTTAATAGGTGCTTTGTTGGCCATTTCTATCCCCATAGAAATTACTTTTCTAGTATCTAATGGATCTATAATGCTATCTACCCACAAACGCGATGCTGCGTAGTAAGGTGTCATTTGTTTATTGTATTTATCGGTTATGGTTTTTAAAAGGTCAGCTTCTCTCTCGGGAGTTATTTCTTCTCCTTTAGCTTTTAGGCTAGATTTTTCCATTTGAAGTATAACTTTCGCTGCTTGTGCACCACCCATCACTGCAATTTGTGCTGTAGGCCATGCAACAATTAACCTTGGGTCGTATGCCTTACCACACATAGCATAGTTTCCAGCACCAAATGAATTTCCTGTAATTATGGTGAATTTAGGAACTATAGAATTTGCCATGGCATTAACCAATTTCGCACCATCTTTAATTATTCCACCATGTTCCGACCTAGAACCAACCATAAACCCTGTAACATCTTGTAAAAACACCAAGGGTATTTTTTTCTGATTACAGTTCATAATAAATCGAGCTGCTTTGTCTGCTGAGTCAGAATAAATAACCCCACCAAACTGCATTTCCCCTTTTTTAGACTTTATAACTTGTCTTTCATTAGCTACAATTCCTACAGCCCATCCATCAACTCTAGCCAGTCCACAGATAATACTTTGTCCAAAACCAGCTTTATATTCGTCGAACTCAGATTTATCTACTAACCTAGAAATCAACTCACGTACCTTGTACGGTTTATCTCTTTTTTCAGGTATTATCCCGTAAATTTCTTCTTGATTTTCTTTCGGTTCAGCAGCTTCAACACGATTAAATCCTGCTTTTTCTCCATCTCCAATTTTACTCATTATGTTTCGGATACGGTCTAAACAATCTTTATCGTTTTTGGCTTTATAATCTGTAACGCCAGAAATTTCACAATGTGTTGTTGCTCCTCCTAAAGTTTCATTGTCTATATTTTCTCCAATAGCTGCTTTTACTAAATAGGAACCTGCAAGGAAAATAGAGCCTGTTTTATCTACAATTAATGAGTCATCGCTCATAATCGGAAGGTATGCTCCACCAGCAACACAAGACCCCATTACAGCAGAGATTTGAGTTATTCCCATAGAGGACATACGTGCGTTATTTCTGAATATTCTCCCGAAGTGTTCTTTATCTGGGAAGATTTCGTCTTGTAGAGGTAAGAAAAACACCTGCACTATCTACTAAATAGATAATTGGTAAGTTGTTTTCCATGGCAATTTCTTGCGCTCTTAAATTCTTTTTTGCTGTTATTGGGAACCAAGCGCCTGCTTTTACGGTAGCGTCGTTTGCTACTACAATACATTGCTTACCCGACACATATCCAATACCCATTACTACTCCAGCAGCAGGACATCCACCATATTCTTGGTACATGTCGTGTGCTACAAAAGCACCAAGTTCAAGGAATTCAGATTTTGGATCTAAAAGGTAGTCTATACGTTCTCTAGCAGTAAGTTTACCCTTGCTGTGTTCTTTTTCAATTTTTTTCTTTCCACCACCAAGACTTATTTGAGCAAGCCTTCTCTTCATCTCTGCGATTTTTAATTTAATCGCGTCTTCATTTTTGTTGAAATCAATATCCATCTTATAGAAAATTTAGGAGCGTAAATATAAGTGTTCCTAGTGGAGTATTTTCTAATTGAGCTATATTATTGTAAGGCTTATTTAATACTGTAATTCACAATCAGTACTCACTTTTATTTGGTAACCTCTACCTGGGTGTAAGTCTCCTAATCCATTATAATCCCATTCGGGTAGTAAGGCATTACCTATATAATCTTTAATAATAATAACGTTTCCAGTTTCTAGTAATTCCTCAAAAGTAAGATCAGAATTTGTAGCTTCCGTATTGAAATTTGCTATTAAATTCCACCCTGTATTTAGTGCTATACTATTTTCATTTACACTAATTTGATCACCTATAACCGCTAAGCTAACTGTGTTAACCATTTTTATTAAATAGGCTTCACCTTGCTCTAAATTTCCAATTCCATTATAGTCCCATTCGGGTAAATATGCGTTTCCTACATTGTCTTTAGCGATTACTAAATCGCTTAG
Organism: Flavobacteriales bacterium; assembly: GCA_965183875.1. Classification (GTDB taxonomy): domain Bacteria; phylum Bacteroidota; class Bacteroidia; order Flavobacteriales; family UBA7430; genus UBA6772. The sequence continues at coordinate 82,723 of CBCYMK010000002.1, read as the reverse complement.
TACCGCTGAAATGAAATTTGAGAAATTAGGATTTGTTGGATTCAAATAAGTCGATATGATTGACCAGCCCTGAAGACATTCTATTTCTTGACTGTTTAATTCTGTGTTTTCACAATTGATATTAGTGGTAAACATAGATGCCGTTTCGGGTTCTTGTAGTAAAATAGGACAGTAGCAATCCTCCTCTAATAAGTATTTCTTTAACCAAGAAACGGCCATAATTCCAACTTCACCATTTCCACCTGTTGGAAAGTTTGCTACTGTGTGGCCTGCTCCGCTAACTTCATAAATTAATTTTGGACTGTTTTCTGAGCTTAATTGATATTGTGGTGTAGCGTGTAAATTGGCATTTGCAATTGCATCGTATTCTGCACTTAAAAATAAAATTGGTTTTCCATGGTTTATGTATTCTTCAGTTAGTAAGCTCGTTTCTAACCAAGGGCAAAGAGCTATAACCGTTTTTATTGAGGGGTCTAATTTAGCTGCTATTTGTGCGCCACCGCCTCCCATAGACCATCCTGCAAGCGCTGTATTATTAATATTCAATTTCCCTAATAGTGGAGAGGAAGCTCTTGTGTTCTCTTCTTTTAAACTCACTAGGGCGTCTAATAATGCATTTGCTCTTTGTGTAGGTTGCTCAAATATACTGTTCGTTCCTATGGTCATACATACTATACCATGTGATGCTAAATAAGGCCCCCATGCTTGTATACTCGATTCATAACTTACAAATCCAGGAACTATTACTATACTCGCTAAAGATTCGTCTGTGTTCAATGGGTAGTATATGGTAGAGCCACTATAATCATCACCATTACGTACCCCGTCTGATTCTGTTAGACTTAACACCTCATATATACCTGGGTTTGTAATGCTCGAATTTGTGATTGTATCACATTGTGCATTTATCTGTAAATGTATAAAGAGTAGTAAAAATAGGGCGGTCGATTTATTCATTTTTAAAATTTAATTCAATGCATGCATTACAAACAATGTGCCAAAACTACTTTACTTTTTTGAATTCAATTAGTAAAGTAGTAAGTTTTATAACTGCAATATTTTTTTAGAGTAGGTGAGTAATAAGTATATTTGCACTTTAAAATCCTGCCTTGATGTTACCCAAAGATAAAGTTACTCAGCCTCTAGAACAAGAGGAAATAGATAAATGTATTGCTGTATTAGAGAATTTAGTAGCAAATACAGATTTTCTATTTGAAATAAGTGATGCTAAGCGTGTTGCCTTAATGAAGGCTGCGGGTTTATTATCTCGACCTAATAAGGATGAGCAGAACAGGCGTAGAAAGGATGCTAAAAAGGCTGCCAAGAGAAAAATGATTGAGCGGGATAAACACGCTCGAAAAGAGACAGGGATTCGTTCTGCTAGGGAAGCCAGTGTTTTTGTAGCCCCTAAATTACTCTCCGTACCCAAAGAGTCATTGGAGTCGGATTCGGAGTTGGAGTCACCTCGTAATTGTTACGTTTGTAAAACTCTTTTTACCAAGCTTCACCACTTTTACGATACTATGTGTACCGATTGTGGGGATTATAATTATGCAAAGCGATTCCAAACTGCCGACCTTACTGGGCAAGTTGCTGTGGTTACAGGATCTCGTTTGAAAATTGGTTATCATATTACTTTAATACTTTTAAGAGCTGGAGCTACCGTTGTTGCTACTACTCGTTTCCCTGTAGATTCTTCTTTGCGTTTTTCTAAAGAGGATGACTTTTCTGATTGGGGACATCGTTTAAAAATTCATGGATTAGACTTAAGGCATATCCCGAGTGTTGAGATTTTCTGTAATTTCATTGAAAAACAATACAATAGACTGGATATACTCATAAATAATGCGGCACAAACAGTACGTAGGCCCGCAGGCTTTTACAGGCACTTAATGAATAATGAAGAAACTACTTTTGAGGACTTACCTGTTTATGCAAAAGAACTTTTAAAAGACCATAATTACTGTGTGAACGAATTACATGCTTTAAGTAATACGTCTACTTCAGACAGCGAGAATAATACTTTACCTGTTGCATGGCATGGGCCTGAGCCTGGTATTGGTTTAAGTTCTTCAGCTCAATTGTCTCAAATACCGTATAGTTTTGATAATTCTTTACGCCCTGCAGAAGTATTCCCAGAAGGTGAGTTAGATGTAGATTTACAACAAGTAGACTTGCGTAAAACCAATAGCTGGAGACTTCGATTAGGGGAGATAGAAACTACTGAAATGATTGAAGTACAGTTGGTTAATTCTGTAGCTCCTTTTGTTTTATGTAACCGCTTGTCTCTTCTTATGAAGAAAGAGAATACGGGTATGAAACACATTATTAATGTTTCAGCTATGGAGGGGAAATTTCATAGGTTCAAGAAAGAAGATAGACATCCACACACCAATATGGCTAAAGCGGCCTTAAATATGCTTACCCATACATCGGCAGCTAGTTTTGCTAAGGAGGGTGTGTTTATGAATGCAGTTGACACGGGATGGGTTACAGATGAGGACCCAGTAGCGCTTTCTGATAAGAAAGTGAAAGAGCACGATTTTCAGCCTCCATTAGATATTGTAGATGGAGCAGCTAGAGTACTCGACCCTTTAATAGACGGTATAAATACAGGGAAACATTGGTGCGGGAAATTCTTAAAAGATTACCAACCCATAGATTGGTAGGTACGAGTACGCTTAGTAAAAGTTTTTTAACTGTTCGTTTAATTCCTGAATAGGCAATCCAACCACATTAAAGTACGAACCCTCAATTTTTGTTATCCCTATAGCACCAATCCATTCTTGTATCCCATACGACCCTGCCTTATCGTAGGGTTTGTATTTTTCTATATAATAGTCAATTTCGCGGATACTTAGTTCTTTAAAATAGACTTTAGTAGTACAGGAAAATGAGTGCATCTTTTGCGCTGATTTTATACATACACCAGTAACCACCTCGTGACTCTTATTAGATAAGGCTTGAAGCATTTCTGTAGCCTGGGTTTTGTTTTTTGGCTTTCCCAGAATAGTATCATCTAGAATAACTACAGTATCAGCGGTTATAACAATATGTTGCTCGTTAATAGCTGTAAAGGCTGAGGCTTTTAATTCTGCCAAATATACTGCAACGTCAGCTGTTTTTATAGTCTTAGGAAACACCTCATCAATAGACCGAACTTCTACTTTAAATTCTAGATCTAATAAACTTAAAAGTTCTTTTCTTCTAGGAGATTGAGAGGCTAAGATTATAGATTTCATCGAACAAGGGATTTAGTTAAACCATCCAAGCTAAGAGGGAACCTAGAGCTATGGCTAGAAGTTTTTGAAAATTAAATTTGTGAGCTTCTGAGCTTTCGAATAATATAGTCGTCGAAATGTGTAAGAAAATACCTACTACAATAGCCATTATTTCACGATGGTAATAACTCAGCTCCTGTACTAAATTTCCAGAGAGAGTTCCTAAAGGTGCCATAGCTGCAAAAATAGCAATTAGCACAAATGACTTTGTTTTTGTGAATCCTGCCTGGGCAAATAGACTCATCAATACTATAGTTACTGGAATTTTATGTAAAGCGATGCCTGTGAGTAAAGAACCTTCAAATTCTGAGTGATGGTGATGTCCATGATGTTCTATACCGCCCAATGGCATTCCTTCTAAGTAAGCGTGAATGGCTAAGCTTATTAGCATGGATATAGGAATCGTATTATTGTGTAAGTGCCCATGTCCATGTTCTATACCTTGAGAGAAAAACTCCAATACAATTTGTAGTATGAAACCGATTAATAAAAATAAACCGATCCTTTTTCCATCTCCTGTATAGACCTCTGGTAGTAAATGAAAAAACTGAAATGGCAAACAAATAGGCTCCAGAAAAAGCCAATAGTAATTTTATGGCACTGGCTTTTAAGTCGTTTAAGACTTCTACTATAAATACTCCAATTAATACCGAAGCTATTAATACTAAATAAATCATTTACTAAATTTTAATGCTCCCAAATATATAAAGAAAATGCTGTTTGAGAATAAGAGTTCCAAGTTAATAGAGAGGTTTATTGTTTGGCAATTTTAAATAGTACTAAGTAGTTGTTTTCAGGAATAGGTTAGTAGATACCCACCTAATTCATAATTTTTATTTCAGTTTCATTATTAATATCAACCTATCCGAGGTATTTTCTTCAAAAGGATTTAAATCATAATCTCCAAAAGTTGCAGTAATTTCGAGTTTAGCTTCCTTTGCCATTTTCTCCATATCTGTCAGTTTAAATGCTGAGACACTTTCCTGAAACTTAAAGCTTTGGTTTTTATCTTTTACCAGGATGTCTTTAATTATTCGCAGTCCATCGTAAGTTCTATGGAGTTCGAAATTTATACCATCCTCAGTTTTTCTTTCTTCAGGAACTAAGTTTTTGATTACTTTTTCTGCATTTAAAAAATCCAAAACAAAGGTTCCTTTATCTTTAAGATTTGTAGCCACTCCTTTTAATACCGCTATATTTTCATCTTGCTCTTTAAAATACCCAAAACTGGTAAATAAGTTGAAAACAAAATCATATTCATTTTCTCGATAAGGTAATCGCATATCGTGGACATCAAACTCCACATTTGAAACGGGGGTAGTTTTAGCTTTCAGGATGCTCTCTTTGGCTAGGTCTACACCAGTAGTATGAAATCCTTTTTTAGCTAAGTGTATAGAATGTCTTCCTTTACCACAGGCCAAATCCAATATTTTAGCTGCTTGTTCAATTTCTAGGTAGGCACATAGCTTATCTATAAATCTACAAGCTTCAGCTTGATCCCTATGTTTATACAGTGTGTGATAATAGCTGGTATTGAACCAATTTACAAACCAATCTTTGTTCATTAGAATATGTATTCGTGTAAATTAAAAAGTTTTACAATAGCCATGGAAATCATCACTATTAAAAGTCGTCTTACCCATATGCTAGCCTGTTTATTTTCGAGTGCAAATTTAGTAGCTAACCACCCGCCTAAGCCTTGCCCTATTGTTAAAGCTGTAGCTGGGACCCATTCTATTTGATCGTTGTACATATAAATTAAAAGCGCCGGTAGAAGTAAGGCTGCACAAATAATAATTTTAATGAAATTAGCATCTAGTATACTGTATTTTGAGATTAGTACAAGGGTAGCTAAAAATAAAATCCCCATACCCATTTGTATAAATCCAGCGTACCAACCAATTGCAAAAAATACAATAAAGTTAAGTACCGATTTATTGTCTTTGCGTTCAGCGGTTTCTATTAACCACCTTTTTGGTTTTAATAATACTATAGCTAGTGTAAAGATCATCAGGTAACCGATAACTTTTGTAAGGAGCTCATCGGATACTTGTATGGCAGAATTTGCCTCCAATTACAGTCCCTAAAATGGTAGGTATCATTAACCATAAACTCTCTTTTAGTAGCGGCTTAAATTTTTCAGATTTCCTGAAAGTTAATACGCTTATAAGGCACTGAACGAAACCTCCAACCCTGTTGGTTCCATTAGCTAATCCTGCAGGCATCCCAGTAAACAACAATAAACTTAGGGTAAATACTGAGCCGTTTCCTGCAAGTGTATTTATTATACCTGCTATTAAACCGGCCAAAAATAAAAGAGGGTAGAAGTACCAGGCTAATTCCATTTAGTTTTTTTAAGAATCCAAATATAATTATTTAGTTCTAGTGATTGGCTTGCTTTACCTACGTTTTAAAACAAAAAAAAATGCCCCAGCAAAGCTGGGGCATTTTAAATAAAGTTTAAATCAATTACTTGATTACAACTCTTTGAACGTTTTGAGTAGTTGCAGTAGCTACTTTTACAAAGTAGATACCAGCGTTTAATTCAGAAACGTTAATTGTTTCGTTGATAGCACCTTCGATAGATCTAGTAGAAACTACTTCACCTAATACGTTAATTACTTCTAATGTGTAGTTGTCTGCGTTATTAGCGATAACTGTAAATACACCGTTTGAAGGGTTTGGAGAAACAGAGAATAAAGCTTTGTTAGCTTCCTCTAGTCCAACGTAGTCACCAATAGCTAAACGAACTGCAGCTGCAGTACCGTTAGTCCAAGCAGAACCATCGTCTGCAGTATAAATCATACTTGCTGAAGCAGGTTGTGCTACAGTTTCGTCATCCAATACGTAAAGAGCGTCGTCTTCACCAGGACCTTGGTATAATTCGATACATGCATAGTATACACCAGCTTGTAAAGTTGTAGGGTTTAATTCAACAAACATAAGACCATTGTCAATATGTTGTTGAGTAACCATTACACCTTCTTCGTTTTCAGCAATTCTGTTGCTTGAAGATAAATCTACATCTTCTGATGCAAGAACAGATTCTTCAACTAAGAATGGGAATACTTGTCCAGCTACTGCAGAAGCACTGTGAATACCTAATTCTAAACCTACTACATCAGTAGCTTCTAATAACTCATAACGAGTTAAAACGATAGTACCGTTACCGTAGTTTGTACCTAAACCACCAACAGTGCTAATAGATGCATCGTAAACACCAATACCATCTACAGAATATACGTTTTTAGTAACTTCAAAGTTTCTAGCGTATGTGTTATCACCGAAGTTAGCACCTGAAACATCATCTCCTGCAGAAGAAGCAGTAGAAGTGAATTCATAAACACCTTCAGCTAAAGAGAATCCAGTAACAACAACTTGATCGAAGTCAGTAGAGTCGTTATCTAAAGTTGCGATAGAAGCATTTTCAGAAATCACTGAAGCTCCAGAAGCATCGTTTACATCAAGTGTAATAGCGATATCAGATTGAGTAGCAGCACCAAAGTTGTATACTTGTCCACCAACAACTAAAGTATCAGTAACGTGTGCAGTAGGAGTTCTTCCATATTCAACACCTGCTGTAGTAGAAACCCAAGCAGAAGTCAATACGATATCGTTCGCTGGTAAGTCAAGAATTTCTACATCATCAACAGCCCAGTACCATGCCCAGTTGTCATTATCGTTGTAGTAAAATTGAATCTTTACTTGTGATTGACCACCTGCAACAGCAGAAATATTGATAGATTCTACTGATGGGTTATCAGAGTTTTGGTTGTTTGGGTAACCGTCAACGTTTGTAAGTTCAAACTCAGTCCAAGTAGTACCGTTATCACCAGAAACACGTACACCTCTAGTCTCTTTCCACCATCTGTAGTTGTGGCTAAACTTAAGTAGTACTGAAGCATTTGCAGATAAATCGATTGAATTTGCAGTCGTTAATTGAGCTACAATAGCACCGTTACCATCAGCATTTCCAGGAGCACCATCAGAGTTGATTAATGCATATCCATTTGCTACTGTAGTAGAAGCAAAAGGGAATATAGCACCACTTGCAGCATCTGGCATAGCATTAACATCAGTCTCAATAGACCAGTTAACATCTTCAGCACCAGTATTCGTTAACTCCCAAGAAGAAGCATCAGAAAAGTCGTTAGACCATAGCGCTACAGACTTTGCAGTAGGGATAGTCTGAACTGTTTTTTTTGAATGTTGTACTAGGTCCATTTTAGTAGTAACAGTTTTTTGTGCAAAAACTGTAGAAGCTACTAATAAAGCACCTGTCAATAGTTGAATTTTTTTCATAATATGTTTGTTTTGTTTTTTAACATCCCAAATTTAAGGTTTATCCTTAACTATCGCAAGTTGAATCGGTATAAGATTCTATACTTGGACAAGCACAAATTAAATTGCGATCTCCATAAGCTTGATCTACTCGTCTAACTGCTGGCCAGAACTTATTTTCTCGAACCCATTTCAGTGGGTAAGCTGCCTGATGACGTGAGTATCCGAACATCCATTCATCCGATGTACACTGATCTAATGTATGTGGTGCATTCTTTAACGTATTGTCCTCTTTATGATACTCACCGGTAATAATATGTTCAATCTCTTGGCGTATTGATACCATTGCTTCACAGAAACGATCTAATTCAGCTTTACCTTCACTCTCTGTAGGCTCAATCATTAATGTTCCTGCAACAGGAAATGAAACTGTTGGGGCATGATATCCATAGTCCATTAGTCGTTTTGCGATGTCGGTAACATCTATCCCGCTTGCTTCTTTAAGGTCTCTACATTCTAGAATCATTTCGTGAGCTACACGACCATTTTCTCCAGTATATAAAATCTTATAGTGCTTTTCTAATTTCGCTTTCATATAGTTAGCGTTTAAGATAGCGTGCTTTGTAGATTCTTTTAAGCCCTCTTTTCCAAGCATCTTTATATAAGCATAGGAAATAAGTAATACTAAAGCAGAACCCCAAGGAGCGGCAGAAACGGCAGAAATACTATTCTTTCCACCACATTCTATTACTGGGTGGCCCGGTAAAAACTCCACTAATTGTGGAGCAACACCGATAGGTCCAACTCCAGGACCACCCCCACCATGAGGAATAGCAAATGTTTTGTGAAGATTTAGGTGGCATACATCTGCGCCAATTTCTCCTGGAGATGTTAAACCAACTTGAGCGTTCATATTGGCACCGTCCATATATACTTGTCCTCCATTTTCGTGAATGACTAGATGTTATCTCTTTTACTGAAGTCTCTTCATAAACTCCGTGTGGTAGAAGGGTATGTAATCATTAGCAGCAGCCAGATACATTCTTTAGAGTGCTAATTCTGCTTTTTCTCTCAAATCCGATAACGTCTATATGTATCCATTTGGATCGACATTTTACCACTACTACCTTCATTCCTGCCATTACAGCAGATGCTGGGTTGGTTCCGTGTGCTGATGATGGGATAAGAGTGATGTTTCTGTGGTGGTCGCCACGAGAATAGTGGTATTCACGAATTACCATTAAACCTGCATATTCTCCTTGAGCCCCAGAGTTTGGTTGTAAAGACATACCGGCAAAACCTGTAATTTCACATAAGTCTTTTTCCAATTCACTAAAAATCTCCATATATCCAGCTGCTTGATCCTCTGGTATAAAAGGGTGTAATGAGCTAAAGTTACTCTCGTTTAGTGGTAACATCTCTGTAGCAGCATTAAGTTTCATTGTACATGAACCTAAGGCTATCATAGAGTGGTTAAGGGATAAATCTTTACGCTCTAAACGTTTTATATAACGCATCATTTCTGTTTCAGAATGATACATATTGAAGACCTCATTAGTCATGAAGTCAGTTTTCCTTTGTAAGGATTCTGAAATAGTAGTCGAATCGTATACGTCAGTTATTCTTGTTGCTTCGCAGCCTTTTACGGATGCTAAAACAGCAATAATGTCATTTAAGTCTTGCTGAGTAGTCGTTTCGTTTAAACTGATACAGATGGTGTGCTCATCTACATAAAGAAAGTTTATATGAGCTTCTAAAGCTACTTCATTAACGCTGTCAGAAGAGATGTCTCCTAAGTCAATTAATAGCGTGTCGAAATATTGCTCGTTTACCTGATCAAAACCTAAGTCTTGTATCGCAGAAGCTAATGCATTTGCTTTGTTGTGAATGCGCTTTGCAATGTGTTTAATTCCTTCAGCTCCATGGTAAACAGCATACATACCAGCCATAACTGCTAATAATACTTGTGCGGTGCAAATATTAGAAGTCGCTTTTTCTCTTTTGATATGTTGCTCTCGTGTTTGTAGTGCCATACGTAAAGCAGGCTTTCCATCTACATCTTTAGAGAGGCCAATAATACGGCCTGGAACATTTCTTTTATACGTTTCTTTTGTAGCAAAATAGGCTGCATGAGGACCACCGTATCCCATAGGGATACCAAATCGTTGTGAGGTACCACAAACTACATCTGCTCCCCATGAACCAGGTGATTCTAAAAGGGAGAGAGAAAGAAGGTCTGCAGCAACAGCTACACCAGCTTCTAATTTATGCGCTTTTTCTGTGAAGTTTTTATACTCGTAAACCTCTCCTGTAGCTGCAGGGTATTGTACTAAGGCACCGAAAACCATATCGGTAAATTCGAAATCTCTGTGATCTCCAATAATCAATTCTATACCTAAAGGTTCCGACCTAGTTTCGAGTAAGCTAATAGTTTGTGGAAGACATTCTTCAGAAACAAAAAACAAATTTGCATTTGCCTTCTTCTTTGCTCTTGGTCTACTGTTGTGAAGTAAAACCATAGCCTCTGCTGCTGCAGTAGATTCATCTAATAAAGAAGCGTTAGCGATTTCCATTCCCGTAAGGTCTATAACCATGGTTTGGTAATTCAATAAAGCTTCTAATCTACCTTGCGCAATTTCTGCCTGGTAGGGAGTATATGCAGTATACCAACCCGGGTTCTCTAAAATGTTACGCTGTATAACACTTGGTAAAACTGCGTTGTGGTACCCTAAACCAATATAGGTTTTGTATTGCTTGTTTTTTTGTGCAAGCTCTTTTATATGTCCAAGAAATTCTTGTTCACTTAAACCATCGGCTAAGTCTAAATCCTCTTCCAGTCGTATCGCAGCCGGAATAGTTTGATCTATTAGTTCGTCAACAGAGTCTACACCAATTGTGTGTAACATATTGTTTACATCTTCCTCTCTAGGTCCGATGTGGCGAAGTAAGAACGAGTTTGTGTTCATTTCTTTATTAGTTAGTTTCGACACAAAATTACAAAATATTCATTCTTAGAATCCATTCATAGAATGAAAAATATAAGTATTTTTGAAGGAATGAGGATCCTACTTAAATTACTCGATTTTTTAGTGGTTAGCAATGTTTATGTCGCTACTTGTACCTTTGCTTTAACTTGTTTGACCCTTCAGTTTTATGGGGCAAATAATTATGACTTGGCTTATTTCGTGTTTTTCTCTACTTTATTTGCTTATAACTTTATGCGTTTAGTACGCGTGAGTCCTATGCTCAATGAAGGAGATTCTTTAAGACATAAGTATATATTCAAATTCAGTACATTTTTATGGTTATTTGCAATCGTCTCAGCAGTGGCAGCTGTATTCTTTTTTTATAGAATATATACGTATATATTCTACCCATTGTTATTTATGGGGCTTATTTCAGTTCTCTATTCCTTACCCGTTTATAAAAAAGGTAGTGTCTGGTTTAGGTTGAGAGATTTACCCACTGTTAAAATCTTTCTAATTGCATTTGTATGGGCTGGAGTAAGCTCATACTTGCCAATGAAAATCACTCAAGTTCCTATAAACTATTTGTTTGTTTTCGAACGATTTCTTTTCGTCTTTGCGATAACTATACCTTTCGATATTAGAGATTTACAGTTTGATGCTACTGGCTTAAAAACAATACCCCAAGTTTTTGGTGTTAAAAAGGCTGTTCACATTGGAGTAGGGGCTTTACTGATTGCTGAAGCAATATTGTTTTATCACTATTTTTTCTTAAACACTTATAGTCTTCCTTCAGTATTAATGATTTATATCTCCTACGAGTTGGCTATCTTGTTGGTTTACAAAGCTAAACCCACTTTGTCTGAGCGCTATTTTACCCTTGGAGTGGAAGGGACTTCTATTCTTTTGGGCTTGCTATTCTTCCTTTCTGAAATTCTCTTGTAGAGCGATCTATTTATTGTAATTTAGTGGGCTAAAAATTTAAGAGATGAATTTGGAATATTCTGAAGACTTTGCACGTAAAATGGATCAACAAGATCCTTTGTCGGATTATAGAAATAAGTTTTATATACCAGAGGTAAATAATGAAGAGTCTGTTTATTTAACAGGGAATTCTTTAGGACTTCAGCCTAAAACGACGCGCTCTTTTATTAATCAAGAGTTAGACGATTGGGCAAAACATGGGGTGGAAGGACATTTTCACGGAAAAACACCCTGGTTCGATTATCATAAAGTTTTGACTAATACATCAGCTAAAATTGTAGGTGCTTTAAATTCTGAAGTTGTGGTGATGAACGGATTAACCACTAATCTACACCTTTTATGGGCTTCATTTTATAAGCCAACTAAAGCAAGGTTCAAAATTATATGCGAAGCCAAAGCTTTTCCTTCTGATCAATATGTAATGGAGTCTCAGGCAAAGTTTCACGGTTTTAACCCGGATGAGGCAATTGTAGAAATTGAACCTAGAGAGGGAGAACATACGATACATACAGAAGACATACTTGCTAAAATTGAAGAATTAGGCGATGAGGTAGCTTTAGTGTTTTGGGGTGGTGTAAATTATTATACTGGACAAGTTTTCGATATGGAAACAATTACCAAAGCAGGACATAAAGTAGGAGCGAAAGTTGGTTTGGACCTAGCACATGCTGCAGGAAATGTAGAATTAAAATTACACGATTGGGGCGTAGATTTTGCCGCATGGTGTTCTTATAAATATTTAAACTCTGGCCCTGGAAATGTGTCAGGAGTATTTGTACACGAGCGTCATGGCGAAGATACTAGTTTACCTCGTTTTGCTGGTTGGTGGGGACACGATGAAGACCGTCGTTTTTTAATGGAGAAAGGTTTTGTTCCTACTAAAGGGGCACAAGGTTGGCAGTTGAGTAATGCACCCATTTTTGGAATGGCTGCACACAGAGCATCCCTCGAAATTTTTGAAGAAGTAGGCATGGAAAAACTGATAACTAAATCGCGTTTGTTGGTTGCTTATTTAGAATTTATCCTGGCTGAAATTTCAAATAAAATAGACAATTGTAATTTCGAATCTATTACTCCAACCAATCCAAAAGAAAAAGGTTGCCAGGTTTCGGTATTGTTACATGGACAAGGGAGAGATTTATTTGATAAATTAACCAATCTGGGGGTGATTGCCGACTGGAGAGAGCCCAATGTTATTAGAATGGCTCCGGTACCTCTTTATAATTCATTTGAAGACATTTACCGTTTCGGAAAAAAATTAGAAGCTAGCTTATGTTAGAAAAGAAATTTACTGTAGCAGGAGCCGGTTTAGTTGGTTCTCTATTTGCCATTTACTTGGCTAAAAAAGGCCATCAAGTAGATGTTTTTGAACGTAGAAAAGACATGCGTACTGACACTATCGGTGCAGGAAAGTCCATTAACCTAGCCTTATCTACCAGAGGATGGAAGGCTTTGGCTGGAGTAGGGATAGAGGAAGAAGTTATGAAGATGGCTATTCCTATGCACAAACGTGTTATGCATGCCTTAGACGGGACGCTTACCGATCAGGCTTATGGGAACGAAGGAGAGGCTATTTATTCTGTTTCTAGAGCTGGCTTAAACGCGCTCTTAATGGATTTGGCTGAGCGCGAAGAAAAAGTGAATTTTCACTTTAATGAAAAGTGTGTTGAAGTAGATTTAAATAAAGCTTCTGCAACATTTGAAAATTATATCAGTAAGGAGCTTACAGATGTAAAAGCCGATCATATAGTAGGAGCAGATGGGATTTATTCTGCTGTACGTACACAAATGCAGCGTCAAGATCGTTTTAATTTTGAGCAGCGTTATATTGAGCACGGTTATAAGGAATTGCATATTCCAGCTAACGAAGATGGTACACATAAGTTAGAAGTAAATGCTTTACATATATGGCCTAGAGGTTCATATATGTTAATAGCCTTACCGAATTTAGATGGTAGTTTTACCTGTACTTTATTTTTCCCTTTTGAAGGAGAGTATTCTTTTAATAGCCTCAAAAACGATACGGATATTTTAAATTTCTTTAAGGAGTTTTTTCCCGATACTGTTAATTTGATGCCTACATTATTACAAGATTTTAAAGAGAACCCAACTTCATCATTGGGTATTATTCGTTGTTTCCCTTGGACTGTTTCTGATAAGGTAATGCTTATTGGTGATGCTTCGCATGCTACGGTTCCCTTTTATGGACAAGGAATGAATTCTGGATTTGAAGATTGTACCATCTTTAATGAATTGATGGAAGAACATGGCGATGATTGGGAAGCTTGTTTTAAAGCTTACGAAATAGCGAGAAAAGAAAATGGAGATGCCATTCAGGATCTATCTATCCATAATTTTATGGTGATGCGTGATAAAACAGCTGACCCGAAATTTTTACTACAAAAGAAAATTGAAAAACATTTTTCTACTAAATATCCAAACAAATGGTTACCCTTATATTCTATGGTAACTTTTTCTGACATCCCTTATGCGAAAGCTTGGTCTTTAGGACAAAAGCAAGAAGCGATGATGCAAGAAATAATTCACATCGATGGAATAGAGGAGAAGTGGGATTCTGAAGAAATAGAAGAGCGTATGCTCCAAATGATAGGCTAGTATAAATAGCATCAAAAAAGCCCCGCATTTGCGGGGCTTTTTTGATTACTTAATAAAGTTGACTTTAATTGTATAAGTCATGTTCTCTTCAGGATTAAAGACCTCAGAATACAGAGTTAAATTTGTTTCGTTACAAACTAAAACATCAAAATAACTCACTCCTATAGACGCTGTTGCATCAACATTAAAGCTAGTTAAACTTGTAAAGTTATAAGCAAAACTTTCTATGTCTCCATCTTCAGTCAGTATAAAGTTACTTCCGTCAAACTCTAGAGTAGTTCCTTCCATAGATTCAGTTTCTCCAAAATTAGTTTCAAAGAAGTAATTCCAATCTTCTGTTGTAGTTGGCATTGTCGTTCCAAATTCCATCTCGAAATCCTCTGGATTCATCATCTGAATCATAGTAATCATTTGATTTGAAAGTTCAGCCATAAATGTAGCATCAACCCCATTCCAAGTACCAATAATTAAATCTTCGAAATAAAGACAAGATTCATCATCTGTATCAGCTAATTCATTAAAGTTAGTTGCTAAAGGATCCATACATCCAAATACAGGGTATTCGCAAGTACCATCGTCTAAGGTTGCTAATACATTATAGTTAATTGCCAATGTATCTGTACATCCATTTACATTAAACTCACAAGAACCATCTGCTTCTGTGGCTAGTGCATCATAGTTAAGAGCGGTTTGATCCATACATCCTAAAATAGGATCATCTTCACAGGAAGAAAAAGAAAGGATTACAGCTAAAGCCGTAAATAGAGAAAGTTTTTTCATGATTGTTTTTTAAGATTATTTGATAATTTAAATGCAATTTATAATTTTTTTTTGGACAAAAAAAGCCTCGCATTTGCGAGGCTTTTTTTAAGAGTAACATCAGTTGGTAAGTAAAATAGTATAAGATGAACAGTAATTGGTTACTTGCTTAAGTATATAGTTACTTCTGCTTCTATAGGTGTTTCTTCATCAGGTTGAAAAAGTAAGGTAGAGAAGAGGGTTAGATTAGTTTCATTGACATTAATAACGTCGAAATATTCAAAGTCATCATCTTCGGGGTCGAAGTTTGGGTCGATAAATTCAATTCTATTACCATTCACCAATTCGTATTCCAAGTTTAGAACATCACCGTCCATTTGGTTAATTGTAAATGTACTATTCGCAATCGTTACCGTACCCTCATAACCTTCACCAGTTACTATAACACCTTCTTCTAATATTTGTTCCCATTCCTCATCTGAAGTAGGCATTAGGAATCCAAATTCTTCTTCAAATTCTTCAGGTGTCATATCTTCAGAATACATAGCTATTACAGTGAGTATCTCTTCGGGCAGCATCATTCTAACTTCAGAGGAGTCTGATGTCCAAGAACCAATAATTAAGTCTGCATTTGTTAGGTATTCACACGAACCGTCATCTTCTGTTGCTAGAGCATCATAATTAATAGCTGTTTCGTCCATACATCCTAAAATTGGATCTTCTTCACATGATGAGAAGGATAACATTGCAGCAAGGATTGTTAAAATTGAGATTTTTTTCATTTTGTGGTTTTTTAATTTGTTTGTAACTCCAAATATACTTTTTAAAACTAAAGCAAAAAAAAAGCCCACGCATGTACGTGGGCTTTTAAATGTTGTGAAAAATAAATCTTAAAGATTTAAGTATTTTTTAGACGAAGTGAAAGTTGCTTTTCCACCACCTAAAGTACAAGTAGCTACACACTCATCGTATACTGCTAATCCAGATCCATCAGTATCTAAATACAAAGTATAAGAAATAGTTAAAACGTTTCCGTCTAACTCAGCATCTAAATCAAATGCTCCAGGGAATTCATTTCCGTTACCTTCGATTATTGTTTCAAGACCTGTAACAGAAAAAGTGTTACCTGTAATAGCAATAGTTAAATCGTTTTGTGTACCTGCAGACCAACCGAATGCATTTACTAAAGTAATTTCATTACCATCAACAGTAATCTCTTGGTCATAAGTATATTCTCCACCAGAACAAGCTTCTGCAACTGCATAAACACCTGCGTATAAATCTGCAGCGTAAGTACAAGAACCATTTTCTACTGTTGCAGCTGCGTTATAGTTTGATGCTGTAGCATCTGTACAACCTTCAATAGTGTATGTACAAGAACCATCATCTTCTGTAGCATCGGCCATATAGTTGTTTGCAGTAACGTCTGTACAACCTTTAATTACTTCTACTTCTGTTTCTTTTACACAAGAAGAGAAAGATACTAGTGCAGCGAATACTGATAATAATGCAATTTTTTTCATAATCGTTTTTATGTTAGTTTTTAAACGTGGCGAATCTAATAAATTGATAAGCAATAAAAAAAGAAAAATGGAGTTTATTGTCTGCTAAGTCTTATTACGGGTGAGTTTAACTCTTACTGTAAATTAAAGACTGGAATTTTTATAGCTATTTTAAAAAGGGATTGTTTTCTTTTTCAAATCCGATAGAAGTTTTTGGTCCATGTCCAGGGTAAACGTTCATCTCGTCATTGTCTAGTATAAATAACTTCTCTCTAATTGAGTTGAGTAAGGTTTGGTGGTCTCCCATAGGTAAATCCGTTCTACCAATACTTAAGGTGAAACAGAGACATCTGCACAAAGAGCAATATTTTCTTTTTTATTAACCAGGCATATATGTCCTGGGGCATGCCCTGGGGTAAACAGTACTTCAAATTCTAGAATTCCCAAATTTCTACCAGATCTCCTTCTTCAATAAAAGAGTTCACTTCAGGTAAGTTCTCCTAGGTGAACACCATATTTAGCTAGCTGCCAATCGGAGCGTATTCTAGCATGGGTAAATCTAGTTTATGCATCACCGGATTTAAGTTGTAGGTGTCTGCAACAAATTTATTTCCAAATATATGGTCTAAATGACAGTGGGTGTTAATTAGCTGCTACAGGCTTAAGTCCTTCTTTTTCTATAAACGATTTAAGGATGGTATTTTCGTTATCGTCGTAACAACCAGGGTCTACAATTATGCATTCCTTAGTTTCGTCGTAGGCGATATAGGTATTCTCCTGAAAAGGATTAAATGTGAAGCTTTTTATAGTAATCATCCTAGTTCAATTTTATACATCTTCGGTATTCTATGAGTTTGGTGTTCCCTTGTTTTACGACCCTCTTATAGTGGAGGTTTTCAGCATCTAAGACTTCAAGTTCTACCATGTCGAGCTCTTCAGATGGTATATAGTTTCCTGTATAATAAGCTAGGTGGTCGTAGTCAAATTGCACCCATTTATGGGTGAGGCTATTGTCTATAGTAGAGTCGTAGTAGTACTTAACTTTAGAGTCTGTGGTATATTCTATACTCAAGAATACAGGTGATTCTTCAGGGGTCTCTATTTCAAAATAGGTCAACCCTAACTGTGAGGTAATAAATTCAGCCCATTCAATCTCACTTAATGGGTAGTCCACATCGTAGAGAGCTTCAAATTCAACATATGATAAGGCAGAGTAGTCTGAAATTAAATTATTTAAAGTAGTGTTTGAAGGAAGCTTATAAACTAAATGGTACATCACCTTCCATTCACCGTACAGATGCTGATTTACATCAATGTCGTACAAGCAATCAGCGCCTCCATCAGTATCTTCCATATTGTAGTTTATGGCATTCTCGTCCTTACATACAGTAGTTTCTTTTTTACAAGCAGAAACACTGAGTAGTATAAGTAGGCAAAAAGATAATCTTTGTAACATTTGAAAGAATTTTTTTGTTTTCGACTTCAAATATAAATATTTTTAAAACGATTAATATAGTTTACATTCGCATTAAATAAAATTCATATTAAGTTTGAGGGATAAAACTGTTATATCACCAATAAAGGGTTTCTGTTTAATTACTGGTGCGTGTCATGGGATCGGACGCGCTATGGCAAACGAATGGGCTTCTAAGGGGGTTTCAATTATTGCTGTTTCGATAGATGAAAAGGCTTTAAATGAGCTTAAAGTCTCACTAGAATCTAACTATGATATTACTTGTTACTGTTTAGTGAAGGACTTACTAAATACAGAAAGTACACAAGAAATCTATTCTTGGTGCTTGGAAAACTCTATCGATGTTCAGGTTCTTGTAAATAATGTTGGTTTGGGGTCGGCGGGAAGCTTTGAGGAGACTACTATTGAATTCGATAAGAGTTTAGTACAGTTGAATATTTTCCCTATGTTGCAATTAATTAAGTTGTTCCTTCCAATGTTAAAGAAATTCGATAGGTCGTATATTTTAAATATGAGTAGCTTAGGAAGCTATAAGCCTATTCCATATAAAGCAATTTATACTGCATCTAAAGCGTTTATTTATTCTTTTTCGAAAGCAATTTCATCAGAATTAAAAGAGGATGCCGTTCAAGTATCTGTTTCTTGTCCTGGAGGAGTTTACACCAACCCTGCCGTAATAAAAAGAATTAAATCGAGTGGGGTAATTGCTAAATGGACCAGTTTATATGTGGATGTTACTGCTGCCTATATTGTTCGTGGAATGCTAAAAGGTAAGGGCGTAATTATTCCTGGGATAGGAGCAAAAGTATTGATGATATTAATGCGTTTAATGCCCGAAAGCTTGAATAGATGGTTGGTAGGTAGGAATATGAAAAAAAATAATTGTGTTGCATAATATTAAACAAAAGGTATCTGAATTATTCCGCGAACTTATAGAGTGGCGAGAGCATATTCATGCAAATCCAGAACTTTCTTTTAAAGAGTTTAATACGGCTAAATTTGTTTCTCAAAAGTTAGATGAGATGAATATTCCTTATAAGTCTGGTGTTGCCGGAACAGGAATAGTTGCACTTATTGAAGGTAAGCATCCTTCCAAAAAATGCATTGCCCTGAGAGCAGATCTTGATGCACTTCCTATACAGGAAGAAAATGAAATTTCTTGTAAATCTATAGTGGAGGGTGTTATGCACGCTTGTGGTCACGATGTACATACAAGTTGTTTATTGGGTGCTGCAAAAATATTAAATTCAATAAAATCAGATTTCGAAGGAACCATAAAATTAATTTTCCAACCCGGAGAAGAACTGCTCCCTGGCGGTGCTTCTTTGATGATTTCTGAGGGAGTTTTAGAGAACCCTAAGGTCGATGAGATTTATGCTTTACATGTACTCCCTTCTATGGAGGTAGGGAAAGTAGGTTTTAGAGAAGGTATGTATATGGCTGCTTGCGATGAGTTGTATCTTTCTGTAATTGGTAAAGGAGGGCATGCCGCATTGCCAGATCAGTATACAAATCCGATAATGATTATTGCTGAATTATTGCCAAAACTAGAGGCTTATATAAATTCACTAGCTCTAGGAGATTCGCCTTTTATTTTTGCTTTTGGCGATCTTCAAGCTCATGGGGCAACAAATGTGATACCCGAAAAAGCTTTAGCTAAAGGTACATTAAGGACTATGGATGAGGTATGGAGGAAATCTCTACATCATAAATTACCCCTTTTTGTAAAAGACTTTTTGGAGTCGAGAAATGCTTCAGGATGTTTGGATATTTCTTTTGGGTACCCCTACCTTAAAAATGATGAGAAAATTACGCAAAATGCTTTTACTGCTGCAAAAAAATATTTGGGTGAGGACAAAGTGGAGAAGATGTCTATTCGTATGACTGCAGAAGATTTCTCTAATTACAGTCAGGAAATTCCTGCTTGTTTTTTTAGGATAGGGGTGCGCAACGAATCTTTAGGTATCACCCACGGAGTACATCACCCTAAGTTTAATGTCGACAATAAAGCTTTGGCTGTGGGAGTAGGGATGTTTACCTCAATAGCACTTAGAACGCTTAGTAATGAAAGTTGATTTTGTAAATTAGTACCCGACAACCCCAAAAAGAATTAAGTTTAAATTTGCCGAATTATGAAAAATAGTATCCTACTTTTATTTACCGTGTTTTTTCAAATTTCTTATGCACAAGAGCAGACTCAGTTAGAGGTTCAGAATTTCCCTATTCCGATCTTTACTAATAGTAATCTGTCCTTAGTTATATTGTCTTCGGCATGGGAGGTACAACCACAGCAAGGAGATGAGTTATCCGTGTTAGATTTTAATGGTTTAATGGTCGGTTCTTGTGTTGTTTTAGAAGGACATAACGGTTTGCCTATTTGGGGAGATAACCTAAGTACTTCCGTAAAAGATGGTTTGTCTGTAGGTGAATATTTTAGAGTTTTACACTGGTCTAAAGCCACAGATACTTATAAGGTTTATTCCGTTTTTAATGTTCAGTCGGGTGGGGTAACTTATTTAAAAGATGGTTTTACGATTATTAATTCTTTGGGAACACCAAAAGATTATAATCGAGACTTTTCTGTTTATTACCACCTCAAAAGTGTCTTGAGTACTCAAACAAAATTCTCTTTCTATGTTCCCATTTCTGGGGACTATGCTCTTCGTGTGTATTCCGCTGAATCTACACTTTATGAAATACAAGAAACGAGTTTTGAAAAAGGGTATACGTCCTTCGACTTTCCTTCTGAAATCCCTGAGGGTTCTTATACGGTCGAATTGACATCGGGAGCTAAGTTGTTGGATTCCTGTGTGTTTAATATAAATTAAAATATTTTGTTTTGGTTAAATAGATTTGTTTAGTCTTCGTGTACAAGATATTTGTTTAATTCTAGTGTATTATTTGTCAGGTTTTTTTACTAACCTTTTAGGTTTGTTTGCTCTTACAAATTTTCATAAATTTGAGCAAACCCCCATTGTATGAATTCCTTTACTCATAAGCTAAGTAGCCTTTTTAGTTTACTCTTGCTACTTATACCTCTTCAAAGTTTTTCGCAAAGCTGTGATTTAGATTATTCGTATACCAATACGGGTTCTAATATGATTATTATGCTTACCCAAGATGCCTTAAGCAATGATGTTTTGACTATAGGGGATAGTCTTGGTGCTTTTATGGAAATAAACGAACAGCTTGTTTGTGTAGGGGCTATAGAATGGACGGGGGCACAGCAAACACTTGCTATTTGGGGAAACGACACCAATAGCAATACCCAGGATGGATTAATGGCTAATGACGATGTGGTACTGAAAGCACAATCAGATGGTGTTTTGTACGATATCATATACACTCCCACTTTTAGTTTCGTGGTTAACGGAATAGAGATATTAAATTCAAGCCTTTCTTTTATTCCCACCTGCGATATTTCGGGAAATGTATACGGATGTATCAACGAGAGCTATGAGGAATACAATCCATTAGCAACGTTAGATGATGGGTCTTGTTTAACTGTTGGATTAGTTTACGGTTGTACAATTGAGAGTTATTTAGAATACAATCCTTTAGCTTCTATTTACGACGGTTCCTGTTCGACTATAGCAATACCAGGATGTACCGATATTATTTATTTGGAGTATTCTGAAAGCGCGAACCAAGATAATGGCTCTTGTAGTACTTTGATAGTTGAAGGATGTACTAATTCGAATTATATAGAATATAATCCACTGGCGAACTCAGAAAATCAATCCTGTTCTGTTTTTAAAATTTACGGTTGTATAGATTCCAATTTTCTAGAATATTCTGAATTGTCTAATACAGATGATGGTACTTGTACCACTGTTAAAATTGAAGGCTGTTTGAATAATTTATATGTAGAATATAATCCAGTAGCAAACTTTGACAATGCTTCTTGTTTAACAATTATTGTTGAAGGTTGTACCGATGAAACAGCTTTTAACTATAATGAGAACGCAACGACTAATAATGGTTCTTGTGTTCCTCATATATACGGTTGTACGAATAGTAATTTTGAAGAGTATAACGCTGAGGCAAATACCAACGACGGCTCTTGTTTAACAGCATATACTGTTGGGTGTATGGATGTGTTTTCACTTAATTATAACCCAATGGCACAGGTAGACGATGGTTCGTGTATTGCTTTAGTGTTTGGTTGTGACGATGAGGATGCCTTTAATTACGAACCCAACTCAAATGTAAATGATGGCTCTTGTATTGAAAGAATTTTTGGATGTATAGATACGGCAGCTTTTAATTTTAATGATTTAGCAAATACCACAGATGGTTCTTGTATTCCTGTTGTGTACGGTTGTACAGACCCTAGCTATATGGAATATAATCCTCTAGCGAATACAAATCAAAATGACTGTACTATTCTTACTATTTATGGCTGTATGAATTTTGAAGCATCTAACTATAACCCTGATGCGAGTATAGATGATGCTTCTTGTTATTTTAATGGTTGTATGGATCCTTCGGCATTAAATTTTGAGTCTTATGCCACCATGGACGATGGTTCTTGTTTGCATATATCTGCTTGTGAGTTACCGCAGGAATATACTGGGAATACTGGAAGTAATATGATTGTAGGTATTTTAGATGCTGCTATAGATTCACTTCCAATCACAAACGATCAGGCATATGTTGTTGCTATTTCTGACCAAGGTACTGTTGTAGGTTCAATAAATATGGTTGATTTTGTGGGTACTATGGCTGTTTGGGGTGACGATACCGCTACTCCAGAGATTGATGGTGCCACACCGTCTTCAGCGCTATCTTTTCAATTAGTAAACTCAAATATTCTCTATGATATACTTATTGAGAATTTCACCTATTCAACGAATAATATAGAACTGATAGAACAAGCTGAATACCAATTAGTAGATTGTGGTAATGATATGGGTTGTACTAATCCTCTAGCCTTAAACTACGATCCTTTAGTAGAGTTCGATGATAATTCATGTATACTACCTGCTTACGGTTGTATGGATCCATTTGCATTCAACTTCAATGTGAATGCGAATTTGAATCAAGTATCTGAATCTGATTTAACAGACCCCTGTGTAGCTATAGTTAGTGGTTGTACTACAGTTGAGTCTGTTAATTATTTACCTGGAGCTAATACTAACGATGGTTCCTGTATTCCTATGGTTTATGGCTGTTTGGATGAAACAGCATTTAATTTTAATGTTTCTGCCAATACTGCAGATAACTCTTGTATAGAGCTTGTGTTAGGTTGTATGTCATCAAACGCTATAAATTTTAATTCAAATGCCAATGTGAGTGACAACACTTGTGAGTTTCATGTATTGGGATGTACCGATACTACTGCTTTAAATTTTAATATTCTAGCTTCTCTTGATGACGGTAGCTGTATCGTAAAAGTGGTAGGTTGTACCCAAGCTACTGCTTTCAATTTTATCCCCGATGCTAACGTAAACGATGGCTCTTGTATTGCTGTAGTTTATGGATGTATAGATGAAACGGCATTAAACTATTCTATCCTTGCTAATACAAACGATAATTCTTGTATCGCTATTGTGGAGGGCTGTTTAAACCCTGAGGCTAACAATTATAATGCGATAGCCAATATGAGTAACGGTTCTTGTATTATTGATGTTTTAGGTTGTACTGATAGTAGTGCCTTAAATTACAATCCTCAGGCTAGTTTAGATAATGGCTCTTGTATTAGTTTGGTGCTGGGATGTACAAATCCTTTAGCCAATAATTATAACGTAGAAGCTAATACTTCTGATGACTCTTGTGTTTACCCTCTTTTAGGTTGTACCGACGCTAGTGCTTTAAACTTTAATCCATTGGCTAATACAGATAATGGTTCATGTATTCCGATTGTTTATGGATGTATTTACGATTACCCTTTTATCAATAATTACAATAGTACGGCAAATGTAAATCAACTTAATGAGTTTGATTTGATAGATCCATGTGAGTATTCTTTTGGAACTAGGTCGAATAATTCGGTTTGTATAGATCCTATAGCCTCGAATTATTTCCCAATGGCAGACCCAGATAATGATATGTACAATTCTATGGTTGCCTCAAATGTGGTAGTAAACGCCGAGTTTTGTACCTATATCTATGGTTGTACCGATGAGTCAGCTTATAATTATAACTATGAGGCAAATATCGATGATGAGTCTTGTGTGAGTTACGATGAGCTTATAGTAGGTTGTTTAGATGAAACATATTTTGAGTATAATCCCAATACAATTATTTCTAACCCTTCATATTGTATAACTCAAAAAATAGAAGGTTGTACAAATACCAATGCCTTGAATTATAATGCCGAGGCAAATGTATCAGACAATTCTTGTGTTTTAATCCAAGTACACGGTTGTATGTATGTATCGGCACTTAATTATAACGCAGCTGCTACACACGATGATGCTTCTTGTATAATGCCTATTGTAGGTTGTACCGATGTAAATGCTTTTAATTATGATTTTATTGCAAATGTGAATTCCGGAGAATGTATAGATTTTGTTTATGGATGTTTAAATTCACTTGCTTTAAACTATGTTGAACTTGCTAATACAGATGATTATTCTTGTGAATATGCTGTTTATGGTTGTACCCAAGAGTCTGCCATTAATTTTATGCCTTCTTCCAATACCGACGACGGTTCTTGTGTTGAGTCTATAGAAGGTTGTACCGATCATAGTGCTAGTAATTTTAATCCATCAGCTACAATTTCTAATCATTCATGTAGCTACTTAGCAGGTGGTTGTACAAACGATAATTATATAGAGTTCGATCAGGAGGCTGATTTTTCTGACGGTTCGTGTACACATTTAAAAGTATTAGGTTGTACCAATCATTTATTCTTAGAATTTAACCCTTTAGCTAATATCCCTAATCAGACTTGTGAAACTGTACGATTGTTGGGTTGTACCTCATCGATTGCAGACAATTATAATCCCTCAGCAAATACCGATAACGGAACTTGTGAGTTTACAACAATTTCTACCGACTATAGTGCAGCATTAGATTCTGTTCAGCTCCTAAGTGCAATAATCGAAAGTGGTGTGGCAGACCCTATTTATATTGATTTATTATTTGGTTGGAATATGATTGGTTTTCCTCTAAACCAAACAGTCAATGTCGAGGACGCCTTTAGTTTATTAATGAATGATCCATCAATTTCTGTAGAAATACCTATCCACTTGGTTAAAAATGTAACCGGACAGTTTTGGTCTCCAGAGTTTGGTGTAAATATGCTTGGAGATTTAAAGCCAGGTTTAGGGTATATGATTTATGTAAACGAAGTAGTGCCAAACTTTAGTTTTTCTGCCGAATAATTAAATTTTATAGCGCATAAAAAAGCCGCTTGATACTAAGTATCTAGCGGCTTTTTTATGTTTTGTTTGAGTCAATTATTTCTCAAATAATACAATACTCTCTACATGTGAGGTATGCGGGAATTGATCTACCAGACTCAGTTTTTTTAACTTATACCCACAGCTTAGTAAGTATTCAGTATCTCTAGCTTGTGTAGCTGGATTACAAGACACATATACAATTCTAGGAGCATTTAGATAAACCACTTTTTTTAGTGTTTTTGGAGCAATACCTGCTCTAGGAGGATCTAACACAACGGTAGAAATCGTTCCGTTGTACTGTGGATATTCTTGTAAGAATTTTCCTACATCAGCTGCATAAAACTTTAAGTCTTCAACACCATTTCTTTTTGCATTCTTTTTAGCATCAGAAATTGCTTCGGGTACAATATCTACTCCAATTACTTCTGCTCCTGGTATTTTAGAAGAAATTAATTGACCTATTGTTCCAGTTCCACAGAATAAATCCATTATTACCTCTTGTTTTTCTGAGGTTTCTTGAACGTAATCGATTACTTTTTGATATAGTTTTTCTGCACATTTGGGATTTGTCTGGAAAAAACTTTGCATGCTAATCTCGAAGTTTAAACCTAAGAGGTTTTCTACTATTTTATCCTCTCCATACACTAAGGTACAGTTCCCGTCGGTAGCTTGAATTCTATCACCTATGCTGTCGTTAATAGTATGTAAAAGTCCGGCAAAACGCTCTCCTAGGATCTCTTTTAATACATCTACAAAAGCGCTCATGTCAAAACGGTCAAGCTCAGACGAGGTGGTTACTAAATTTAATAGGAGTTTATTTTCAGAATAGGATTTTCGGGCTACCAAAAAGCGTAAAAAACCTTCCTTTTTTGGCGGGTGCCATGGACTGTGATCGGCGTCCATAAAAAATTGTTTGAGCTTTGGAAAGGCGTTCTCTAGTTCTGCATCAAACAGCCCAGAATCTTTTTCTAAATTCTCTACCATCCACCAGGTCCCGCGGTGTTTAAAACCAAAAGCAAAATCATCTACATCGTGCTTAACATCAAAGTCGTAGCGTATAGCAGAAAATGAATATTCCATTTTGTTGCGGTAGTGCCATACATCTGGAGAGCTAATAAACTCGTCGTAGTACGTTTCAATATCTTCAATTTTACCTATGCGTTTAAACAGCTGTAAACAACTGTTCTTTTTATTGTTCTCTTGCATAGCTATAGGTAGCTGTGCGTATGGAGCACCTGGGATTAGTTGATAAGGGATTTCAACTTCGTCGGCAGACTTTTCTAGGACTTCAATTAGCTTACATTCAGCATGATTTTTTTTACACTTATGTACCGAGACTAGTACTTTTTGTCCATGTAAAGTGTTTTCTACAAAGCATACAAAATCTCCACCTTCAGTAGGGATTTTAGCTATCCCCTTACCACCAAATGCTAAGTCTATTATATTGAGTTCTATTCTTTCTCCTTTTCTAAAGAGTCTTTTGTTTCTGTTGTTTCCCATTCCGCAAAGATAGTTGGCAATTGATAATTTACAATTAATAATGAGTGAAACTTATAAATGAATAATCTCGGTTTCTATTGAGTCAATCGTAAAATATTTAAAATAAATTATAATTTATGTTAACCTTTTTGATTTAGCGTACATTAATAGCTAACAGTCTTTGTGGAATTATTAAATAATTGAATATATAGATATGTCAGATTTAATTTTTAAAAGTGGGAAGGGTACCTATTACCCAGTTGCAATTGATGAGATACAGTGGATTGAAGGGTTGAAAGGTCGGTCACTGATCCATTTAACGAATCGGACACTGAATGTAAATATATTATTTAGCGATGTGCTTAGTAGTTTGGGCGATAGTTTTATACAATGTCATAGGAGTTCGGCAGTAAATTCTTCTAAGATTAGACTGTTTTCTATTAATAAAATAGTTTTAGACTCTACTGAATTAGTCCTCTCAAAATCATACAAACCTGCATTTATGGATAAAATGTTTGATGAGTCTAAATTATTGATTAAAAGAATTGAGGATTAGTCTTTTAATACATAATAATTGTTGTGGGTGACTTCACTCATTTTTCACTTTCATACAAAATCAACTATTTATTTGTGTGAAATTTAGATTTGATTTATTTAGTTTTATCGATGTAAAGCGCTGTTTGTTAGTTGTTTAATGTTCGTTTTTCGTTGTTTGGGGATTAGTAAGTGTAATCTCGGGTCTATTTTAATGATTTTCTGTATTGAGTGGAAAATGATTGATTTATCCAGAAGTATGGAATTCGACTTTATCTATAAATGGCTTTTACTTTTTAATTTAAAAATAATTGAAAGTTTTTTCAATTTAGTGTTAACCTTTTGCATTTTGAAGACATTAAGGTACTGATACCTTACACAATTAAACTCTAATTACAAGATTATGAAAATCAACTCCCCAGGTTTGAACATTTTAGGCTTTTTTGGCTTATTACTTTTCTCCGTAACAGTTTTTGCACAAACTAACCGTAGTACCCCTGCTGGACCAGGCATCGAAGGCTGTACTTATACAGGTATGTTTAACTACGATGTATTAGCTACAATCGATGATGGGTCTTGTTATCCTGTTATTGATGGATGTATGGATGCTAACGCATTAAACTTTATTCCTCTAATCGGGAATCCACATGTGGATGTAAATACCTCTGATGCTACTATAGCTAACCCTTTAGGTTCTTGTATAGCAAAAGTGTTTGGCTGTATGGACAATACCTATTTAGGGTATAACCCTTCAGCGAATATTGAAGATGACTCCTGTGGTGATCTGATTCTACCAGGTTGTACCTCGGAAGGCTATTTAAATTACAATCCCTTAGCAAATACAGACGACGGCTCTTGTATAGAATATATTTACGGTTGTATAGATGAGAATGCATGTAACTACAACGCTGTAGCTAATACTACTGATGATTCGTGTACCTATGCAATAGGAATTTATGACTGTAATGGTGATTGTTTAAACGATTCCGATAATGATGGTGTATGTGATGAAAATGAAATTGCCGCTGAATGTGGTGATCCATTTGCATGTAATTATTCAGACTTAGATCCTACTACCGATATTAATAACGACTTATGTTACTACGCGGAAGAGTATTATAACTGTGAAGATTTTTGTTTAAACGATTCTGATACTGATGGTGTTTGTGATGAAAATGAAATTGATGCTGTATGTGGGGACATAGAAGCATGTAATTATTTAGAGTTTGAATCTACTACCGATATTAATAATGATTTATGTACTTACTCTGATGAAAACTTTGATTGTGAAGGAGCTTGTTTAAATGATTCTGATAACGATGGTATTTGTGACGAAGATGAAATTGTAGGTTGTGATGATGATACCGCATTTAATTATAATGCAGATGCGACAGATGATGGAGGTTGTGAATACGAAGGATGTACTTCTGATTGGGCATCTAACTATAACGCAGAAGCAACTATAGATGATGGTTCTTGTGTTTTAGCGGGTTGTATTTATCCGAACTTATTTGGTTATAATGTAAACGCAACTATTGACGATGGTTCTTGTGTGCCTTTTGCTTACGGGTGTACAGATTCTACAGCATTTAACCTTACTGTTGGAGCGAATACGGATGATGGTTCATGTGTAGATGTAGTTGATGGATGTATGGATTCAAACTTTACAGAATTTAGTTCAGACGCAAATACAGATAATGGTTCTTGTACTACACCTGTAGTATTAGGCTGTATGGATTCAAACTTCACAGAATATAATGTAGATGCTAACACAGAAAACAGTTCATGTACTACACCTGTAGTATTAGGTTGTACGGATTCAAACTTTATAGAATTCAATGAAGATGCAAATACAAATGATGATTCATGTAATACAGCTGTAGTAAATGGTTGTACAGATTCAAACTTTACAGAGTTTAGTTTAGAAGTAAATACCAATGATGGTTCTTGTGTTACTGCAGTAGTTCTAGGTTGTATGGATTCTACCTTCATTGAATATAATGAAGATGCAAATACCAATACCGATAATACTTTATGTGTTACACCAATTGTTGTTGGTTGTACAGATTCAAACTTCATAGAATATAATGAAGATGCAAATATAAATGACGGTTCATGTATTACAGCTGTAGTTTTTGGTTGTATGGATTCAAGCTTCATAGAATATAATGAAGAATTAGGAGCAAATACAAATGACGGTTCTTGTATTACACCAATTGTTATTGGTTGTATGAATTCATCTGCATGTAATTATGATGATAATGCAAATATTGAAGGCGACTGTACTTTTACTGAAGATTATTTAGATTGTAATGGAGACTGTATTTTAGATGTTGATGGAG
Organism: Flavobacteriales bacterium; assembly: GCA_965183875.1. Taxonomy (GTDB): domain Bacteria; phylum Bacteroidota; class Bacteroidia; order Flavobacteriales; family UBA7430; genus UBA6772. The sequence goes on along the minus strand of CBCYMK010000002.1, from coordinate 53,153 downwards.
ATGGTACTTGTGATGAGGTAGAAATTTACGGATGTATCTATGATTGGGCAGATAATTTTAACCCTGCTGCCACTAACGATAATGGTTCTTGTATAGAAGTACCTGGTTGTACTTACGAGGAGATGTTTAATTATAATGAAGATGCTAGTCATGATGATGGTTCTTGTTACGATGTAATATATGGTTGTATAGATGCAGCAGCATTTAACTTTGTTGCATTAACCGGTGATAGCTTAATTGATGCTAATACAGATGATGGTTCTTGTATAGCCGTGGTTAATGGATGTACTACTGAATTAGGAATGACTAATTATAATGCGGATGCAAATACCGATGATGGTTCTTGTATTACTGAAGTATTAGGATGTACAGATTCATCTTATATAGAATACTATGAAGAATCAGGTGCGAATACCGATGATGGTTCTTGTTTAATATTAGTAGTAGAAGGCTGTACCGACGAATCAGCATTTAATACCACAGTAGGTGCAAATACAGATGATGGTTCATGTGAAGAAGTTGTAGAAGGTTGTATGGATAATACTGCATTTAATTATAATGTAGATGTAAATACAGATGACGGTTCATGTGTAGCTATTTTAACTGGTTGTACAGATGCTACAGCATTTAATACCACATTAGGTGCAAATACAGATGATGGTTCATGTGAAGATGTTGTAGAAGGTTGTATGGATAATACTGCATTTAATCATAATGAACTTGCTAATGTTGATGACGGTTCATGTGAAGATGTAGTATTGGGATGTATTGACGAATCAGCATTTAATACCACATTAGGTGCAAATACAGATGATGGTTCATGTGAAGAAGTTGTAGAAGGTTGTATGGATAATACTGCATTTAATCATAATGAACTTGCTAATGTTGATGACGGTTCATGTGAAGATGTAGTATTGGGATGTATTGACGAATCAGCATTTAATACAACTGTAGGTGCAAATACAGATGATGGTTCATGTGTAGATGTTGTAGAAGGTTGTATGGATAATACTGCATTTAATCATAATGAACTTGCTAATGTTGATGACGGTTCATGTGAAGATGTAGTATTGGGATGTATTGATAATGGAGCATTTAATACCACAGTAGGTGCAAATACAGATGATGGTTCATGTGTAGATGTTGTAGAAGGTTGTATGGATAATACTGCATTTAATCATAATGAACTTGCTAATGTTGATGACGGTTCATGTGAAGATGTAGTATTTGGTTGTATCGACGAAACAGCATTTAACTATAATGCAGATGCAAACACAGATGACGGTACATGTGAAGCAGTAGTAGAAGGTTGTGTCGACGAAACAGCATTTAATTATAATGCAGATGCAAATACAGATAATGATTCTTGTATAGCTGTTGTGGTTGGTTGTATGGATGATACTGCATTTAATTACAATCAAACTGCAAATACTGCTGGAGATTGTATAGATGTGCTAGTTGGCTGTACAGATGTAAATGCATATAACACAACAGAAGGTGCAAATACAGATGATGGTTCATGTATTTCCGTAGTAAACGGTTGTACTGACCAAACAGCATTTAATACCACAGTAGGTGCCAATACAGATGACGGTTCTTGTGTAGATATTGTAGAAGGTTGTACAGAGACAACTGCATTTAATTTCAACTCAGAAGCAAATACAGCTGATGGTTCTTGTATAGATGTAGTTAAAGGATGTATGGATGCGAATTATGTAGAATATGATAGTTCGAATAATATAGCTGATATTACATCGTGCCTTACTTGTGTTAACGACTTTGATAATGATGGTGTTTGTGATCAGGTAGAAATAATGGGTTGTACTTACTCATGGGCTTATAATCATGAAATAACTGCAACTAATGACGATGGTAGCTGTGTGGCTATTGTTGAAGGTTGTGTCGACGAAACAGCATTTAATTATAATGCAGAAGCGAATACAGATGATGGTTCTTGTATTGATGTAATAAATGGATGTATGAATTCTGATTATTTAGAATTCAATGATGGAGCCAATACCGATGATAACTCCTGTACTACTTTAATAGAATTTGGTTGTACAGATGAAGCTTATTTGGAATTCAATTCTGATGCAAATACGAATGATAATTCTTGTTCAACCTTAATTGTTTCTGGTTGTATGGATGCTTTATATATAGAATTTAACCCAGATGCAAATGTTGAAAATGCTTCATGTTCTACCTTAATTGTTTCTGGTTGTATGGATGATACAGCATTTAACTATGATTCTTTAGCAAATACTCAAGGTGAGTGCTTACCTTTTATAAGCGGCTGTACATACGATTATTATGTGAACTATAACCCATTAGCTAATATTGATGACGGTTCTTGTTTTGATGAATATATCTATGGTTGTACAGATGTTAATGCATTTAATTATGATGCTGAGGCGAATACCGATGATGCTTCTTGTATCGATATAGTAATAGGTTGTATGGACAATCAAGCATTCAACTACGATGAAGATGCAAATACACCTGGCGTGTGTACAGATGTACTTGTTGGTTGTATGGATGAATCAGCATTTAATTACGATGAAGCTGCAAATACTCCTGGCGATTGTACAGACGTACTTGTAGGTTGTATGGATTCTACAGCATTTAATTATGATGATTTAGCTAATACTGCTGGAGATTGTACAGACGTACTTGTAGGTTGTATGGATGAATTAGCATTTAATTACGATGAATCTGCAAATACTCCTGGAGATTGTACAGATGTGCTATTTGGCTGTACAGATGTAAGTGCATATAACACAACTGAAGGTGCTAATACCGATGATGGTTCTTGTATTGCCGTAGTAAACGGTTGTACAGATGAGACTGCATTTAATTATGATTCAGAAGTAGGAGCAAATACCGATGATGGTTCTTGTATTGATGTTGTATACGGATGTACTTATTCTTGGGCATACAATTACGATGATACTGCAACAACCGAAAATGGTTCTTGTATAGAATTTACTTACGGATGTACCGATGAAAATGCATGTAATTTTGATGTAAATGGAAATACTGATAATGAAACTTGTACCTATCCAGAAGCTACAAACTTAAACTGTGATGGTTCTTGTATAACAGATACTGATGGAGATGGTGTATGCGATGAAAATGAGGTCGAAGGATGTATTGATTCTAATGCTTGTAACTATAATGTAGCTGCTACAGACTCAACAAACTGTGACTATCTAGATGCTTTAAATACTTGTGCAGGTGACTGTACTGCTGATAACGATAACGATGGGATTTGTGATGATATCGACCCTTGTGTTGGAACGTTAGATGCTTTAGGTGTTTGTAACGGTGATTGTACTGCAGATGCCGATAATGATGGTGTTTGTGATGATGTTGACGATTGTGTTGGAGCACCAGATGCTATAGGTGTATGTGATGGGGCTTGTACTGCAGATACAGATGAAGATGGTGTTTGTGACGATGCAGAAATAAATGGTTGTACAAATATTCTAGCAGATAACTTTAATGAATCAGCGACTGAGGAGGATGGCTCTTGTGAGATATCTGGATGTATGAATCCTTATGCTGACAATTACAATGAAAATGCAAATGTAAATACAAGCTGTGAATTCTTAGGTTGTATGGATTCTGTTGCAATGAACTACGATTCTATTGCAAATACAGACGACGGTAATTGTTACTATTTAGATTGTATGGATGAAGATGCAGATAACTTTAATGTTAATGCTGCTGTAGAAGGTTACTGTGTATACTTAGGTTGTACAGATACTGCTTCATCAAGTTTTGATGAAGATGCAAATACTGAGGATGGATCGTGTGAGTATTTAGGATGTATAGATGCTTCAGCATTTAATTATAACGAAGCTGCAAATACAGACGATGAGTCTTGTTATGCTGTTATTGAAGGGTGTACCGATGAATCTGCTTATAATTATGTAGCTTCTTCTGGAGATGTATTAACGGATGTGAATACATCGAACAACGAACTGTGTGAATACTTAGGATGTATTTACGATAATATGTTTAACTACGATGCATCTGCTACTATAGACGATGGGTCTTGTATTGATATTGTTTATGGTTGTACAGATATAACTGCTACGAACTACAATGCATTAGCTAATACCGATAACGGTTCTTGTATTCCTGTAATAGAAGGTTGTACAGATGAAACAGCTGATAACTTTGTTGCTGCTATTGGTGATGTTCAAGTTGATGTTAATACTACAGATAATTCAACTTGTATTTATTATGGTTGTATTAATGAGTTGGCCTTTAACTACGATTCTTTAGCAAACACAAACGACAATTCTTGTTATGCTATTATTAAAGGTTGTATGGATGTTGAAGCTGATAACTATAACGACTACGATGGTAATGGTTATACAAATGCACTTACTGGACTAGTTACTACAGACATTAATACTTCTAACCCTGAGTCTTGTATTTACTACGGTTGTACAGATGAAACGGCATTTAATTACGACAACGAAGCTAATACCGATGATGGTACTTGTATTGCTGTTGTTATCGGTTGTATGGACGCTGCTTATATAGAATACAATGCAGCTGCAAATACAGATACTGGTATGTGTATGGAGTTAATTGTTGTAGGTTGTACAGATGCTACAGCATATAACTTTAATAACTTAGCAAATACCGAAAATGGATCTTGTTATGCGGTAATTGAAGGATGTTTAGATACAGAAGCACTTAATTACAACGATTACGATAACGATTTAGCTTCAAACATTTTAACAAACAATATTCTAATCGACATTAACACAAATATTGATGGTTTATGTGAGTATTTAGGTTGTACTACTGACTGGGCTGACAATTATATGACAACTGCTACTATAGACGATGCCTCTTGTTATAAAGAAGGTTGTATGTCTGATTGGGCAGATAACTATGATAACCTTGCTACAATAGATGATGAAAGTTGTGATAGAGTAGGGTGTATGTCTGATTGGGCTGATAATTTCGACGAACTTGCTACAACAGACGATGAGTCTTGTGTTAGATTAGGTTGTACTTCTGACTGGGCTGATAATTATGATACTCTTGCTACTTTAGACGATGAAAGTTGTGATAGAGTAGGGTGTACTGCAATTTGGGCAGATAACCTAGATACTTTAGCAACTACAGATAATGGTACATGTTATAAAGTTGGTTGTACTTATGAATTCATGTTCAACTACGATTATTTAGCTACAATAGATGATGATTCTTGTGAACCGTATATTTATGGTTGTACAGACTCTTTAGCCTTAAACTATGATGAGCTAGTTAATACAGATGATAATTCTTGTATTACAGTAGTTTTAGGTTGTATGGATGAAACAGCAGACAACTATAATGAACAAGCAAATATTGCTGACGCATGTACATACTATGGCTGTATGGACAATACGATGTTTAACTATGTGTCGTATGCAAATATTGATACCGATCCTTCAAGCTGTGAACCATATGTTTACGGTTGTATGAACGATACAATGTTTAATTACAATGCAGAAGTAAATACAGCAGATGATTCTTGTATTGAAGTACTAACTGGATGTACTGATACTTTTGCATTTAACTATAATTCTTTAGCAAATACATTAGACAATTCTTGTATTGATGTTGTGGATGGTTGTGTAGATACTTTAGCATTCAACTACAATCCTTTAGCTAACACGAATGCTGATTGTATTGATGTAGTTACTGGTTGTATGGATTCATTAGCATTCAACTTTAATTCTTTAGCAAATACATCTTCAGAATGTATTGCAGTAATAGAAGGTTGTATGAATGAGTCAGCATTTAACTACGACGCTTCAGCAAATACGAGTACAGAGACTTGTATTGATGTTGTAAATGGTTGTATGGATACTGCGTTTATGGAATTCGATGCTAATGTAAATACACACATACAATCTAATTGTATTACCGTAATTACATACGGTTGTATGTTAGTTGACTATGTTGAATACAATCCTCAAGCGAATGTTTCAGATAACTCGTGTAATTTATTAGCAATCCCTGGTTGTACTGATGAAACAGCATTCAACTATGCTTACTCAGCAAATCAAAATGATGATTCTTGTTACCCATATATATATGGATGTATGGATACAGAAGCTGATAATTATATTGCAGTAATTGGAAATGTAAACACTGATATCAATACAAACGATAGTGATGCTTGTATTTACTACGGATGTACTTACGAATCAATGTTTAATTACGATGAAAATGCAAATACAGATGATGAGTCTTGTATTGCTTTTGTATACGGATGTATAGATTCATTAGCGTGTAACTTTAATGCTGCTGCGAATACTACAGACGGTTCTTGTACTTATGCTGCTACCAATTTAAATTGTGACGGAACTTGTGTTTCTGATATTGATGAAGATGGAGTTTGTGATGAACTAGAAATAGCTGGTTGTACAGATGCTACTGCTTGTAACTATACTGAACTAGCTACAGAAGATGATGAGTCTTGTACTTATGCTACAGCTAACTTTAACTGTGAAGGTGAATGTTTATCTGATATAGATAACGATGGAGTTTGTGATGAACTTGAAATTTCAGGTTGTACGGATGCTACAGCTTGTAATTACGATTCACTTGCTACAGAAAATAATTTATCATGTGAGTTTGCAACTGAGTATTATTCTTGTGATAATACCTGTATTTCTGATACAGATAACGATGGCGTTTGTGATGAAAACGAAATTGTTGGATGTTCTGATGAAACTGCTTGTAACTACAATGTAGATGCAACTGAAACAGACAATACTTTATGTGACTATCCTTCTACTAACTTAGACTGTAATGATTCTTGTTTAAATGATGCAGACAACGATGGTATTTGTGATGAAAATGAAATTGCTGGTTGTATGGATGTATCAGCTGATAACTATAATGAGATTGCAACAGATGCTGCAGCTTGTGAGTTTGTAGGTTGTATGGATACTCTAGCATTTAATTATGATGCTTTTGCAAATACTGCTGGAGATTGTGTCGCTGTTGTTGAAGGATGTATGAATCCTATCTCTGGATTGTATAACCCCGAAGCAAACGTACAAGATGCCTCTTGTGAATATATAGGTTGTATGGATGCTGCATTTGATACATACGATTCTAACGCAAACGTAAATAATACTGCTGCTTGTGGAAACTATGGATGTACATATTCATGGGCATTTAACTACGACAGCACTGCTACATTAGACAGTGGGAATTGTGAGCCGTTTATTGTTGGGTGTACAGTCGCTACTGCACTTAATTATAATGTAGAAGCAAATACAGACAACGGTACTTGTATTGCTGTAATAGAAGGATGTATGGACCTAACAATGTTCAACTACAACGCGTCTGCTAATACAGGAAATTCTTCATGTATCCCATTCATTGAAGGGTGTATAGATACTACTGCCTTCAGCTTTAATGTTGATTTAAATGCTAATACAGACGATGGATCTTGTGTGGCTGTTATTACAGGTTGTACAGATGTAAATGCTGATAACTATACTTATCCAGTTGGAAATGTATCAATCGACATTAACACGCCAGATGCTTCCGCTTGTATTTATGAAGGTTGTATTTCTGAATGGGCATATAACTTTGATGCTAATGCAAATACGAATAATGGTACTTGTTACCCCGTTATTGTAGGTTGTACTGATGATTCAGCACTTAACTTTATTACACTTACTGGAAATGTTTATACCGATGTAAATACCGATGATGCTTCTTGTTATTATGTAAATGGTTGTATGGATAATACAATGTTTAACTATAACGAATTAGCTGATAACGATGATGGTTCTTGTATTACTATCGAAGAAGGTTGTATTATCTCTGCGATGTATAATTACGATGAAAATGCAAATACAGATAACGGTACTTGTTACCCAGTAATAGAAGGTTGTTTAGATGCTGAAGCAGATAACTTCATTACACTTCTTAACGATGTTCAGGTAGATGCGAATACTAATAATAACTCATGTGAGTATTTAGGATGTACTTCTGACTGGGCTGATAATTATGGAGTAACTGCAAACACAAATGCAACTGAGTTAGCAAACGTAAACGATGGTTCTTGTTATAAAAATGGTTGTATGTCTGAATGGGCAGATAACTATGATGCGATTGCTACTTTAGACGATGCTACTTGTTACAATGAAGGTTGTATGGCGGGATGGGCAGATAACTACGATGATTTAGCTACACAAAATACACTGTTAGAAAATGCTTGTGTTCGTTTAGGATGTACTTCTGAATGGGCTAATAACTACGATGAATTGGCTACAGACAACGATGGATCTTGTTATAGATTTGGTTGTACAAACTCTGATTCAGACAATTTCGATTATTTAGCAACTACAGATGATGGTTCTTGTTTCAGAGATGGTTGTACGAATCCTGATTCAGATAACTACGATGTATTAGCAACTATAGACGATACGTCTTGTTACAGAGTAGGATGTATGTACGAAACAATGTTGAACTACGACGCTCTAGCTACTGTAGATGATGGGACTTGTGATGCTGAATTAACTTTCTTGAATTCAGAGTTAGAGAGTCAAGAAGATTCTTTACAAGCTGAGTTTACTACTATAGTCAATTCTATCACAAATGCTCACAATATAGAATTAGCAGGATTAAATAATGAGATTTCTACATTAGAGGATGAGATACAAACTTTAGAAGCTGAATTAATTATTGCTAATGAAGCAATTGAAAACCTTACAGGAATTATAAATGTTCAAACGAATTCTATTGCAGCTCTAAACCAAGAGATCACATACTTAGAGGCTCAAATAGTTCTTAAGGATGCTCAAATAGCTGACTTACAAGGACAGATTGTTGATTTAATAGCTAATCACGAAGCATATATTGCTTACTTAAATGCACAGCATGCTTCGCAAGTATCTGCACTTCATGCGTATTACCAGTCAATTATTGATGGAAAAGATCTAATCATTACGAATAAAGATTCTTTAATTACGGTGTATGTAGGTCAAATAGCTGATTTATCTAACGAAGTAGCTGATTTAGAAAGTGATTTAACTACTTGTGAAAATGGTACAGTTACAGACGAAACTTTAATTGCAAGTTTACAGGCTCAAATAACTCAGAAAAATGCACAAATAAGTTCATTGAGTTCTGCATTGGCTGCATTACAAATAGTGTTAGATGCTACCGAGTTAGACTTAATAATTGCGCAAGACTCTATAATTGTACTTGATGTAAATGTGATTGCTCTTGAAGCTGCTTTACTTGAAGAGTCAACTAATCACTTAGCTACTCAAGTAGTTCTAGATTCTGTTGAACTTGAATTAGCTGGAACAGTTTACGAATTAGATTTAGCTAACCAAGAGATAGCAGCATTAAACGCTGAATTAGCGCTATGTGTGAGTAACGGTCTTTCTGCGAATGATTCAATCTTATCCCTAAATGATTCAATTCAAGTTTTACTATTTGATATAGCTTCAAAAGCTGATGAAATTTCTGAATTAGAATCTGAAAACGCAGAATTATCTAGTCAAGTAGCAAGTCTTACAGCTGAGTTAGTAATTGCTAATGCTGAGATTGTTGCTCTTAATTTAGAAATTGATGACTTGGAGAATGTAGTAGATGATTTATATGCTGTAAACGATAGTTTAGAGAATGTAATCACTACGGCTAACGATTCTATCTCCTCGTTAAATACTCAAGTTCTAGACTTAGAGATTGCTCTTGAAGACTGTCTAGAAAACCCTGCATTAATACCTATCGAAGTTGATTTACTCTCTGGTTGGAATATCATTGGATATACTTTAGCTGTACCACAAGATATTGTAGCTACCTTCGAGGATATCGATCAACATATTCAAATTGTGAAAAACAACTTGGGTCAAACATATTGGCCAGAATATGGATTCAATGGAATTGGAGATTTAATTCCAGGTCAAGGTTACCAGTTAAGGCTATCTGAAGGGATTATAGACTATAGTTTCCCTGTTGTAGACGCTCGTATAGAATTAAGTCCTACTGTACCACAATGGGCACTAGATATGGAAATACCTGTACATCCGAACGATATTAGAACTCTTGTAAGAGTTGTGAATTTGACCGGTCAAGAGGTGAATCCAGAATATGAAATTAAAGGTACCGTACTCTTGTACATGTTTAACGATGGCTCTGTAGAGAAGCGTTTAAACCAATAAGAGGACTCATTAATTTTATACTAGAGACATGAATAACTTATATAAATATTTTGCAATCGTACTGTTAGCTTTCCCATTGAGGGGGTTGGCGCAGTGCGACTTGCCTTTGCATTTTGAGGGAAATACAGGGTCTAATATGACTTTAATGTTAACGCCTGGTTTTACAAACTCTCTTAGTTTAATAAATGAATCTGCTTACCTTGTTGCTATTTCTCCAACTGATATTGTCGTTGGTTCTACTCCGTTGTATGGCGTAGGCCAAACTACTATTGCAGTCTGGGGTGATGATAGTTCTACAGGTGGACTTGATGGAGCATTAGCAAATGACTTAATTTCATTTCAAATTGTTGATGGTTCAGTTTTGTATGATGTTGTAATGTCTACATCTGTATTTTTTACAGCAAATGGCCTGGCAGTACAAGTTGCTCCTCCTACTATTACTGAAGTTTTTTGTGAAGTCGAACCCATTTTAGGTTGTACAGATGAGCTAGCACAAAATTTTAATGAAGATGCAGATACAGACGATGGTTCTTGTGTAGAGTTTTGTTCTACGTGGTACTTACCTTTTTCAGATGAAGAGCAGACTGTAGCTTCTACAAGTTTCTTGTTATCAGAAAACTTTGTATTGTCTTTAAATGTTCAATCTTCCGATGCTTATATTGTTGCTACATCCCCAATGAATCTAGTAATTGGGTCTAGTTCTATTGGTCAGACTACACAATCATTGTCTTTATGGCCTGACGATCCTTTAACTTCAGAAATTGATGGAGCACAGAATGGAGAGTTAATTAATTTTCATTTAGTAGATGGTGAAAATGTTTACTCATTAGCATATGAATATGTGTTCGTAGCTAATGATTTTGTTAGTGTAAACGATGTTGAAACCCCTATGCTTGTATGTATTATAAATGCTCAGTCTGGATGTACAGATAATACTGCTTGTAACTTTAACGCTTATGCAAATGAGGAAGATGAATCCTGTGTATATCCGATTGTTAATTTAGATTGTGAGGGTAATTGTCTAAACGACTCAAATTTAAATGGGATTTGTGATGAAGATGAAATTCTTGGTTGTACTTCTGCTTGGGCCGATAATTATGATTCAAATGCAACCGAAGATGATGGTTCTTGTACGCTAGTGGCTTGTACTTCAAGTTGGGCTCAGAATTATGATTCAAATGCAACTGAAGATGATGGTTCTTGTTATTTAAATGGATGTTCATCTCAATGGGCAGACAATTACAATTCTAATGTAACTATCGATGATGGTTCCTGTGTTCTTTTTGCATGTATGTCAAATTGGGCCGATAATTACAATTCAAATGCAACTAACGATGATGGTTCTTGTACTCTAGCAGCTTGTAGCTTATTTTGGGCAGATAACTATAATGTAAACGCAACCAGCGATGATGGTTCTTGTTTCCGTATGGGTTGTACAAATCAGTCGGCTACAAATTACGATGGGCTAGCAACAGATGATGACAATTCTTGTTTGATTGAAGGTTGTATGAATGAATTAGCAAACAATTACAATAGCCAAGCTAATGTACCTACTTATTGTCTTTTCTTAGGTTGTACAAATGCTTTAGCTTGTAATTATTTTGAAATTGCTAATGAAGATGACGGTTCTTGTAGTTTGCCTTTCGAATATTATACCTGCGAAAATCTATGTATAAATGATACAGATAACGATGGTGTTTGCGATGAGCTTGAAGTTGTAGGCTGTCAAGAACCTTTAGCTAATAATTATAATGCTTTGGCTACAGATTTTGCTTTCTGTGCTTATGTAGGTTGTACCGATCCCTCAGCAACAAATTATGATATTACAGCAAATACAAGTAATAACTCTTGTTATTTTGAAGGTTGTACAAATCCTAGTGCCTTAAATTACGATGTTACAGCAACATTGAATAACGAAAGTTTATGTGTGTACAGTGTAAGTAGTTTACCTTGTGTTTTACCAAATACATATAGTGGTTTAATCACAGGGTCAAATATGAATATCCTGTTTACATCAAACTTTTCTTCAGATTTAAGTACAAATTCTGAAGATGCATACATAGTAGCAATGACAGCTAATGGTTCTGTAGTTGGTTCTACAAGTATTCAGCAATCAAATGTTAGTTCTATTACAATTTGGGGAGATGACACACAAACAGATGTTATAGATGGTGCTCTTAGCTGGGAATCGATATCTTTTTATTTAGTAGATGGGAATAATTATTTCTTACTTGAATTAAATGAGAATATAAATTACACAGAGAATTCAACAATGGTTATTAATACAATTCCAAATGTTCAAACCCTTTGTTTAAATGGTGCTCTTACTCAAATTACTGTTTTGGGTTGTACAGACCCTTCTGCAAGTAACTATATTACTCCTATAGGGAATGAGTCGATTGATGTTAATACTGAAGATGGGACTTGTATTTATTCAGATCAAAATAACTGTGTCGTTCCATTAACTTATTCCGGAAGTATTACAGGGAATAATATGAGTTTATTATTTACTCAAGATTTTATGAGCTCTCTTCCAAGTCTTAATGAGTCTGCTTATATAGTAGCTCTTAATGCAAATAATGTTGTTTTTGGTTCAGAGTTAATTTATGGGTTTAGCATGACTTCTTTAACCATTTGGGGCGATGACTCTGGTACCTTATCTGTTGATGGCGCTGTTGAGTCAGAAGAATTGAGTTTGTATTTAGTAAATGGGACAAATTTGTACGATCTAATACCGTATCAATCATTGTCTTACTCTAATAATTCAATGTTAATATTTGATGATGATGCTTCTCTGTCTTCTCTTTGTTCTAACGGTTTAATTGTTTTTATGGAAGCCTGTACAGATGAAACGGCAAGTAATTACAATTCTTTAGCTACAGATGATGATGGTTCCTGTGTTTATGAAGGTTGTACCTATGATGCTTTTTATGAATTTTCTCCAAATGCATCTATCGAAGATCAATCTTGTGAAAACGTAATTATTAATGGTTGTACTGATGTTTTGTTTGTTGAGTATAACCCTTTTGCTACTGAAGATGATGGTTCGTGTATTTACCCCATAGCGCGTATTGAAGAACTAGAAATTATAGAAGTATTATATTATGAACTTACTCAGGAAAACGAAACTTTAGAAAGTCTTGTAGCTCCTATTCCAATAGATTTATACCAAGGATGGAATATAATTGGATATAACTTAAATTACGAACAAAATACTGCAGCTTGTTTCGAAGCTATCTCAGAAAGTATTGTTGTAGCAAAAAATAATTTCGGACATATTTATTGGCCAGAAATTGGTTTTAATGGAATTGGAGAATTAGTGCCTGGCCAAGGATATCAAGTGTTTATGTCTTCCGAAGTAGATGATTTCTCCTTTGTAGATGTAAGTGGTTCACGAGTGGAATTATCTCCAAACTTACCTCAATGGATGCACGATGTAGCTCCTATTCACCCTAATGATATTCGTACGCTTGCAAGAGTAGTTAATATGTTAGGACAGGAGGTTGATGAAGAAACAGCTCCTGTTGGAACAACACTAATTTACCTGTATAATGATGGCTCGGTAGAGAAGAGAATTAAATAGAAAAACCATTGCAAAAAAAAGGAGCTAACTATTGTTCTTTTTTTTTGGTTGATTAATTTATGTTTTAGTTACACGCATCCCAAAGAGGATCTTTAGGAGGTGGAGCGGTTATCGTAATCGCTTCCTTTTTTACAGGATGGATAAAATGAATTTCTCTGGCGTGTAAGCAAATAGAGGCGTCTTTGTTAGAGCGTTTAGCGCCGTATTTTAAATCTCCTTTAATAATGGATCCCATAGTGGAGAGTTGCACTCGTATTTGATGATGCCTTCCCGTTATAGGTTTTACCTGAAGTAGTGTGTAGCGGTCTAGCGATTTAAGTGTTTTATAGTCTAGTACAGTATGTAAAGCTCCATCGTAGGGTTTTAGGAAAGCTCTAGATTTATTCTTTTGCTGATTCTTAATCAAGTAATGTTCTAACCGATCTTCACTTTTTAATGGAGCTTTTTCTACGATTGCCCAGTAGGTTTTTTGAATGGTCTTTTCTCTGAAAAGTGTATTCATACGAGAAAGAGCTTTGCTTGTTTTTGCAAAAATAACCAGTCCACTTACAGGCCGGTCTAAGCGGTGAATTACGCCACAGAAGATGTTTCCAGGTTTGTTGTATTTTTCACGTAGATAATCTTTCACAAACTCACCCAGAGGTTTGTCTCCCGTTTTATCTCCTTGTACTAGATCGCCTGCTTTTTTATTTACGGCAATAATATGGTTGTCTTCGTAAAGTACCTCCAACATTAATATTGTTCTTTTTCGTTCGGGAAATCAACCGATTTTACATCTTGTACATAGGCTTTAATAGCTCCTGTAATTTCATCAAATAATGAGAGGTAACGTCTTAGGAATCGTGGGCTAAACTCATGAGTCATCCCTAATAAATCGTGTGTTACCAATACTTGTCCGTCTACACCAGATCCTGCACCAATACCGATAACAGGAATAGAGATTGTTTCGGCAACTTTTTGAGCTAAGGCTGCAGGAACTTTTTCGAGTACTAAAGCAAAGCAACCAGTTGCTTCAAGTAATTTAGCGTCTTCAATAAGCTTGTTAGCTTCTTCTTCCTGTTTTGCTCTTACGGTATAGGTTCCAAATTTATAAATCGATTGCGGTGTTAAACCTAAGTGTCCCATAACCGGAATCCCGGCTGTTAAAATTCTTTGTACCGATTCAATAATTTCAGCCCCACCTTCAATTTTTATAGAGTGCCCACCAGACTCTTTCATCACTTTAATGGCAGAGTTTAAAGCTTCTTTAGAATTCCCTTGGTAAGTACCGAAAGGTAAGTCTACAACCACCAGAGCTCTGTCTACTGCTCTTACAACAGAAGAAGCATGGTAAATCATTTGGTCTAAAGTTATTGGGAGTGTCGTTTCATGTCCAGCCATAACGTTAGAGGCAGAATCACCTACAAGAATAACGTCTATACCAGCCATATCTACCATTTTTGCCATGGTGTAGTCATAGGCAGTAAGCATACTAATTTTCTCTCCATTGCGCTTCATCTCCTGAAGTACATTGGTGGTGATTTTTTTGAAATCTTTTTTGTGAATAGACATATTACTCTTTTTCTAGTATTGGGTTTGTTCTACGGATAGAATCAATTCTAAGTGTATCGATTCCTAAGGTATCTAGAGGCAAAAATACAGTATCTACGATACAATATTGGGTTAATATAGAATCAATAAAATGTTGTTCTTCTACCTTTTTGTCAATTACCTTTTGAAATAACTCTAATTCTAAATTCTCAAAATGAATTTTCACCTTACTTAGTGAGTCTGTAATTAATTTGTTTTCAATTTTTAATTGACGGTTTTCCATTGTATTGTTAATTACTTTTTGGCTTAAATCCATCAGTAAATTCACATGGTTGGTGTCAACGGCAGACTTAATAACTGCGTATTCGCTATTTTCTTTATCTAGCTGAGTGTTTATTAAACGCATTGTTTTTAGCTGGTTTTCTAAAATACGAATTGCATTTTCTAATTCTAAAGCGCGAGCATCTAAGGATTGTTCTAGTTCTTGTTTTAATTTCTCATTATCAGACATCAACTCGCGAACTTCTTCGTCAGTTAAGTAAATTTTATTTTTATCTCTATATAATTCATCAGCGTGAACACTAATGAAATCCACACGTCCTTTTGTTTCAGGACCTACAAATAAGCCGAAGCTACCCGCTTTTAATCCTTCAACTCTAAAACTATAGATAAGTAAGCCATTAATATATAAGTCGTGGTCTGTACCGTTTGTTCTTATATTAATATCGTTGTACTCGTTAATCCCTTTAATGGCAGAGTCTTTTATCCAACCTTCTTTTCCTTCCGTGCTAATAATTACATATTTCCCATCTACCAACTGACGTATTCTAAACCTATGGAACTTATTTATATCGCATATAATAGCAGATTGTCCATCTTTACTAGCTCTTAATATTAGTCCTAGGCTCTGACTCATACTTTCTACAGGGCCTAACATTATAGAGGTTCTAATACTAAAGCTTTCCAACTCGTTTTCCCACTGTGCCATTATTGCATAAGGGCTGCCGGCTTTTGTACGATTCATAAAATACTCTCCATTATCGAAAACAAAGAAGTTATCGTCGTTGGTAAGTACAGGCCAAATAGAATTTAACTCGCTAAACGATTCGTCTAGCATTAGCTGATTCAGTTTTTTGTGAACTGTTTGTTGCCCAATAGCTTGTATGCTAATGAAAAGGACAAGTGTATAGAGGCACGATAATTGTTTCATAGACCGGAATTATTTAACTAACAAAAGTAAGAAAATATTATACCTTTGTTTCATGATTAGAAAAACACTTTTAGCACTTAGTTTACTGGCTCTTTTTACGGCTTGTGATAACGAATTGAAAATTACTGCCGATTGGAAAGATGTACCTGTAGTATACGGTATCCTTAATGCAGAAGATACGGTTCATTATATTAAACTCAATAAAGCTTTTTTAGGACAGGGTGATATAATGTCTATGGCTCAAGAATTTGACTCACTAAATTATTCTGGTGAGGATGTAGGTTTACGTCTTTTAGAACTCGAAGAAAGTTCTATCCCTAACCAAGAGTGGGTTCTTAGGAAATCTATTGAACTAGAAGCTACTACAGAATTTGAAAAACCTGAAGGGATTTTTAGTTCCCCTACACAGGTGATCTATAAATCATCTGAAGAATTAGATAAGGAATTTTTCTACAGTGCAGAAGTGTATAGAAAATCTAACGATACCTTAATCGCTTTTACTAAAAACCCTATTTCTATTCTTACCCCTGTTAATATTACTAGACCAAATAGTTATTCACCTTTAACTATACGGACTAATAGTAATCCTAAAGTAGAGTGGAAGACTGTTGCAGGTGGTGAGATGTACGAGCTTTCAATGACTTTTCATTATCAGGAATTTTCTGTTACTGGTGTAGGAGATACTCTTAATAAGTCTATTGTATTAAATTTCCCTAGTCGATTATCGAACGATTCTAATGGTGGAGACAAGATGAGTTATACAATTGATTTTTACCAGTTTTTAAATTTTATAGCTTCAAACATTCCTGAAGACCCAAGTCTACGTAGGTTGGTAGTGGGGATGAATCCAGATTCTGGTGGAGGTTCAGGTTTCTCTATTACCCATTCTTGTTTAGATTTTAAACTATTGGCAGCAGGAGAAGATCTATCTACTTATTTGGTCTTAAATCAAAATACAAGCTCCTTGGTACTAGACCGACCAGAATATTCAAATATTGAAAATGGTATAGGTATTCTTTCCTCTCGTACTTCTGACAGTGTTGAAAACGTGAAAATAACGAATTCTACAAACGACGAAATTGCCACAAACGATATTACAAAGCACCTAAACTTTGGGTCTTTCCAATTGAATGGCGATAATGAAATAGAAATTTCTTACGGAAACTAGACAGTCTGTCATTTTATATGTCATGTTTTGATGGTGCTCTGTCAAAACATGGCTTTTTTTATGCCTAATACATTTTTTTTTCGAATGGCATAGAGATTGACTTATGGACCTGCAGAAACAAACAAGAACTAATTAATACATTAGATTATGAGTAAAATTATCGGAATTGACTTGGGAACAACGAACTCTTGTGTATCGGTAATGGAAGGTAATGAACCTGTCGTTATCGCTAACGCGGAAGGAAAAAGAACTACTCCATCGATTGTAGCCTTTATTGAAGGTGGTGAGCGTAAAGTAGGTGATCCTGCAAAACGTCAGGCTATTACAAACCCTACAAAAACGATTTCTTCTATTAAGCGTTTTATGGGTGAGTCTTTCGACAAATGTGCGAAAGAAATTAAGAATGTACCTTATACAGTAGTAAAAGGTGAAAACAATACTCCTCGTGTAGACATCGACGGTCGTTTATTTACGGCTCAAGAAATTTCTGCTATGGTTCTTCAAAAAATGAAGAAAACTGCTGAGGAATATTTAGGGCAAGAAGTTACTGAAGCTGTAATTACAGTTCCTGCTTATTTTAACGATGCTCAAAGACACGCGACTAAAGAAGCTGGTGAAATTGCTGGATTAAAAGTTCGTCGTATCATAAACGAACCTACTGCAGCTGCTTTAGCTTACGGTTTAGATAAAAAAGACAACGATATTAATATCGCTGTATTTGACCTCGGTGGAGGTACTTTCGATATCTCTATCCTTGAATTAGGTGACGGTGTATTCGAAGTGAAATCTACTAATGGTGATACTCATTTAGGTGGTGATGACTTTGATCAAGTTTTAATCAATTGGTTAGCTGAAGAGTTTAAAGCTGAAGAATCGATCGATTTACGTGAAGACCCTATGGCACTTCAACGTTTAAAAGAAGCTGCTGAAAAAGCTAAAGTTGAATTGTCTGCCTCTGCGCAAACAGAAATCAACTTACCATATGTTACTGCTACTGCTTCAGGACCTAAGCACTTGGTAAGAACTTTAACTCGTTCTAAATTCGAGCAATTATCTGATTCATTAATTCGTCGTTCTATCGAACCTTGTAAGAAAGCTTTAGCTGATTCTGGTTTAGATAAAAACGAAATTGACGAAGTAATTTTAGTTGGTGGTTCTACTCGTATCCCTGCAATCCAAGCAATCGTTGAAGATTTCTTTGGTAAGAAACCTTCTAAAGGTGTTAACCCTGATGAGGTTGTTGCCGTTGGTGCAGCTATTCAAGGTGGTGTTTTAACAGGTGAAGTAAAAGACGTTCTTTTATTAGATGTTACTCCTCTTTCTTTAGGTATCGAAACAATGGGTGGAGTATTCACTAAATTGATTGATGCAAACACTACTATACCTACGAACAAATCTCAAGTGTTCTCTACGGCGGCTGATAACCAACCGGCAGTAGATATTCACGTAGCACAAGGTGAGCGTTCTATGGCAGCAGATAACAAGTCATTAGGTCGTTTCCAATTAACCGACATTCCACCAGCTCAAAGAGGAACTCCTCAAATTGAAGTTTCTTTCGATATTGATGCCAATGGGATCATGAAAGTTTCTGCTAAAGATAAAGCTACAGGAAAAGAACAGCACATTAAAATTGAGTCTTCTTCAAGTCTTTCTGACGAAGAGATCCAAAAAATGCGTGATGAAGCTAAAGCTAACGAAGAAGCTGATAAAGAAGTTAAGGAAAGAGTTGATAAGTTGAACGAAGCTGATCAAACAATTTTCCAAACTGAAAAGCAACTTGCTGAATTCGGTGATAAATTACCGGAAGATAAAAAAGCACCTATCGAAGCTGCGATTGCAGACTTGAAAAAAGCGCATGAAGCAGAAGATTTAAATGCAATTGATGTTTCAATGGCTGTTTTAAATGAAATTTTCCAAGCGGCTTCTCAAGAGATGTATGCTCAGTCTGAAGCAGGTGCTGAAGGTCAAGCTACAGAAGCTGAGCCAGCAACAGAAGATGTAACTGACGTTGACTTCGAAGAGGTTAAATAAGTTTTAAATACGATTAAAAAAAAGCCATCTTTTTAGATGGCTTTTTTTTGCCCTATCCTTTAGAATGAGTATTATTGTTCTACCAAAAAAAAAGCCATGAAGAAATTATTATTTATACCATTATTTTTAACCTTAGCTATAGGTTGCGGAAATACTCAAAACTCTGATAGTAGTGCTGTTGAAAACGTGCAAAATGTTTTTGATAAGGATGTTGTAGTTAAAAAGATAGTAACAACACTTAAGTTAGAAGCAGGCCTTACAGAAAATCTCAAAAAGGTTGTATATATCTTAAAGGATCTTAATGCTACGCACGAAGAAAAAATGGAGATGTTGAAAAATGCTTTGATTATCATTGAAGCTAATAAAGACGAATCGAAGAAGATTTATTCTTATATAGAAGAACATTTAAAAAGCTTTGAAGTAAAAAACTAATAACCTTAGTTATTTCACAATTAAGTAATAAAAAAGCGCTCAAATTTTGAGCGCTTTTTTAATACCATTATATTTGATGATTAATTTATTTTAGATGAAAAAAATACTCTTTGCTTTAGCGTTTAGCCCTAGTTTACTATGGGCTCAAATGAATCCCATTACTTTTGAGGAATACGACCTCGATAATGGATTACACGTAATATTACACGAGGATCACAGTACACCTATTGTAGCTGTTTCGGTTTCTTACCATGTAGGTTCGAAAAACGAAGACCCTAGTAGAACTGGTTTTGCCCACTTTTTCGAACATTTACTTTTCGAAGGTTCAGAAAATATTGGTAGAGGAGAGTATATGAAACTCGTTCAAGATAACGGGGGTGTATTAAACGCCAATACCAGTTTCGATAGAACTTTTTACTACGAGATTCTTCCTTCGAACCAATTAGAATTGGGATTATGGATGGAGTCTGAGCGTATGCTTCACGCAAAAATTGACCAAATTGGGGTAGATACCCAGAGAGAAGTGGTTAAAGAAGAGCTTAGAGAGCGCAACGAAAACACTCCTTACGGTTCAATAATGAATGAAGTTTTTGAACACGCTTTTGTAGAACATCCGTACAGATGGACTCCTGGAGGTTCTCCTGAATATATTAATCAGGCTAATTTAAGTGAGTTTATGGATTTCTATAAAACATTCTATATACCTAATAACGCTTGTGTTTCTATTGCTGGAGATATAGACCCAGCTCAAGCAAAAGAGTGGATTGCCAAGTATTTTGGTTCTATTGCAAAAGGAACCCATGCCGTACCGCGCCCTACAATTGTAGAGCCTGAAAAGTTTGCAGAGGTACGAGATACTGTATACGATAATATTCAGTTGCCTGCAGTAGTACAAGCTTATCACGGACCTGCACAAGGAACCGAAGAAGCCTACGCAGTAGAAATGATGAGTATGGTTTTGTCTCAAGGTAAGAGTTCTAGACTGCAAAAAAATGTAGTAGATAAACAACAAAAAGCAGTTTATGCTGGAGCATTCCCTATGCCTTCAGAAGACCCAGGTCTTTTATTGATGTTTGGAATTGCCAATATGGGAATTGAAGTTTTAGACCTTGAAAAATCTATGAACGAAGAGGTTGCTAAAATGTCTCAAGAGCTAATAACAGTAGAGGAATTTGAGAAACTGAGAAATCAAATTGAAAACGATTTTATTAGCGGAAATGGTTCTATGGCTGGTATTGCTGAAAGCCTTTCCGATTACTATTTATACTATAATGGTGAGACCAATTTGGTGAATACCGAACTAGAACGTTACTTTAAAGTTACAAGAGAAGATATTAAAGCGGCAGCTATTAAATACTTACGTACTGAAAACAGAGTAACACTACATTATTTACCTAAAACAGAAATGGAATAAAAATTATGAAAAAGATATTCTTAGCATTAAGCATTGTCTTAGGTACTACCGTAGTAGCACAAGATAGAAGTATACGTCCCCAAGCTGGACCTGCTCCAGAGATACAGTTAGGTTCTACCGAATCTTTTATAATGGAAAATGGCTTAAAAGTTTTTGTGGTAGAAAACCATAAATTACCTAAAGTCTCTTTATCGCTTCAGTTTAAATACCAACCCGAGTTAGAAGGTGATGCCGTTGGTATTTCGTCTATTACAGGTGATTTGTTAGGTACTAAAACTGCTACGCGTAGTAAAGATGAGATAGATGCTTCAATCGATTATATAGGGGCTTCTTTGAGTACTTCATCATCGGGGATCTATGCGAGTTCTCTAACCAAGCATTTACCTAGTTTGTTAGATTTATTTTCTGATGTACTTTTAAATTCTGAATTTACTCAAGTAGAGTTTGAAAAGTTAATAACTCAGAATATTTCTGGTTTAGCTAATGCTTCAGATAGTCCTGATGCTATTGCAGCAAACGTAAATTCTGTTTTAAATTTCGGGAAGTCGCACACTTTTGGTGAGTTAATGACAGAAGAATCTTTAGCGAATATCAGCTTAGAACACTGTAAAGAATTCTATCAAACCTATTTTAGTCCTACAGGTTCTTATTTAGCCATAGTTGGAGATATAACACTAGAAGAAGCCAAAGAAATGACCACTAAATACTTTGAGCAATGGTCGGCTAAAGAGTTCGAAAACGCTAAGTATACAGGTGTAGAAATGCCCTCAGAGAATAAAATATCTCTGGTAAATAAACCTGGAGCAGTACAGTCAATCATTAATATTACTTACCCATTAAGCTTGAGCCCTTCCTCAGAAGATGCTTTAAAAGTTAAGGTGATGAATAATATTTTAGGTGGTGGTTCTTCCGCGCGATTATTTAGAAATTTAAGAGAAGATAAGGCTTATACTTATGGAGCTTATTCTAGTATTAGTGTAGATAAATTAGGTTCTTATTTTAATGCTTCTGCTAAGGTTAGGAATGAAGTAACTGACAGTGCTATTGTAGAATTCTTTTCTGAAATAAATACTTTGCGCTCCGAAAGAGTATCACAAGAGGAGTTACAAGGTGTGCTAAATAATATGTCGGGTAAGTTTGCTATTGCTTTAGAAAGTGCTTCTACGGTAGCTCGTTTTGCCATTAATACCGACTATTTAGGTTTAGATGCAGATCATTATGCGAACTACTTAAAGAAATTATCTGAGATTACAGTTGATGATATTTTCGAGGTTGCACAAAAATACCTTAAGCCTAATAATGCACATATCATTGTGGTAGGTGATGCTGCTAACTTAAAAGAAAAACTTACTGTTTTTGGCCCTATTACACTACGCGACACTTATGGGAATGAGAAGTTAGATCTACGTGCTGTTCCTGCTGGAGTTAGTCCAGAAACAATTATTGCAGATTATATTGATGCTATTGGAGGCGAAAAGAAATTAAACAAGCTAACAAGTGTTCAATTTAATTATACAGCTTCTATTCCTGGAGCACCTGCAAAATTGAAAATGGAAATTCTTAAGCAGGTTCCTAATTCTTTTTCTATGACTATGAAAATGATGGGTATGACCATGCAAAGACAATACTCTAATGGTGTTGGTGGATTTAACGACGGAATGCAAGGAGCAAGCCAAATGACAGATGAAGAACTATTAAATGCTCAGTCGGAGTTTAAAATTGCTTCGGAGCTTAGTTATTTTGATGCTTATACTGCAGAACTTAAAGGAATTGATGTTATAGATGGTGCTGATGTATACGTAGTAATTCGTACTGATAAAAAGGGTGCTAAAGCAACAGAATATTATAGTCTAGATTCGAAGTTTTTAGTTAAATCTGAATCTTCGGTTGAAACACCAGAAGGGGAAGTAAGTCAAACTACTTTGTACAAAGATTATCAATCTGTAAAAGGCTATAGTTTTCCACATCAAACCATACAAAATGTTGCAGGACAGTCTATAGATATGAAGCTTAAAAAAGTGGTCGTAAATAAGAAAATTGAGGCTAGTAAATTTGAGTAAAACGATTGTACTATAATTTAAATAAAAGCCTTCTGATTTATCAGGAGGCTTTTATTTTTCATTTATATTTGAATCAGAATAAAGAACAAATGAACAAGCCTTTAGCAGAACGATTACGACCTACTAACCTCGAAGAGTATATCGGTCAATCCCACTTAGTGGGAAAGGAAACCGTTTTTCGTCAGGCGATGGAATCTGGTGTTTTGCCATCAGTAATTTTATGGGGACCTCCAGGGGTTGGTAAAACGACCTTAGCACAAATTATAGCTCAGCAGCTAAAACGTGATATTTATACTCTTAGTGCTATAAATTCGGGAGTTAAAGATGTACGTGAGGTAATAGAAAAAGCCAAGAGTAGAGGTTTATTTGGTACACAAAGTCCGGTATTGTTCATCGATGAGATTCATCGATTTAGTAAATCACAACAAGATTCTCTTTTAGGTGCTGTAGAAACGGGGGTTGTTACTCTTATTGGTGCAACTACCGAGAATCCTTCTTTTGAAGTTATTCCAGCATTATTGTCTAGATGTCAAGTGTACACGCTTGAACATTTTACAAAAGAAGATTTACAAAACCTTTTGCAAAGAGCTATTACTGAAGACGCTGTTTTAGCTAGAAAGAACATTACTATAAAAGAAGATAAGGCTCTGTTGAGACTTTCTGGAGGCGATGCCCGTAAACTTTTAAATGTTTTCGAATTGATTGTAAATTCAGAAACCAATTCGAGTGTTGTAATTGATGATGACTTAGTTAGTAAGCACGCTCAGCAGGTGTTGGCATCCTACGATAAAGGAGGGGAGCAACACTACGATATTGCTTCTGCTTTAATAAAATCTATTCGTGGTAGCGATCCGAACGCAGCTGTATATTGGTTGGCGCGAATGTTAGAAGGAGGAGAGGATGTGAAATTTATTGCCAGACGCTTACTTATTGCTGCTAGTGAAGATATAGGCAATGCAAATCCAACGGCGCTTATAATGGCTAATAATTGTTTTCAGGCGGTTAGTACTATTGGTATGCCGGAAAGTAGAATTGTATTGGCTCAATGTGTTTCTTATTTGGCGAGTTCCGAGAAAAGTAACGCATCCTATATGGCTATAAATAAAGCACAAGCTTCTGTAAAGCAAATGGGAGCTTTGTCTGTTCCACTAGCACTTAGAAATGCTCCTACTAAATTAATGAAGGATTTAGATTATGGGAAAGATTATAAGTATTCTCATGACTTTAACCAGAACTTTATTGCTCAAGAATTCCTTCCTAAAGAAATAAGTGGACAAGCATTTTTTGAACCTGGAAACAATCCTAGGGAAGCTGCTATGCGTTTGTTCTTAAAAACAAGGTGGAAAGATAAGTATGGGTATTAGATGTGAATATTTATTGGTGTTTTGAAATGAGCTAGGAACTTCTCTGGCTTTATTTGTTATCGTATTTCTTTTGTAGTGCGTTGAGGAAATTTCGTAGGTACTGATCCAAGCAATCTCGATAGGATGTATGATTTGGATTTCTGAAAAACGCACTCAATTCATGCTTACTTATTTTTTTATTTATTGAAGCAAAAAGGTCTGAAATATCATCAGATTTTAAATCCAAAGCAATTTTTAGTTTCTTTAAGATCATGTTATTACTCAAAATAACTTCTGGCTCTGGGATAGGACCTTCTCGTTTTCCACGTTTTTCAATGATTAAACCGTTAAGGAAAATCGCGAGTTCTTTATCGGTGAGAGCAATTAATAAAGGATCTTCTTCTTTTTTCAACCAATTACATAGGAGAGATTTCTCCACATTAAGGTTGGCTGTTTTGAAAAGCGAAATCATTTGATGGTCACTATAGTTAAACAGGTAACGCATGCGCCTTAAGATGTCATTATTAGTCATGTCTTTTTTGTTCCTATTGTTTCGATTTGTTTAATCAATTTCTGGAAGTTTTTCGGGGAAATAAACCCAGAGTTAATCACTCTGCTCAAAATTAATATTTTGTTTTAAATTATACTTTTTAAACACCAAATTTAATTTTGTCAAAATTCTATGAGTCCTGATTTTCTTTAGCTACCTAATTCTTTAATTAGTTAGGGGGTGTATAACTTATTTTCTGATAATAGTGTAATGTAGATAGATTAGGATTTATGAATTGAATTATTTGTTAGTTTTGTACCACGAAGTATATTATCATTAATTTTTAGTTTATGTCTTACCAAGAAGAGTTTGTAGTTTTCTGGAAACAAGTAGAAGAAAGTTTACAAGAAGGTCGCTTTGCGAAGTTAACCATGGCAAAGACCATTGGTAAGCCAAACTTGAGAAATATTTTTCTCAGACCAGTCAATTCTGAAGATGGCTTTAAGGTCTTACTTAAGTTGCGCTACAGATCTAAAGAAACAGAGGACCAGGAAGACGAAATGACATTAGATGAGGCTTTTGTGGTATTGAAATCACACCTTATAAAGTCTTTTACATCTGTTCTGTTATTTACCACAACTAAGGATGTTACTTTTAAAGTTAATAAAAAAGGTGCTGGTAGTATTACTGAGTTCGCACCTACATTTACTGATGTGATACCAAGTACGAAGGATTAATAATTGTAGGAACGTTTAATGTGTGTTGTCGTAGCATCCCGAAGGGGGCTCTGCACTATACATAGTATTGTGTTTACGTTATTTTATTTCTTGTCAAGTATTTTCATTAATCTATGATTTAGATATAGTTTTTCTTTTCCAACTTTTACAGATTTAAGAAAGCCTTTATCTTCAAGTGCCATTAAGTAATTCCCTACAGTTTTAGATGTTCCTAGTTTAGCGTTAACGTGTTCGTGTATGAAACGTAGCGTGAGAAAAGATACTAAATTTTCGGGTTACTCACAGCCGAATTTTTATATTTTGGTTTTAATTTATTCATTCTTAAAAGCCAAATCAACGATTTGGCGGTGTTGGTAAATAGCACTGAACTTTCGTAGACCACCAAACGCCCTATTTGCTATATACAGTGTTACCAAACGTTTTATTCTATTTTAAATTTAACTTCTTCTGAGTTTCCCATATTGTTCTTAAAGTCAAAAAGGAAATACTCGTTTTCAATTCTAAAATTGTCAAATAGGTCACTTAATTGTAGTACTGAATGTTTCTTTGCCGAATCTAATACTTTGCCTTCTTCAAATTGGTATGTGAATTTTTGGTCAGATTTATGATTTAGATAAATGAGACTTGTATAAGTTGAATCAGAAAAATATAGAGAATAATCTTTATCAGTATCTCCCTTTACAAATAAGTCATTTGTGATTCGTTCTTTTTCTTTCCCACTTTCTTTATCGATAAACACAAGGTCAGGAGGTGTACAACAGCCAGAAATCCATTCGTGAATAAAAAGCAAATAATTTGGGTATTCTTTGATATAATTAAGCCCTAATCGTGAACACATTATTGGGTCAATATCAGAACAAGATTTGAGTATTAATTGCTCCTTTTTATTTGAAAAAGTTAACCACGTTGAATCACAATTCCATTTATAATAAAGTATTGCTCCATTACTAAGTTGAGTTGTATCAGTAAAAAATTGATTCTGTTCATAAGTCATAAACTCATAGCAATCAGCATCAGTGTCTTGACCAAAAAGATTAACGGAAATCAATACTATACTTATAAGAAGGAAACTCTTCATTTTTATGTTTGGTAACGGTCTTGTGTATGAAACGTAGGGCATTTATTAGCACTTTCATTTCGGTTTATTACTTAGCTAAATATAAATATTTTGCTTTTATTTTTTCTTCTATAAACGCCAAATTTTATATTTAGCGGACTTTGCAAATATTCACAGGTTTTGAGTTTAGCACAAACGGCCCTATGTTTTTTATACATTGTTAGGTGTAGGCTTTTATGTGATTTATACTCTTACTCTAATACCTCTATAAATTCACCAATCACTTTCATGTTCTCAGCATCTTCATTTTTGACGATTATATCTTTGTATTTTGAATCGTAAGAATTCGGTTTTAATAATATATCAGTATGCTCCCAACCTTCATCTGAAACATTTTTTTTACTTGCATATGTTTTAACTGTGAATGCTGAATTGAAATCTTGGTCTTGAATGTCAAGGTTTTCAATTAAAAATATTTTACCCGACCTAGAACCACCTGTGTATCTTTTGAAAATACAAATAGAACCGTTATTAATTCTTTTATTCATTGATTCACCAATAACTTCACAAGCAAAATATTCGTCGCTTAAACTGTATTTTTCAGGTACTTCAATTTGAGTGTATGTTTTTTCAGATTGTAATTCACTAAAGTTTCCTGCTGCTGCATAAAAGTCGTAAAGTGGAATAGTGAATTTTGGGTTTTTATCTGAAATTTCTAATTCTATAGGTTTAATTTCAAGACTATCCTCAATTACTTCTTCCTTATCGATTTTCTTAGTTTTGTTATTTGAAGTAATGAATTGGTATAAATCATCAGGTACAGGTTTTTCAAATTTGAATTTGAAATGTACAATTGGTGTATCAGAATTTGGAACTACTGCCTGTTCAATTGAATCAGGTATAATTGAACAATCTCCAATATAATAATGTTCAGTACCTTGATTTGTGTTTTTTATAACAAAAAGTAAAATTCGTTTTGAACTTATTAGTCTTTGTATTTCAGGGCTTTGAATTTTTCTATTTTTTCTTGATTCCCAAGCGAAAGTTGAAGGGTTTATGAAGTAGTCATTATAATTTATAGATTCATCTATATCGTGTGACTTGTTATAAGTGACAAAACATGGCGTTACCTCGTTTTTTGTAGAATAACCATAAACAGTAGAACTGTAGTCTTTGTCCCAATTTAATAGACGACAAACATCTTTTCTGCTATATTTATTAAATAAGATTAACCCATTTCTAAAATCTTCTTTTTTGTAGTTTTTTTCAAATGTTTGAATTGAATAATTAATTGAATCTAACAGAAACCTTTTAAAATCAGTTTGTTTAATAATCTCTTTAAAATCATTGTGAAAAAACAAAGATTCATTATTCTTAATTATAACGTTACTTGTCTTTTTTACAAAATCAAAGTTTAAATTTTCTAGGCAAGAATTAATTGTTTCGTCAGTAGGGTAATAGTTGTATTTTGAATTAATACTTTCTTTAAAATCAGAGATTTTAAGTTCATTATTTAATATTAACTCTTTTGAAATATAACTTTCTTCAACTCTTTTAGCGTTGTTTATTTCACGAGAAAACAACTCTAAAAGTTTAATAGATTCAGGCTTTAAAGTGTTTTCAAAATCTTTATCAGCTTTTACAACAAAATTGTAATACGATTTAGAATATTCAACAAATAGAAAAGGGTCTCTAGATTCATTTTTCAAGAAATCCATCATCATAGGAGTACGTCCTAGTCTGTATTTTTGAAGATGGTAATCTTTTTTTAAATCTGTTAGGAGTTTCATGTTTGAAGAATCAATAGATTCAAATATTTTTTCCTTTGTAATTTGATCAAAATTAATGGTTGAGGAACCTGAAAGCATCCTACTTCCTTCTGAAATTAGTTTTCTTAGAGTATCTTTATTATAAGAAGTATCTCCGTAAAGTGCTATTGGAACTAAATAATTGCTCTTGTAGTTTCCAATAAAGTCTACAATCGTTAAATAGTTTTTACCATCAGTTTTTCTTAACCCCCTACCTAATTGCTGTACAAATACAATTGCAGATTCGGTAGGACGAATCATTAATATTTGATTAACTTTTGGAATATCTATTCCTTCATTAAAAATATCAACAGTAAAAATGTAATCTAATTTTTTGTTTAAATCGGTAGATTCTAAAAGCTCAATGGCGTTGTTTCGTTCTTCTTCTGTACTTCCTCCTGTCAAGGCAACCGTTTTAAAGCCTCTTTCATTAAACTTGTCTGAAAGGATTTTTGAAAGTCCGTTACCTTTTGGACAAAAAACTAAGCCTCGGACGATACCATTGTCGCAACCATAGATATTTGCCTTTTCAATTATATGTTCAACTCTTTTATTTGTTGTTATTAAGTTGAAATCAGATGTATCTTCTATTGTTTCGTTTTCTACTGTTAAATCAGTTATTCCAAAATAGTGGAAAGGGCTTAACATTCCTTCTTCCATTGCTCTGTTCAATCGAATTTCGTAGGCAATGTTATGGTCAAATAAACTAAAAATATCAGTGTCGTCTGTTCTTTCAGGCGTAGCTGTCATTCCTAGTAAAAATTTAGGATTAAAGTAGTTAATTAAACGAATATATGAATCGGCACCTGACCTATGAGATTCATCTATGATTATGTAATCAAAAATTTCTTTATCAAATTTCAGTAAATGTTCTTCTCTAGAAATAGTTTGAACAGTAGCAAATACAAAATCAGAATCTAATTCTCTTTTGCTTCCTGAGTATAAGCCATAGGTTTTAGAGTCTTTAAAGATACTTTTAAAGGTTTCTAAAGCTTTTTCTGCTATGTTCCTTCTGTGTACTACGAATAGTAGTTTTTTAGGATTAAAAGCTTTTACGTCGAATGCAGATAGGTATGTTTTACCTGTTCCTGTAGCAGAAATAATTAAAGCTTTATTTTTTTGTTCTTTTCGTAAATTGTTAAGATTATCTAAAGCCTCAACTTGCATTGTATTTGGTTCAACTTCTACATTATCAATTTCTACATTATTTGTTTTTTTTGATAATTTAGCTTTGTTATAAATGATTTCATAGTCTGAAATGTATTCTTTAGTAACAGCAGAAGCTTCATTAAAATCAGATTCGAATTCTAAAAGTACATTGTTTACAATTTCACTTGAATGTAAACCTGAAACTTTTAAATTCCATTCCTTGTTTGTAGATAATGCACTAGCTGTCCAATTACTACTTCCAATTATTATATTGTGATAGTCTTTGGTTTTGAAAATATAACCTTTTGAATGCGCATTGCTTTTTATTGATATTTTTAATTCAATATTAGTGAATCCTAAAAGTCTCTTTAAAGCTTCT
Organism: Flavobacteriales bacterium; assembly: GCA_965183875.1. Taxonomy (GTDB): domain Bacteria; phylum Bacteroidota; class Bacteroidia; order Flavobacteriales; family UBA7430; genus UBA6772. Next base: position 22,557 of record CBCYMK010000002.1, on the reverse strand, counting down.
GGTTCTGTGAAATTTAAGTATTGAGAAACTAACACCCTTCCTTTAATTCCTTTTCGTTCTAATTCTAAGAGAGTGTTGAGTAACATTGCAACACCACTCATGGTAACAAAAGCAACGGAAATACTAAACCCTTCGCAGTAATTCAATTCTTGTATTAAAGTTGAAAGAACTTTCTCTTTGGGTACTTTTTTGTTAACCAATAACTTTGGTCTATACAGGACTTCTGATTCGGTTACTTTATCAATAAAACCTGTTTCTAGACTCTTTTTAAAGTCATTTTTAAAAGAATCACTCACAATTTGTTAGTTTTTGTACGATTGGTAAATCAGCTGCTGCCCAATCTAAATTTGATAAGTTTTCTTTTGTAAGCCATTTATGTGAAATGTGTTCTTTTAATTCAACGTCTTTAGACTTTGCTTCGCAAATATAACTATGCATTGTAAGTTCAAAATCTTCGTACTGATGTACTACTGTTAAAAATAGGTCGTTAATTTTTGGCTCAATCTCTAATTCTTCAATTAGTTCTCTTTTTAAAGCTTCTTTGTTGGATTCTCCCTTTTCAATTTTCCCACCAGGAAATTCAAATTTATGTGAAATGTACTCTAAGGTGTTTTTATCTCTTTGAGCGCAAAGAATCAAATCACCAAAAATTACAATTGCTGCAACAACTTCTACTTTTTTCATTTTTTTTCAGTCAGTTTTTCTTTCAGCTTACACCTAACGGTCTTGCTAAGTTTCGTGGGCGATTAAAACAGTTGTCTTATCAAACCGCACGGAAGCAAGCCACATATATTTGTTTATATTTTTCAGCAAACCAATTTTTGTAGCTTGCTGGTGTTTCTTAATTGAACTAACTCCCAAGCGACTCTCCACCGCCCATGAAATTTAGCTTTTGTTATGCATAGTTTTTCTTTGCAATTATATACTCAATTTTTGTTCTACTTTCATGTTTGTCATTTTTTAAGCAAGACAAGAAATCATCCTTTATTTCGCAAAACTCTTTATCTCCTAAAAATTTTTTTAGCGACTCCATTCTCTCAAATCTATCCACCCAAGCCATATAAATATCGTTATCTACTGAACCATTACAAGTGAGTTCTCTGTCAGATATGCTATCTTCCGATATTATTGTTAATCCTTCATCCGTTATAAAGTCTCGAATTTTCCTACCCATTTCAAAGTCATAGATATCCAAACTACGTTGCTTTTGATAAAATTGATTGAATTTCAACTGTGATTTATCAGTAATAGGTTCATGAGCAAATAAATCATCCATTTCCACTATCGCAATCCATCCTCCTGGCTTTAATAAATCTATCCACTTTTTTAATACAGAAGCAAAATCTGGAAAATAAGCTACTGTAAAACTAGACCAAATACCATCTACTTTGAATAAGCCAAGTTCATCAATTTCTTTTAAATCACTTTGGTGATAGACTATATTTGAACCTTTATTCTCTTTCTTTGCTATCTCTAATAAGTCATGGCTATAATCTATACCTGTGACTTGTTTAGCTCTTTGTGATAACAATTTTGATACATATCCGTTTGAACAACCCAAGTCCAATATTCTATCGTTAGCTTTTATTGGAAGTAGATCAATATATGTTTTCCAATTTCTCCACGAAGCTTGATTTTTATATTCTTCTGTAATACTCATAATTCTAACTAAAGTCAAATTACATTATTGATTGGCTGTATATAACAATTGTGCCTAACGTCCGACTATGCGTTTGCGGAATTTGAAAGCGAAAGTTTTCAAGTTCGTACTTAGCCAAAGCTTTGGTTTTGTGTTTATATTTTCACGTTAAATGCCAAATTAAAGTATTGGCGCTTTTGTTAAAAGTACTGAATTTCGTTTTACCTAAAACTAGCATTACGTCATAGGTATTGTTGTAGCACGTTTTCTATTCAATTATCTTTTTATTTAAGTATAGAGCGAGTCTTTTAAAGTTTGAAATTAGTAAATAACCTACTATTAAGTTTGAGGTACAAATAGCCCAATTAACATAATCTTCGATACTGTTATATTTCCAAACACCTTGATCATATGCTTGGTCAAATCCCTGTGGTAATGATGATTTGAAAGCAAATAATGTAATACTCAAAAATGAAGAAATATTATTAATAAGTAATATTCCACCAATTATTAATATTGAGAATTTCAGAATGTCAATGCTTTTTAACCCTCCAAAATCTATTCGTTCTTCATCAAAACCATTTTTTAGTTTTAGTAAATCACTAATTTTATCAGCTTTATACAATAAAAGGAGGAAGAGCCCAATTACAAAGATTACTACAAGACCTATCCATAAAACTCCTACAAAGTCAATATTCTGAATTACAAATACTATGTTAGAAGGTAGAGCAGAAAATAGTGCTGAAATAATTGAATAAAGTCCGAATATCTTTATTAGGACTATGAAAAAATCTCGTTTTGTCATTTTTATATTTTTGAATGTGCTACGTTTATATAAAGTGTCGTGCGACGTAAGTCGACCGACAGGATTTCCCAGCGGGAAATCCACGAGTAAATTACGGTTACTATATGATTTCAGCACCAAGCTTAAGCATGCATTTTATATGTTGTTGCCAGTAGTGTTTTCATATTTCTCAGGAGAAACATTAATCTTTAAAACAAATTCTCCGTTTTTGTCTTTATAATAATAAACCATTGTAGTCCTGTTTTCTCTATAATCTTTCATGTCAGGACTGGTTTTGACATTGTTAATAACATTCGGTTCTATATAATTTTTCAACTCACCAACATTTATTTCTTGTTTTTCTAAATTCACTAATGTGTAATTATATTGAAAAATATTATCTGGTAGAGCTATTGTGTTATCAAGACGCGTATCTTTATCTATCATAATAGGGCAACTTTCATTAATTTCGCTTGCAGCTTTCATCATAGCTTTGTCAAAAGACAATGAGTTGTTAAATAATTGTTGAACAGCAAAATATGAAATTCCAAATACGATTATTCCAACAAGAGTTGAAACAATTTTTTTCTTATTAGAAGAATTCTTATTAGTCTTTTTTGATTCAAAATTTCCTATCAGTTTAGATTCATTTTTTGGTAATTCATATCCGCATTGAGAACAATATTTTGATAAGTCAGAATTTTCTTTTTGACACTTGTCACATTTTCTTTTATTCTATGTTTAGGATATTTTCAGTTTACTACTCTACATTACTGGCAACGTTAAGTGTATGGCGCGTTTGCATCCCGGAGGGTGCATATGCACTATACATAGTGTTGTGCTTAGTGCTTATTTACAATAAATCTAATCATTTCTATTTTTATAGTTTGCTTTTGCTAAATCAAAACTTGAAACAAATCTTGCTTGTCATTCAAGTATTCTCCAAAGAATTTTTTAGTTTTCATTTTTAGAATCAGTTCGTCTAAATCGCTTGGATTTTTTATTTCCAAACCAACAATAGCTGGACCTGAATCTCTGTTGTTTTTTTTGGAATATTCAAAATGGGTAATATCATCATTTGGGCCTAAAATATCAATTAAAAACTCTCGTAAAGCACCTGCTCTTTGCGGAAATTTTATGATGAAATAATGTTTGTGTCCAGAATGAAGCAAAGCACGCTCTTTTATTTCTTCTGTTCGAGTAATGTCATTATTTGAGCCACTAATTAAACAAACTACATTTTTACCTTTTATTTCAGTAGAAAACTGGTCTAAAACTGCTGTGGTTAACGCACCAGCAGGTTCAACCACAATGGCGTTTTTATTGTACAAATCTAAAATAGTTTGGCACACTTTTCCTTCGTGAACGGTTACCATTTCGTCTAAATTTTCTTTACAAATTTCAAAGTTTAAATCACCTACTTTTTGGACAGATGCGCCATCAGTAAATTTATCTATGTTATCTATTTTTGTGTTAAATCCATTAATTATAGAAACAGACATTGAAGGAGCGCCTTTTGGTTCAACACCTATAATTTTTGTGTTGGGAGAAAGTTCTTTAAATATACTGGAAACACCAGCAGCCAAACCACCACCACCAACAGGCAAAAACAAATAATCTACAGGTGTTTTGCTTTGTGCTAATATTTCTAAAGCAATGGTTGCTTGCCCTTCTATTACTTTTATATCGTGAAAAGGATGTACAAAAGACATCTTTTTTTCTTTGCAATAATCTGTGGCTGCATAAGAAGCATCATCATAAGTATCGCCATTTAAAACCACTTCTACATAATCTCCGCCAAACATTTTTACTTGTTCTATTTTTTGATTGGGTGTAGTCGTTGGCATAAATATAACACCCTTTATTTTTTTTGCTTTACAAGAAAAAGCAACACCTTGAGCGTGATTTCCTGCACTGGCACAAACGACTCCTTGCTCTAATTCTTCGCCAGTTAATGATGAAATTTTATGATAAGCTCCTCTTATTTTATAAGAACGAACTTCTTGTAAATCTTCTCGTTTAAAAACAATATTAGCCTCATATTTTTCAGATAAATACTGATTTTTTTGTAATGGCGTTTCCAAAACAACATCTCTTAAAAGAGATGCTGCTTTTTTCACGTTTTCTAAAGTAATATATTGAGTTTCTGTGGTCATTTTTTTAGTTTTTGCATTGCGCTCATAGAAGTTCTCAAAGTCGCACCTATTTTTTCTATTGGATGATTTCTCAAAGCTTGATTTACTGCTATTAATTTTTTATTATCCACTTTGTTGTCTGTTGAAAATGGCTTACCAATTAAGTTTGCATCCACATTTTTCATAAAATCAGCTAACAAAGGTTGGCAAGCGTGATCAAATAAATAACAGCCGTATTCTGCTGTGTCAGAAATAACTCGATTCATTTCATAGAGTTTTTTTCGTGCTATTGTATTGGCAATTAATGGCACTTCGTGCAGTGATTCGTAATAGGCAGATTCTGCTTTTATTCCAGAATTTACCATTGTTTCATAAGCCAATTCTACACCCGCTTTTAAAAATGCTGCCAATAAAGTTCCATTGTCAAAAAAATCTTGCTCACTAATTAATTCATCTGTTGCTTTTGTTTGCTCAAAAACGGTTTCGCCTGTTGCTTTTCTCCAGTTCAATAAATCTTTATCATCATTTGCCCAATCTTTCATCATTCCTTTAGAAAATTCACCAGACATAATATTGTCCATATGTTTATGGAATAATGATCTCATAATTATTTTCAATTCCTCAGCCAATTCGTAGGCTTTCACTTTTGCTGGGTTAGATAGTCTGTCCATCATATTAGTTAAACCACCGTGTTTTAAGGCTTCAGTCAATGTTTCCCAACCGTATTGAACCAATTTTGCAGCATAATTAGCGTCTATTCTTTTTTCGAGCATTTTATCGAAACACAAAATTGATGCAGATTGTAGCACGCCACAAAGTATGGTTTGTTCGCCCATTAAATCTGATTTTACTTCGGCTACAAAAGAGGAATTTAACACACCAGCTTTATCGCCACCTGTGGCAACAGCATAAGCTTTTGCTAATTCCAAACCTTCATTTTCCGGGTCGTTTTCTGGATGAACAGCAATCAAAGTGGGTACACCAAAATCTCTTTTATATTCTTCTCTCAATTCCGAACCAGGCGATTTTGGAGCCATCATTATTACTGTTAAATCTTCCCTTATTTTCATTCCTTCTTCTACAATATTGAAACCGTGAGAATAAGATAAAGCTGCTCCTTTTTTCATTAAAGGCATTACTTTACTTACCACATCTGTATGTTGTTTATCAGGCGTGAGGTTTATAACCAAATCTGCGGTTGGTATCATTTCTTTATAAGTTCCAACCTTAAATTTGTTTTCATTTGCATTTTTAAAAGATTGTCTTCGCTCTTTTATAGCACTTTCTCTTAAAGTGAAAGAAACATCTAAACCAGAATCTCGCATATTTAAACCTTGGTTTAAACCTTGTGCGCCACAACCTATAATGACAATCTTTTTCCCTTTTAAAGCACTTACGCCATTTGTAAATTCTGAGGCATCCATAAAATCACATTTACCTAATTGTGCCAGTTGTTCTCTTAATGATAATGTATTGAAATAATTTTCCATTTTGTTTTTTAATTTTTTACTAATCCTTCTAATTGATCAACTATTGATGATAATGTTTTCATTGGTTTGGTGATGGCAACTCTTCCGGAGCGTACAAATTCTAAAATTCCGAAAGGTTTTAAATCATCAAATAATTGTTGTGTTTCTTCTTTGTGTCCCGTTTTTTCTAAAACTGTAAATTCCGTTTCTACAGATAAAACTCTTGCATTATGTGAACGCACAATTTTTTCTGCATTTCCACCAGAGGCCAAAACACCTGTTTTCACTTTGTAAAGTGCTATTTCTTGGTGCACAGTTTCATCATCAGGATGAAAAACAGCTTTCACCACTTCTACTTGTTTTTCCAGTTGACCTACCACTTTTTTTACTTGGTCTTCTGTTTCTGTTATTACAATTGTATATCTGTAAATTCCCTTAATTTCGCTTTCAGACGCAGCAATACTTTCTACATTTATTTTCCTTCTTGTAAAAATTATTGACACTCTATTGAGTATTCCCACTACATCTTCTGTAAATACGGATATTGTAAATCTTTTCTTTTCCATAGTTTTATTTTAATCTTATGTCTGAAACAGATGCACCAGTTGCTATCATTGGAAATACATTGTTTTCTTTCCCAACCATCACTTCAAGAAAATACGAACCTTCGTGCGCCAACATTTCTTTTACTGCTGCTTCTAAATCTTCTCTTTTTTCTACCTTTTTAGTTTTAATTCCATAACCTTTCACTATCATTTGAAAATCTGGATTGACCATAGTGGTTGAGGCATATCTTTTTTCAAAAAACAGCTCTTGCCATTGCCTTACCATTCCTAAAAATTCATTATTCATAACTACAATTTTTACTGCAGTTTTAAACTGAAAAATTGTTCCTAATTCTTGAATGGTCATTTGAAAACCACCATCTCCAATAATTCCAATAACTTGTGCATCTGGTCTTCCCATTTTTGCACCAATGGCAGCTGGCAAGCAAAAGCCCATAGTTCCCGAGCCTCCAGAAGTTATTAAGGAACGTGTTTGTTTAAATTTGGCATATCGGCAAGCTACCATTTGGTGTTGCCCAACATCTGTTACAATAATGTTTTTTTGATCCGAATGAAGGTTTATTTTATCCATCACTTCACCCATTGTCATCAATTCTGTTGTCGGATTTAGTTCATCTTTGACCACTTCATCAAACTCTTCTTTTTCTAAATTTCTGAATTTTGCCAGCCAATTTTCGTGTTCATTTTCATTAATTAATTCAGTTAATGCACTTAAACTTTCTTTAGCATTTCCCAAAACGGCAACATCTGTTTTTACATTTTTATCAACTTCCGCAGGATCTATTTCCAAATGAATCACTTTTGCTTGCTTGGCATATCTGCTTAAGTCACCAGTAACTCTATCGTCAAAACGCATACCTACTGCTATCAAAACATCACATTCATTGGTCAATTTATTGGGTGCGTAATTGCCATGCATTCCCAACATTCCTACATTCAGATTATGGTCAGAATCTAAGGCCGACAAACCCATAATGGTCCAAGCCGAAGGCAAATCCGCCTTTTCTATAAATGCTTTAAACTCTTTTTCGGCTTCTGCCAAAAGCACACCTTGCCCAAACAAAACAAGTGGTTTTTTGGCAGCATTAATCAATACTGCGGCTTCTTTTACTTTTTCTAAATCTAATTGAGGAGTTGGCACATAACTTCTCATTCCTTTAAAAGGTTTATACTCAAAATCAAGCGTTTCAAATTGAGCATCTTTAGTAATATCTACCAAAACGGGACCTGGTCTTCCTGTTCTTGCTATATAAAAAGCTTTTGCTAAAGCATAAGGAATTTCTTCTGCTTTAGTTACCTGAAAATTCCATTTGGTAACAGGCATTGAAATACCAATAATATCCGTTTCCTGAAAAGCATCTGTGCCTAATAAATGACTTGCTACTTGTCCCGTAATACACACCAATGGCGTAGAGTCTATTTGTGCATCTGCTATTCCAGTAATTAAATTGGTAGCTCCAGGCCCTGAGGTAGCTAAGCAAACACCCACTTTTCCTGTTGCTCTGGCATAGCCTTGTGCTGCGTGTGTTGCGCCTTGTTCGTGTCTGGTTAAAATGTGTGTTAACTTAGCTTCTACATCATAAAGTGCATCATAAACAGGCATAATTGCTCCGCCTGGATAGCCAAATATTAAATCAATTCCTTCTGCTATAAGTGAATGAACGACAGCTTGCGAGCCAGTCATTACTTGTTGTTTTGTTGTCGTTTTTATTGCTAATTCTTCCATTTTTAGGGGTTTGTTTTTTATTTAAAATTCATCTGTAACACATCCTTCAGATGCACACGAAACCGATCGTGCATATTTATACAATACGCCTTTTTTGTGTTTTAAATCGGGTTGTTTCCAGTTGGCTTTTCGTTTTGCTAATTCTTCTTTTGAAATTTCAAAATCAATGGTATTTTTTATAGCATCAATGCTTATTTTATCTCCGTTTTGTACAAAAGCAATCGGTCCTCCAACTTGTGCTTCTGGCGAAATATGTCCAACCACAAAGCCGTGTGTTCCGCCAGAAAATCTTCCGTCAGTTATTAAGGCAACATCATTTCCCAAACCAGCACCAATAATGCCAGCAGTAGGTTTTAGCATTTCCGGCATTCCCGGACCACCCTTTGGACCTTCATATCTTATAACTACGACATCTCCTTTTACTACTTTTCCATCTCGAATGCCATCATTGGCTTCATATTCTGAATCAAACACTTTTGCAGTTCCAGTAAATTGAAAACCTTCTTTTCCTGTAATTTTTGCAACAGCACCTTTTGGCGATAAATTTCCTCTCAGTATTCTTAAATGCCCCGTTTCTTTTATAGGATTTTCTAATGGTTTTATAATTTGTTGACCGGCTTTTAAGTCTGGAACGTTTTCAAGATTTTCGGCTAAAGTTTTTCCTGTAACGGTTAAACAATCTCCGTGTAATAAACCGTTTTTCAATAAATATTTTAAAACCGCAGGAATTCCACCAATTTCGTGAACGTCTTCCATCAAAAACTGTCCGCTTGGTTTCAAGTCTGCTAAAAAAGGAGTTGTATCTGCTATTCTTTGAAAATCATCTAAGGTAAATTCCACTTCAGCAGTTCTGGCAATTGCCAAAAAGTGTAATACGGCATTGGTAGAGCCGCCCATTATCGTTACTAATCTTATGGCATTTTCTAATGCTTTTTTGGTAACAATGTCTTTTGGTTTAATGTCTTTTTCAAGCAATAAACGAACGGCTTCACCAGCCTTTATACTTTCTACTTTTTTCTCTTTTCCTAAGGCTGGGTTTGAAGAATTGTATGGCAAAGACATTCCCAAAGCTTCAATAGCAGATGCCATAGTGTTTGCTGTGTACATTCCGCCACAAGCACCAGCTCCAGGGCAGGCTTTTTCTATTACATTTTGGTATTCTTCTTCATCCATTTTGCCAGCCACTTTTTGTCCCCAAGCTTCAAAAGCGGAAACGACATCCAGTTTTTTACCCTTATGACAACCAGAAGCAATTGTGCCGCCATAAACCAAAACACCTGGTCGGTTGGTTCGAAGCATTGCCATTAAAGCACCTGGCATATTTTTGTCGCAACCAACTACTGTTACCAAAGCATCATAAGACATTCCTTCAACCACAGTTTCCATAGAATCTGCAATAATATCTCTTGATGGCAAGGAATATCTCATCCCGGGAGTTCCCATAGAAATTCCATCACTCACGCCAATGGTGTTGTAAATTAAGCCGACTAAATTGGCGTTTTTTGTTCCTTTTTTCACTTCAAGAGCCAAATCATTTAAGTGCATATTGCACGGATTGCCTTCATAACCAGTGCTGGCAATTCCTACAAAAGCTTTTTTGAAATCTTCTTTGGTTAAACCAATTGCGTGTAACATTGCTTTTGCAGCTGGTTGCGAATCGTCTTGAGTTACGCGTTTGCTGTATTTATTTAATTCCATTTTTATTTATTTTATATGAACACATTTTTGATAAGCATCTTCCAATTGATAGCCTAAAGTTTTTTCCCAAGGCAAATTGAAACTGTGATTGTCCAAACTTCCAATTGCAGCAACTTCTGCTGCCGTTCCTGTGAAAAAGGCTCCATCTGCCTGATATACTTCTTCAACTTTAAAAAACTTTTCTACTACTTCAAAACCTAAATCTTCTGCTAATTCAAAAATAGTTTGTCGTGTTATACCAGAAAGGATATTTCCCAATGGAGCAGTAAATAATTTTTCGTCTTTTTCAAAAAAGAAATTTGCTCCAGGTCCTTCGGCCACATTTTCGTTCATATCCAAAAGTAAAGCTTCATCAAAACCTTTTTGCTTCGCTTCGGTAGTTGCCAATATAGAATTGGTGTAATGACCGCTTACTTTGGCTTCTACAAAACAAGATTTTGGATTGGGTCTCTGAAAAGATGAAGTCATTAATTTGAGTTGCGTATCGCCTAAATATCTTCCCCATTCCCAAGCGCAAAGCATTACGTGAACATCTTCTGTGGGTTGAAGAGACATATTTTCGCCTAAATAAACCAAAGGACGGATATAAGCATCTTCCAATTGGTTTCTTTCTAGTAATTCATAACTTAAATCAATTAATTCCTGAACAGAATACTTCAGATTGATGTGCATTTTTTCTGCTGAATAATGCAACCTTTCATAATGTGCTTTAGCTTTAAAAATATTTGCGCCTTTATCTGTTTTGTAAGATCTAATCCCTTCAAAAACACCAGCTCCATAATGTAGCGTTTGACTATACAGATTCGTTTTTCCATTTTGGGCTTTTATCCATTGGCCATCCAAAAATATTTGGGTTTCTTTGTTGTAATACATTTTTTTACTTTGTGTTTATTAATTTTTTAGTCAAAAAAAAAGCCCTTCTCATATTTTTTGAGAAGGGCTTTTATATTATATCAATACAATTACATTCTCACCTGGGCGGTAAAATAATTATGCTAATAATAATGTTGCTTATTAAAGTTGTCATCAAATTGATTGTATTTAAATTCTGTGTTTTCATTGTTCTGTTATTCTAAAAATTTTGTTTAAAAAAAAAGCCATCCGAATTGGATGGCTTTTAATAAATATATTTCATTTATAGGCATCCTTATCTTTCGTGACTAATAATCACGATTTCAATAATTGATGATATAATGTTGTTGTTTTTCATTGCAGTGCAAATCTACACTTTCTTTTTATAAAACCTAATGAGAACATTATATTTTGGTTTTATTTTTTTAGTGCCTATTAAATTGATTTGTTAACCTTCTTCAGCTATTCTAAATTAAGCACAACGTTTGTGTAACGGGAACTGTTCCCGTTATATTTCTATATCCTTTAGTCTAATGGGTTCTTAATTGAAGCAAAATTTGACTTAGATACATAAGTATAAATTTCTGTTGTCTTACTACTATTATGCCCGAGTAATACTTGAATAATTCTTAGATTAACTCCTTGTTCCAACAAATGTGTAGCAAAACTATGTCTCAAATCGTGAACCCGATAGGATAGAGGCAATTTAGCTTTTTTTAATGAATTTTTAAATACTTTCCTTAAACTACTCTGTGAGTATTCGTTTCCTTTTGCACCTTCAAATAGATATTCAGTAGGATGTTGTTTGTGTATGTAATGTTTTAAGTTCACAATTATTTTATCTGAAAGTAATGTAACTCTATCTTTTTTTCCTTTAGCTCCGCGGATAAATAATTGTTTGGTATCAAAAAGAACATCTTTTATTTTCAAATTAATTAATTCTCCATTTCTTAAACCAGATGAATAAACTAAAGCCAACATACATCTGTGCTTTAGATTTGTAGTACAGTTTAATATTCTTTTAATTTGTTCTATACTTAGTATACATGGCAACTTATTCTCTTTTCTAGGCCTATCTATTTTGTAATATTTACGCTCACCACCGAGTACTTTTTCATAGTAGAACTTTATGGCATTTATATGTTGGTTCTGTGTACTTACAGCTACCTTTTTTGTGTTTACCAAATAGTCTTGATATGCTCTAATTTCTGCTTCAGTAATATCTATGGGATTCTTTGTAGAATAAAAAACTAAAAAACTATTGAATAAAGAACAATAGGTTTTAATAGTGTTCTCGCTATAACGCTTTCGTTTGAGTAATAATTCGTATTCCTTTGGGAAAACAATTTTTATTGGAAACTCATCCTTAGATTTTGGCTCTTTTAACTGTTTTATATCAACCCAGGCTTTCCCTTTAAAATAATGGAATATATGTTTTAGATTTTCTGATGAGTTTTTAAGAAATAAAAACTCATTACTTTTATTCCATTTTGCCCCCAATTTTATAAGTTCTGTTTCCCACTGCTTATTTTTAGGGCAATAAATACCTATGTATTTTATATTATTATGTATTAGTGGAACTAATTTTATTTGTGTGTCCATTTTTATATTATTTATTTTATGCTTATCCGCTTGTTTGCAAGATATGTTACTAATCATGTCATTTGAGTATTTACTTTCTTTTTTTACACGTCCTCCATTCTTTTAGTGGAAGATGCGTATAAAATGTGCGTAGTAAAATGCTGTTTGAGCTTTCCGACCGAAGGAAGGAAACGAGTTCATTTTACTAGCCATTTTAAAGTTTCTGTAAGGTAAAGAAAGAATAGAAGACATGATTTTTGGTTCTTTTCATCAAGGAAAAGCACTACAATACGTTTTTTAACTGTTTAGTATTTATATCTAAATTCGGCATACTGCAAACAAGCAGATAAGCATAGTTTATTTTAAAGGTAGCTAATAAAAACGAATTATGTCCTGAGTATTTGTATTGCTATCAGTGTGTCATATATCTTACTACACAATCCTAATGTATAGTCTAACAATCGCAAGTAATATTTCCTCTATCCTAAATAATTGTTAGGCTAACGTAAGTAAATGTTCCTGTATCAAAATTATTGTTTGACTAACGTAAGTAAAAGTTACTATATCCTAAGTAATTGTTAGGCTAACGTAAGTAAATGTTACTCTATCCTAAATAATTGTTCGACTAACGTAAGTAAATGTTCTTGTATCCTAAGTATTATTTAGACAATCGAAAACAAATTAGCTAATGTTATTATTCAATTGTAAGCCAAATGAATTTTGTTAATTTGTAAACTATACATCTCACAAAATAGTATTTCATCTTATGGCTAAGTGGTCTTCGTATTACCTTATTAGAATTGAGTTTCTGGGCTTCCGTTACCACGGATGGCAAAAACAGGCTAAGTTAAAATCTGTACAAGGGATGATAGACAAAACTTTTGAGTTTATTTTGGGGCATACCGATTTTAAGACTTTGGGTTGTGGACGAACAGATGCTAAAGTATCGGCAGATGATTTTGCCTTTGAACTTTTTGTAAATGAGTCATTGGTATGCGATCAGTTGCTCCTTCGCTTAAACAAGGAATTACCTTCTGATATACGTGCTAAGACTGTACAGGTAGTTGGTGAAAATTTTAATATTATCCAACATTCTAAAACCAAGGAGTACCACTATTATTTTTCATCAGGTGATAAGTCGCACCCTTTTAATGCGCCACTGATAAGGGATTTTGGAGCTGCTTTAAATATGGATTTGATGAAAGAGGCTGCGACTCTTTTTATGGGCACTCATAACTTTAAACGCTATGCCAGTAAACCTTCTGCCAATACCATTTTCGAACGGAGTATTCTTTTTGCTGTTATAGAAGGGAATACTCGTTTTCTTGATGCGTATACTCCTAAACAGGCTTATGTGTTTAAAGTCCGCTCCAAAGGTTTTTTACGCTACCAAGTACGTCTTATGGTAGGTGCATTAGTAGATGTAGGTAGGGGAGTTATGAGTTTAGAAGAATTCAAAACAAGCCTAGTGGATTTCGAAGGAAGCCAAATTCGTCATATCGCTCCATCTTCTGGATTGATACTTCATAAAGTTGAGTTTGATTTTGAGTAAAAAATGTCCAAATAGGCATCAGTCAAAAGTTGTTAAAGTTTAGAACTGAAAAAGTTTTGAGTTTTAAATCAATATGCTTTTCCGCTTGATTGTAGGAGGAGCATTTATTTTTTGAATTACCTAAAGATTCAAAGAGAAAAGAAAATTCACATGGTTTCAATTTTGTTTATGACAATTCTTCTTTTAGTGTAGAAAACGTAAAAAATGAGTGTAACAAAATGCTGTTTGAGATTACGACCGCAGGAAGTAATTGAGTTCATTTTGTTAGCCGTTTTTGAGTTTTTGGAGCGTTAAAAAAGAAGACAAGTCTTGATTTTTTTATTCGCATAAGAAAGCTCTTATAATGTGCTCATGATTTTCAATTGGTTCTTTTTGCGTCAAGGCAAAAAGAACATTAAGTAAAATACCCTTTTGATATGCCCTGCAAAGAAACGGATATGTATATAAATTAAAAAAAAGATCAAAAATTTACTGTGTCAAAAAAGGTTAAAGACGGGGCTTGAAAATGATTTTGTGCTTCGAGAAACCTCAGCATGACAATAGAAGTAGAGATGAGTGTTGGAATCAATACAGTAGACTAGAGCATCAAACCATTAGACAGCTCGATAATTCTATTAGACGGGAGTAACAAACCATTAGGTAGGTCGGTAATTACATTAGGCGAAGGCAGCAAGCCACTAGGCAGCTCGATAATTCCATTAGACAAGTGCAACAAACCATTAGGCAAGTCAATAATTCAATTATAAATTAGTCTATCTTCTTTTTTTACTCAAAACTTATAATTCAAAACTCAAAACTTCTTTACCTTCCTGAATTCTATTTTCATCATCAAATCATCAAATCATTAAATTTTCAAATCAATTCTGTTTAGCCCGCCCAAGCTTCTCTATCTAGGCTGCGGTATTGAATGGCTTCGGCAATATGTACGGTTTCTATATTTGGACTATTATCTAAATCGGCTATGGTTCGCGATACTTTTAGAATCCTATCGTAGGCTCTAGCACTTAAATCCAACTTCTCCATGGCTAGTTTTAGTAATGTCATGGCTTCATTATTTATTTCACAGTGTTCTTTTAAAGTGCTTGTACTCATTTGAGCATTACAGTGAATTTTAGATTTATCAAACCTATTTTCTTGCTGTTTTCTAGCTTTTATAACTCTTGATCTAATACTTTCACTAGACTCCGATTTTCCTTTATCTGTTAATTCCTCAAAGCTTACTGGGGTAACTTCTACATGTAAGTCTATTCGGTCTAATAGGGGCCCCGAAACACGGTTAAGGTACTTTTGTACTAGTCCCGGTCCGCATACACATTGTTTTTCTGGGTGGTTATAATACCCACAGGGACAAGGATTCATAGATGCTACTAAGGTAAAGCTAGCAGGGAATTCTATACTGAACTTAGACCTTGAAATTGTTACTACTCGATCTTCTAGTGGTTGTCTCATCACTTCTAATACGGTTCTTTTAAACTCGGGTAATTCATCTAAGAACAAAACGCCATTATGAGCCAAAGAAATTTCTCCCGGTTGTGGCACCGAACCTCCACCTACAAGAGCTACATCAGAAATGGTGTGATGTGGTGATCGAAAGGGGCGAAGAGCGACTAAAGAAGCATGTCCTTTTAGTTGTCCGGCTACCGAATGTATTTTAGTGGTTTCAAGGGCCTCACTTAATGTTAGCGGAGGTAAAATACTAGGAAATCGTTTTGCCAACATTGTTTTTCCTGCCCCCGGAGGTCCTATAAGGATTACATTATGTCCCCCTGCAGCTGCAATCTCTAAGGCTCTTTTAATATTTTCTTGTCCCTTTACTTCAGAGAAATTGTTTGAGCTATTACTCTGTTCAATTTTAAATATCGCTCTAGTGTCTACATATTCTTCATTAAAGTCTGAGGCGTTTTTAAAGAATTCACAAACCTCTGCTAAGGTATTCATACCGTATACTTTTAATCCGTCTACAATTGCGGCTTCTTTAGCATTTTCTGCTGGAAGTAATAAGCCTTTAAAACCTTCTTTTCGCGCTTGTATGGCTATAGGTAAAGCACCCTTTATAGGTAGTATGGTTCCATCTAAAGAAACCTCTCCCATGAGTACATATTCCGAAATGTCTTTGGCTATAATTTGTTTTGAACCTACCAATACGCCCATGGCTATGGGTAGGTCGTAGGCTGCACCTTCTTTGCGTATATCTGCAGGCGACATATTAACAACCACTTTATAGCCAGGCCACCTATAACCTTGGTTGTACATAGCTACATGAATACGTTCTTTGGATTCTTTTACTGCATTGTCGGGTAAGCCTACTAATATGAACTTGGCTCCTCTAGCAATATTCACCTCAATGGTAATTGTTGTAGCCCCAATACCATATACGGCGCTACCATAGATTTTTACTAACATATTTTCTATTATTAAATTAGCCTTTAATTTACTGATTTATTTGATCAAAAAAAAGCCCTCCTGAAAGGAGGGCTTTAAAGTATAGTAAAAAATCTTATTCGAGGATTACAAATTTTCGTACTTGCTCGTATTCAGTAGTAGAAATTTTACAATAATACACTCCTGGTGTATAAGAACTAGTGTCAAATTTATGAAGCCCTTGGGAGAAGTTGTTTTTTGAAACGCGTTCAAGTTCTTCCCCTAAGCTGTTTAGGATAATAAAGTTAATGTTTGATGCCCTTTTTAATTGCGAACTAATACTTAGTTGATCTGTTGTAGGGTTGGGGAATAATTCAAATTGATCTTCTGTAATCTCAGCTATATCTACTGGAGAACTTACACTAAAGTGATGTACAACACTGGTTCCAAAATCCCCGTTAAAACTCTTTAGCCATTGACCGTTAATTTTGCGGAACTTAAGTGCTCCATTTCCATCGTCATTAGCCCAAAACTTTATACCATCCTTATCGGTGTCTTCTAGAACAAAAGAATAACAACCTGGAGCAAATGTAAAGGTGTCCACGTATTGCTCATCTGCATAAAGTGTTTCACTAGAATGGATTGCCGTTCCATTGGCGTCGTAAAAACCCCATGATGATTCCGATTCTTGTGTTTGGTTATTGATTACCCCATCGTTAGTTGCCAGCCAAAGAGAAAAAGTCTCCGGGTAATCTGGAACTGCTTCAAATTCCGATAGCATACTGTTATTTTCGGTATACTCGTCTGCCAATCCATTAGGCGATTTAAGGCTTACCTTAAAAGTGTTCTCGGTACCTTCCCAGCTACTTAAATTTGGTAAGACTACTTCTTCGGACTCATTAAATGCTAAATTCCCAGTCCACTCAAAGGTGTTTACTGCTCCACCTACTACATTGTATTCAATTGTTAGTGTGCTAAGCGGATTGCTACCATAATTCTTTATTACTATTAGTGGTTTTCCACAAATAGGGTTTTTACGACTATGCTCATCTTTTAAAGATGGTTTAATAATGTCGATTATTTCCGCAGAATTTTCAAAGTTTGGATCCTTATATTGAATTAATTGAGATTCAACAATATAAGAAGGTGTTTGTGTTCCAGACCAAGAATATGGTTCGTAGTCTACATTAATTTCTACAGAATCTCCTGCTGTAATGAAAGGGGTAATTTCATGTTCAAAAACTTGAGACCTTGTTCCTGGGCACCAATTTGCCCTGTCGTACAGCCAAGTTCCTGCTTGGGGATAGATCGGGTTTTCTCCACACTTGTCGTCCCAGTTGTATTGTGTGTGTGTTTGTGAACCATCAATTTTTAAGTAATAATCGATTGGCTTAAATTCTGCGGCAACTTGGTTATTGTCGAAGCCATGTCCAGTAGATGACATCTTTACCATAGCACTGGTAGCATTAGGTTCAATTAAGAAATTCTGTGCTGTAAGTTGGTTTGCTTCAAAATCAGCAGAGTTATTATAGTTGTATCCACCACTATAAATATTTTCAACTTTAACTACATCTCTAGCTGGAGTACCTTCTATAAACTCAAAATCTAATGTTGCGCTAAAGCCAGAAGACCATCCACTGTAATGACATCTTATTTCTACTGAATCACTTAAAATACTTGCGAAGTCGGTAACATCAAATACAGTTGTGAATTCCCAGTTATTAGATAAATAACCTCCATAGGGAGTAATTACACGTGCTAATTCGTAGTTTTCAATCACATCAAAAACGGCGTGCCAATTATAATTTGCAAGCCATAAAGTGTCGGTAGAAGAAACATAAAATGAATCGATTATAGCTCCGCTTGTATCAAATACCATATTGTAAAAGTCTGCCTCGTATCTAATGAGAGTGTCTGTGGCGATTGTAGGATTTGTTGAGTCGTTGTATTGTACAATCTCATAAGTGTTTGATAATGTAGAGTCTAGTAATTGTGCCTCTTCATTCCAAAAATGTATATAGGTGCTGTCAGAAAACTGTAGGCTTTCTTCAGTATTGCCATTTACAGTAAAGTTAGGTGATTCTTGTAGTGTAGAATCTATATCTCCAGTTCTATGTCTAACAAAAATTTGTGTGGTATAATCCCAGTCCGAACAACCACCTGTAGCACAGCCCATGGTATAATTAAGGTAAATCTTTCTGAATTCATTGTCGTTATTTGGCAATACACCCCACTCGTCATAGTTTCCGTACCAAGTCATGTCTGTGTGGTCGTGAATTCGAACTGTAGTTGTATCGGTTGCAAATACGTTGTATGAGAATGCAAAAATGAATAGGAATAGATAGTTTGTTTTCATTTTGTTATTGTTTAAGAGTGAATGAGCTAACTAAGTTATTGGAGATTAACTCTGTTATAGAGTCTAAGCTATGTGAAAAGGGTGTTTCCTTAAAGTCGATAGTTCCAGCATTACCATTTAGTATTTTGTCTATATCTAACTCTATATTGATACTCTCTCCTTGGGAGTCAATAAATAAATTATTCAATGGGATGGAAACTTCACGGTATAAATTATTAAATCCGGTATGGTATGAGAAAGCTAAATCCGGATTCATACCCGATAGGGTATCCACCCTTCCTTCTAGCATAAAGAATTTATATTTTGAAGCCCAGGTCCAATAGGTGTTTTGTGCAATACTTAAGGGGTGTGTGCTTTCGAATTCAGATGGATCTGATGCATTGGCTAGAGAGTCTAGCCCAACACCAAAATGAAGCATTGTATAGATCCCTGTATCGAGATCCGATTCTAAACTTAAAAGGTTTTCCTTAGATAAATCCACTAAGTTGACACCATTTATTACGTGTCGCTCTCCGTTGCTTTTTTCTAAAGCCCAGTTAGAAAGATAAAACTTGAGTAATTCAACCTTGTAATTTCTTCCTAAATAATCTGGGTATAAGGCATTTTGAAGCTCTAAAGAGTTCGTTGCTACAACAGTACTTAAGTTAATAGCTATTGATGCATCACAATTGTGATGTGCTTTAGGTTTGTCTTTGTCGCAGGCACTAAAAAGTGAAACGAGCAAAATAGGGAATAGGCTATTTTTAATTATTAGTTTCATTATTTACTTCTTTTAGGGATTGTTTCACCTGGTTTTAAATAAGTAAGAATTAATTGTAAGAAAAAAATAACTCCTAAGAAAGCTGCAAGTCTACCTATATAGTCTCCATGCTTGGAATAAAAGGTGTTTAGGTCAGATTTCTTTAGGCTAGCTTCTATAATTCCACTTTCCCCATAAGGCAAAAATTGTTCCACCATTCCGAGTGGATTTATAACTGAACTTATTCCAGTATTAGCTGATCGAACCACATATTTTCTGTTTTCAATTGCTCTTAAACGAGCGTACGAATTGTGTTGTTGGTGCCCGAATGTATCGCCCCACCATCCATCGTTAGTGAGAATACAAATCCAGGTAGATCCTAAAGAATTAAAGCTACTTACATATTCTCCAAATACCGATTCGTAACAAATAATAGGAGTGAACTCCCCTTTGTGACTATTGAAGTTCTGAAGAGAATCGTTCGTTCCAAAATTCCCAATGGTACCTCCAAGTTTAATGGGGAACTTATCGAATACGGGTTTTAATAAACTCGAAAAAGGAGTCATTTCGGCCCCTGGAACTAGCTTAGATTTATGAAATACCTGAGTTTCTTGTTGCTTAGAAATTAATAAGGCAGAGTTAAAGACCTCGTAAAGGGTGCCATTTCTACTAATCCTAGCAGTTGGTTTGTCTGCTTGCTTATCTGTTAATACTTTCCCTGTAGAGGCTCCAGAAAGTACCTGTGTGGTAGGTGATTTCTGGAGCCAGGATTTTATTCTTAATACAGCTGGAGAAGTTTCTAATCTAGACTCCCAAATCCAATCTGTTATAAAGGTTTCTGGTAGTACAATGAGGTCTGGCTTTGTGTTCCAAATAGGTTGTACTAAGGCTTCTACTTCCTGTAGTTGTTTGTCTAAGGGAACTTTAAATTTCTCCTCATGTGGTTCGTAATTAGGTTGTACTATCACCACCTTCACTTCATCACCTGTAAAAACAGTGTTACTAAGGGAGTTATTGGAAATGATAATTGGGATTACTAGAAAAAGTAGGGAAGATACCAAGGGTAAGCTAAAAGCTTTCTTCTTTTTAAACTGACTTATACAATAAAAGAGGATGGTGTTTACGGTTAATACCCATAGTGAGCCTCCCAGGACTCCAGTATATTCATACCATTGTACCCAGTTTGTTTGCTCAGCAAAAACATTCCCTATACTCATCCATGGCCATGTCATATCCCAATTTAGGTGTAGGTATTCAAAAGCAAGCCATAGTATAGGAAATGCAAAAAGAGCTTGTTTGTCGCCTAGCTTATATCTGATTTTGTAAACCATATACACGATAAGCGACATGAGGCTTGCATTAAATATTGATGCGAAAATTCCTCCAAACCAATGTGCATTCATTAGCCAAGAACAAAGGGAGAAATTTATACAAAAGAAAGTAGTAAATAATAGACTGTATAGGTAGGTATTCGGAAACGTACGTTTTTCTGGATTATAATTAAATATTAAATATAAGAGCGGTAAGAAGGCTGTGAATATGAGTACAGAGAACGACTGCGGAGGCCAAGAAATATAAAACAGCAGCACTGTTAAAAAACCAATAAGAATATGTTTTACAAATTTCATTTTATAGAGTTGATTGCAATAAATTGCTTTTATTTGTTACAAATATAAGTTTCAGATGCGAAAACACATTCCAAACCTGCTAACAATCTCAAATCTTATTTGTGGTTGTATTGCTTTGTACTTTACTTTTCACGATAATTTAGTCTATGCAGCCTATTTAATTGGCTTGTCAGCCCTATTCGATTTTATGGACGGAGCCGTAGCTAGATTGTTAAAAGTTTCAGGTCCAATGGGAAGAGAATTAGATTCTCTTGCAGATATGGTTAGCTTTGGGGTTGTGCCAGGTTCGGTAGTTTTTCATTTATTAGAAGCTAGTACCTTGAGTTCATACTCCTTTATCGCACTTTTAATTCCTGCTTTTTCTGCTTACCGTTTGGCTAAGTTTAATATTGATGAAAGACAAACAGATGGTTTTATTGGTTTGAATACGCCCGCAAATACCCTCTTCTTTATTTCTTTTCCTCTTATAAGTCATTTTCAAGCCGATCATTTTTTGAATTCTTTAATCTCTATACCAGAACTTTTAATTTCGTTAACGGTTATAATGTCTTTAGCAATGGTGTCTGAAATTCCTCTTTTTGCTTTTAAATTCAAGAATTTGAAGTTTGTAGATAATAAATTGAGATTTTCATTTATCGGCTTATCTATAGTGTTATTGGCAACTTTATATTTTGCTGCTATCCCATTATTGGTACTTATATATTTGCTCCTATCTATTATAAGTCAATTTACTACCAAATAAATTCAAGCTCAAATTTTTATACTTCGATTTAATTAGAACTCCATGACACACGAACAGATCTTAGCAGATTTAAAATCAAAAAAGTACAGCCCTGTTTACTTTTTGGCTGGAGAGGAAACGTACTATATCGATTTAATAAGCGATCATATTGAGAGTCATGTGCTCGATGAGGCAGAGAAAGGTTTTAATCAAACTGTTATGTACGGTAGAGATGTTGAGGTAGGGTCCTTAATTTCTGCTGCTAAACAGTTTCCTATGATGTCGGAAAACACCGTTATTATAGTAAAGGAAGCCCAAGATTTAAAAAAGATTGAAGAGCTTAAAGCTTATGTAGATCAGCCTTTAAATTCTACTGTATTAGTGCTTTGTTATAGAGGTAAGAAAATAGACAAGAGAAAGGCTTTGTATAAGAGTATTCAAAAAAATGGAATCTATTTTGAGAGCAATAAACTCTATGAAAACAAAATTCCAGAATGGATAAAGGGCTATTTACGTAGTAAGGATTATACTATAGGTAATAAGGCAGCGGCTATGTTAACAGAGTTTTTAGGTACAGACCTATCTAAAATTTCAGGCGAGCTTAATAAGCTTTGTATCCTTGCACCCAAAGGAACAGAAATTAGCGCTAAGCTCGTAGAAGAGAATATTGGGATAAGTAAAGACTATAACAATTTTGAACTGCAAAATGCAGTAATGAATAAGGATGTCTTAAAAGCAAATCGCATTATT
>CBCYMK010000001.1:0-6807 GCA_965183875.1 Flavobacteriales bacterium | reverse complement strand
TCAGTCTGATTTACCTTGTCCTTTTCCTTGATGAAAAGAACGAAAAATCATGACTTTCTTTATTTCTTAACGTTCCAAAAACTTTAAAATGGCTACCAAAATGAACTCATTTCCTTCCTTCCGTTGGAAATTTTAAACAACATTTTGCTTAGGCTCATCTTATACGTTTTTTACTCTAAAATAAAAGAGGTCGGTAAAAAAAATAAAAATCGTGTATTACTATTCGTTAGCTAGTCCTTTAGAGCTTCAGACTTAATGCAAGATCGGTGACTAGAATGGGAAATGGTTTTTTCAATAATTTTCAAATCATTGCGGTCAGTCTGATTTACCTTGTCCTTTTCCTTGATGAAAAGAACGAAAAATCATGACTTTCTTTATTTCTTAACGTTCCAAAAACTTTAAAATGGCTACCAAAATGAACTCATTTCCTTCCTTTCGTTGGAAATTTTAAACAACATTTTGCTTAGGCTCATCTTATACGTTTTTTACTCTAAAATAAAAGGGGTCGGTAAAAAAAATAAAAATCGTGTATTACTATTCGTTAGCTAGTCCTTTAGAGCTTCAGACTTAATGCAAGATCGGTGACTAGAATGGGAAATGGTTTTTTCAATAATTTTCAAATCATTGCGGTCAGTCTGATTTACCTTGTCCTTTTCCTTGATGAAAAGAACGAAAAATCATGACTTTCTTTATTTCTTAACGTTCCAAAAACTTTAAAATGGCTACCAAAATGAACTCATTTCCTTCCTTCCGTTGGAAATTTTAAACAACATTTTGCTTAGGCTCATTTTATACGTTTTTTACTCTAAAATAAAAGAGGTCGGTAAAAAAAATAAAAATCGTGTATTACTATTCGTTAGCTAGTCCTTTAGAGTTTAAGACTCATTGGACTTTTCTTCCACTCTACAATTTACTCAAACTTCTCTTTTAAGAACTCTCCTGTAGAACTTTCCTTACAGTTGATGATGTCTTCCGGTAGTCCTTCAAAAATTAATTGACCTCCATTTTTACCACCTTCTTTTCCTAGGTCTATCAGCCAATCGGCACATTTAATTACATCTGGATTATGCTCGATTACTAATATGGTGTGTCCATTTTCAATTAATGCGTTAAAAGATTCTAAGAGCTTTTTAATATCGTGGAAGTGCAATCCTGTAGTAGGTTCATCAAAAATGAAAAATTGCTGTCCACCACTTTTACCTTTCCCTAAGAAAGAAGCCAGTTTAACTCTTTGTGCTTCCCCGCCTGAGAGTGTAGAAGAAGACTGTCCTAGATGAATATAGCCCAATCCTACATCTTGTAGCGGTTGTAGTCTTTTGGCGATTTTTTGCTGTTCGTGTTCTTGGAAAAATGCAATTGCCTCGTCTATAGTTAAGTTAAGTATGTCTGAGATGTTTTTCTGATTAAAGCGAACTTCTAAAACTTCGTCTTTAAAACGATTTCCTTTACAATGTTCACACTCTAAGTGAACGTCTGCCATAAATTGCATTTCTATGGTAACCTCACCCTCGCCAGAACAATGCTCACATCTACCACCATTGGTGTTAAAAGAAAAGTGTTTTGCTTTATAACCTCTACTAGTAGAAAGTTTTTGGTCTGCGTAAAGATTTCTTATTTCGTCGTAAGCTTTGATATAGGTAACAGGGTTCGATCGCGAGGATTTTCCAATTGGATTCTGGTCTATAAATTCTACTCCAGCAATATTTTTCACCGAGCCTGTGAGTTCGTCGAATTGTCCAATTTTAGGGCCGTATCCGCCAAGAGCTTTTACTAGGGCAGGGTAGAATATGTTCTTTATTAAAGTACTCTTCCCAGAGCCGCTAATACCACTAACTACAGTAAGTACGTTGAGTGGAATCTCTGCCGTAATATTTTTTAGATTGTGTTGCCTTGCTCCCTTAATTACTAAGGAATCTGTCCAATTTCGCTTTTTAGGGATTTCTATATTTAAATCACCGTTTAAGTACTGCGCAGTAAGGCTTATTTTTTCCTCAGCTAATTCGCTATGTGTTCCATGAAACATTACTTTACCACCATGCATTCCTGCCATAGGTCCCATATCGATAACCAAATCTGCAGCCTTCATAATGTCCTCATCGTGTTCTACCACAATTACAGTGTTTCCTACATCTCTTAGAGATTTTAAGATCTTTATGAGTCTTTGGGTGTCTCGAGAGTGCAACCCTATACTAGGTTCATCTAAAATATACATAGAGCCTACCAAGCTACTCCCAAGAGAAGTAGCTAAATTTATACGCTGCGACTCTCCTCCAGATAGCGTGGAAGAACGACGGTTTATGCTCAGGTAGCTTAAGCCCACATCGATTAAAAATTGAATTCTATTTTGGATTTCAATTAATAACCTACCTGCAATTTCCTGATCGTTTTTACTTAGTTTTATTGTTTTGAATACCTCCGACAATTCGTCTATTGGCATATCTACAATTTCTAGAATAGAGTAATTACCAACTTTTACATAGTTGGCTTCAGTACGTAGTCTTTTCCCCTCACAGGTATTACATAGCGTTTTCCCTCTATAACGAGAGAGTAATACGCGGTTTTGAATTTTGTAATTTTTCTTTTCTAAACCTGCAAAAAACTTGTGAATCCCTTTGAATTTAAACGCTTTACTTCCGTTCCAAATAAAATCCTTTTGTTCTTTAGAGAGTTCAAAATAAGGCTTGTGAATCGGGATATCCCAGCTTTCAGCATTTAAAACTAAATCGTCTTTGTACTTACAAAGTGTATCTCCTTTCCAACAAGCTATGGCATCTTCATAAATTGATAAGCCTGTATTTGGGATTACCAGTTCCTCATCTATTCCAACAATACTCCCATTTCCTTCACAAGTTTTACAAGCCCCAAAAGGATTGTTAAAAGTAAAAAGGTGGATACTAGGCTCTTCAAAGACAATTCCGTCGGATTCAAAACGATTACTGAAAGTTGTTTGCTCCTCAGTTTCTATAAATTCTATTATACAGTCTCCTTTTCCTTCGTGGAACCCTGTTTGGATAGAGTCCGAAAGTCTTTCTATAAACCCGTCTTCTTTCTGTAAACTCAATCTATCTATAAGAAGGTAATAAGAGCCTTTAAGTTTTGTTTTTTGTTCTAAAAGATCCTCAATTCTTAAAATGGTATCCTTGTGTTTTATGCGATGATACCCTTGTTGAAGGAGCATCTCTAAGTATAGCTTATAGTCTCTATCTCCCTGTTGTGATGGGGCGAGAACATAAAACTTTATACCTTCTTCTTTAGTGAGGATAAAGTCAACTACATCTTGAACACTGTGTTTTTTCACTTCTTTTCCCGAAACCGGAGAAATGGTTTTTCCGATTCTTGCGAAAAGTAATTTTATATAATCGTAAATCTCTGTGCTGGTACCTACGGTAGAGCGTGGGTTTTTAGAGTTCACCTTTTGTTCTATCGCTATAGCGGGCGAAATACCTTTTATGCTATCTACTTCAGGCTTATTAAGTCTCCCTAAAAACTGTCTGGCGTAAGAGGATAAACTTTCTACATAGCGTCTTTGTCCTTCGGCATAAAGTGTGTCGAAAGCCAAGGTAGATTTCCCAGATCCCGAAAGCCCAGTAATAACCACAAATTTATTGCGTGGTATAGCCACATCAATATTTTTTAAATTGTGTAGCCTAGCCCCTTTAATAAGGATGTTTTCTTTGGAATCTAACTGGTCGAAATCTTTCATAAACGTTTAATGCCTTTTTGAAGAATCGCAAAATTAGGGAATTTTAACACGCAATCGTTTGTACCTTTGGTACGATTGTTGAAAAAGTTCTATATTAGAGCCAAATTATTAATTCACCAAACCCTTTTTGCCTATAGAAGCATTTCTACCTATTACATTTTAAATGTTGTTTAACCTAAACGGTAGCTTATGCGTGTGCAAAATATTACAGACCAACAACTGGTGAGTGCTTTTTTATCTGGCGACTCCCTTTCAATTGAACATTTAATTATCCGTCACAAAGACAAGGTCTTTGGGTATATTCTTTCTAAAGTTAAAGATGTGGACTTGGCGAACGATATTTTTCAAGAAGTTTTTATTAAAGTCATTAATAAACTCAATGAAGGTCGTTACAACGAAGAGGGTAAATTTATTGCCTGGGTAATGCGTATTTCTCACAATATGGTAATTGATCATTTTAGAAAAAATGCCCGTGTGAGAATGGTGCGTTCCACCGATGAGTATAATATTTTTGACATAATTGGAGATGTTGAAGATACTAGCGAAGGAGAAACGATAAATGCTCAAGTGGCGAAAGATTTGAAGATTTTAATAAGTCATTTATCCGATGAGCAAAGAGTTGTTTTAGAGATGCGTTTTTATGCGTGCATGACCTTTAAAGAGATCGCAGAAGAATGTGATATCAGTATAAATACGGCCTTAGGTAGAATGCGTTACGCACTTATGAACCTGCGTAAATTAAAAGAGAAAAATCAGGTGAGTTTAATCGTGCAATAAACCCAAAGTGTAGCCGTTATAGTGGAAATAAAAACGCACTCTATGGCAAAAACAACTACACTCTATGACTTTTCTGGACAGTCTAAAGATTCCAGTGAAAATAAACTTTTAAACTTTAATGCTCAGCCTTCCGAAAAAGCTTTGCAGTTTGTATTAGCTTATGCAAAATCATCAAGTATCATTAAGACTAAAGCAATAAAATCTATTGTGTTTATCGCTAATTAGGGATTTTAATTTGTTAATAAAAAGCCTCGTTTGACTCTGTTAAGCGGGGCTTTTTATTTATTTTTGAATCAAACAAGCTATTTAGTATGACCCGTTTACAAGTTGGTGATAAAGCACCTGATTTTAATGCGCTCAATGAAAATGGAGAAGTTACTTCTCTAAGTAATTATGCAGGTAAAAAACTTATTCTTTTCTTTTACCCAAAAGATATGACTCCCGGTTGTACGGCTCAGTCTTGCAACTTAGGAGAGAATTATAACCTCCTAAAAGAAAAAGGATTCGAGATTATTGGAGTGAGCCCAGATCCAGCAAAAAGACATTTAAAGTTTATTGAAAAATACAATTTGCCTTTTACGCTTATTGCCGATGAGGACAAAACTGTTCTTGAAGCTTATAATGTTTGGGGACTCAAAAAGTTTATGGGTAGAGAATACGATGGAGTTCACAGAACAACTTTTGTAATAGATGAAAATGGGATAATCGAAAAGATATTTTTGAAAGTTAAAACCAAGGAGCATACAAATCAAATAATTGAATCTTATAGTTAGTGTCATTAATTGTCACTAGCGAAGACTTAATTTGTCAAAGAAAATAAAAGCATTATGGATAAGGAAAGAGAAGCAAAGTTAAAAGCATTACAACTTACAATGGATAAGTTGGAGAAAACATACGGTAAGGGTGCAGTAATGAAAATGGGCGATGTAGCCGCAGAAGATATTGCTTGCATTCCAACAGGATCTTTAGGTTTAGATTTAGCCTTGGGGATTGGTGGTTACCCTAAGGGTAGGGTAGTAGAAATTTATGGTCCTGAGTCTTCAGGGAAAACGACCTTAGCTATACATGCAATTGCAGAGGCTCAAAAGACGGGTGGTATAGCTGCGTTTATTGATGCTGAACACGCATTCGATCGCTTTTACGCTGAGAACTTAGGGGTAAATATAGACGAGTTAATTATTGCACAACCAGATTCTGGTGAACAAGCTTTAGAAATTACCGACAACTTAATTCGTTCGGGTGCGGTAGATATTATCGTTATTGATTCTGTTGCTGCTTTAACACCAAAGAGTGAGATTGAAGGAGAGATGGGGGATTCTAAAATGGGATTACATGCCCGTTTAATGTCTCAAGCTTTAAGAAAACTTACGGCATCGATTTCTAAAACAGGTTGTACTTGTATCTTCATTAACCAACTCCGTGAAAAAATTGGGGTAATGTTCGGAAACCCTGAAACTACAACGGGTGGTAATGCGCTTAAATTTTATGCTTCTGTACGTTTAGACATTCGTAGAAGTACTCAGTTGAAAGACGGGGATAATGTGATCGGAAACAGAACCCGAGTGAAGGTGGTGAAGAATAAGGTTGCTCCTCCATTCCGTAAAGCAGAATTCGATATTATGTACGGTAAAGGGGTTTCTAAAGTAGGCGAAATTGTAGATCTAGGTGTGGAGTATAATGTAGTTAAGAAGAGTGGTTCTTGGTTTAGTTATGGCGATACAAAACTAGGTCAGGGTAGAGATGCAGTAAAAAGGTTACTTATCGATAACCAAGAGCTTGCCGAAGAGTTAGAAGCTAAGATCGTAGACCAAATTCAAAATGCATAACACAAATCTCTAGGGAGACCTAGAGATTTTTTTAGTTTTCAAAAATGAAGAATTTCTTAATTTTAAGTCTCGCTACGCTACTTATTTCATGTGGGCAGCAAGCTACTACAAGTAAAAGTGTTTCTGCTGTAGAGTCAGACTCTACTAGTTCTGTGCTTGTGCGTATAGATTCTCTGAACAGTTTAATCGCTGCGGATAGTTTGAATGCAGCTTTGTATTTTGAGAGAGCAGAGCTTTTCTTAAAAAGTAATTCCCTAAGTCCAGGTGCAAACGATTTATTAAAAGCAGTTTCCTTAGACTCTACCAATGCTTTTTATTGGCAACAACTGGGAACCTTACATTATGCGATGAGGAATAGTCGTTTTGCTAAGAATTCTTGGGAGAAATGTGCATTACTAGATTCTAGAAATATTGATTGTAGATTGAGCCTAGCCGAAATATACCTTGCAGTAGGGGAGTTGAAAAAAGGTCAAACTAAAATAAATGAAGTTTTAAACTTTG